>JAHFTY010000101.1 GCA_023265365.1 Acidobacteriota bacterium
TGGGCATCTCGATCGAAACGGAGCGGCTCGCCCGGCAGCTCGACCTGTTTCGCGTCGGCAGCGCGCCGCCGGTGGCCCGCCTGCTCGTTGCGGATACCGGGAACGGAGTGATTCGCCGTCTTCGCACGTCGGGTGAAGTGGAGACCCTGGCGGCCGGCGCGGCCAGCGCCGCCGCGATCGCGGACGCCAAGCGCTATTCCGTGACGAACGATTCGAACCTCCAACTGCGTTTCGACCGGCCGACCGGAGTTGCGGTCGATCAGGCAGGCAACATCTATGTGACGGAACCGGACAACGGCGTCAAGACGATCCTGACCAACGGCTCGGTCGTGGATGCCAATCAATCGAACACGGTCAAGAACCCCAAAGGCGTTACGGTGACCGCAACAGGCAAGGTGGTGGTGACCGACCGCGATCACGGGTTGGATGAAATCGGTTATGGACCGCCGCAGATCGACACGGTGACACCCGCGCCCGTGAGCGGCGCCCGCGTGACGATCCGAGGAAAGAACTTTGCGCCCGAATCCATCGTCATTGCCTCGGGCGCCTTCGTGACCGATTTTCAGGTCCAGGACACCGAAACGATCGTTCTCACCGTTCCACCGCTGCCCGGCGGCGGAACCGCCGCCACCCTGACGGTTGTCAATCGCGGCGGCCTCCAGGGAATCCTCACGAGCGATCTCACACTGCGCGCTGCCGACACGCCGCACACGCTGAGCGGAAACCTTCTGGTCTCTTCGAACGTGAAGCTGGCGCTCGAGCCGGGCGTGATTCTCGGCACGAAACCCAGGACCGTGATCGTCGTCAACGG
This sequence comes from Acidobacteriota bacterium, assembly GCA_023265365.1. GTDB lineage: Bacteria > Acidobacteriota > Terriglobia > 20CM-2-55-15 > 20CM-2-55-15 > JAHFTY01. Next base: position 812 of record JAHFTY010000101.1, read on the forward strand.
ATTGCTCGTGGCGCGCGGCACCCCGTCCGGCAAGATTCGATTCACGTCGCAGTCGTTCGTTCCAAAAGCCGGTGACTGGGGCGGGATCGTTTTCACGGACACCAGTGTGGACGCTCAGTTCGATTCGAACGGCAACTACGTTTCAGGATCGATTCTTGAAAACGCCGTCATCGAATATGCCGGCGCGGACCTGGGGGCCGGGGCCGCTGCCCTCCGGCTGTCGGACGCGGCGCCGTTCATCAACCTGACAACCATCAACAACAATAACGGCACTGGAATTTACGTCCCGCTCGATCGAACGCGGCCCAGTTCGCCGCGCATCGCGAATTCGACGATCGCCAACAATACTCGCGGCATTTATGCGTTGATTCCGGGAAACAGCATCCTGCTGGACGGCAATACAATCTCTGCCAACACGGAAGACGGCATCGTTTTGAACGAGTCGGCCTCCGACGGCACGGCGACGGTGCGCAACAACCTGGTCTCGCAGAACGGCGGCGAAGGGTTGCGCGCCGTTAACAATGGATCCATCGAGATCTCGAACAACCGTTTCGCCGGCAACAGCCGCGGCATCGACATCACGGACAACTACAACGCAAATCTGACAATCACGGGCAACCTGGTGCAGAACAATCAGCCGCTGGGCGGAATGGTCGTCGCTCCGGACGGCGCCGTGGTGATCAGCAGAAACATCGTGATCTTCAACACGCATCAACGCGGTATTCTCCCGAGCGGCCGCAATGGGGGCGGCCCCGCGCGCGGCGGCGACGGAATGGGCGGCGGCCTGCATATGTCCGGCTTCCCCGGATACGCGGCGGCCACAATCAGCAACAACATCTTCGCCAATAACACCGCCGAGGAGGACGGCGGCGGCGTGTACTTCGACTGGACCGAGACGCATGCATCCACCGAGGCCAGCATTCGCAACAACGTCTTCGCGGGCAACGTGGCGCCCAGGAACGCGGGCGCGCGTCTGAACCTGACACAGAACTACGACTACTTTTTCACCGCCAACACGATCACCCAGAATCGGTCGACGGCGCCCGGCGCCGCCGCAATCTCGGCGAACTTCAAGGCGACACTGACGGCCAGGCAGAACAACTGGTTCAACAATACGGCGGAGTACACGATCGAAAACGGCACCGCCAATACGGCCTCTCCGTTGAATGCATCGGGTAACTGGTGGGGAACCTCCAATGACGTGGCGATCCAGTCTGCGATTTACGATTTCATCGACAACGGCGCTCGCGGCCTGGTGACCTACACGACGGCACTCACGGGCGCGAGCCTGTCGTCGCCGATTTCTCCGCCGTCGGGATTGGTTGCGAAGGCTGGCGTGGGAACGATTTCGCTGACATGGGCGGCAAATCCCGAAGCGGACGTCGCGGGCTACAGGGTTCACTACCGTACGACAGGGGAGAGAAACACGTTCACCACCTCCGTCGACGTTGGAAATGTGACCGGCGACGTGGTTTCGGGTTTGCCCCCTGGAAATCACATCGTGGCGGTGACGGCATACGACAGCAATCGCGACAACGCCACGGATCAACTCGACGGCAATGAATCCTGGTTCAGTGTCGAGGAACTTGTGCGTGTCGGAAGTGAAAGCCCGTCCATCACTCCAGCATCCGTCACGCTCGCGGTGACGACGGCCGGTTCGGGCAAGGGCGTCGTGCTGAGCCAGTTGCCCGGTATCGTCTGCGGTTCGGATTGCTCTCAGGCGTACGGAAACGGCGAAACCGTTATTCTGACCGCCACCACCGGCGCGAATTCGACATTTGCAGGCTGGTCCGGAGCGTGCACCGGCACCGGCGTCTGTTCGATTGTCATGAATTCGGACAAGTCGGTGACGGCGACTTTCACGCAGATTGTGGCGCCTCCCTCCATCGGCGTCAGCGGCATTCTCAGCAGCTCGACGTGGCGTTTGTCCGATAGCCCGATTCAAGTCATCGGCAGCGTTCTGGTTCCCCAGGGCACGACATTCACGATCGAGCCGGGCGTCGAAGTGCGGTTCGCTTCGAAGACGCTGATGACCGTGAATGGGACACTCATCGCGCGCGGTACCGCGGCATCGCCGATTCGTTTCACATCGGCGTCGGCGAACCCGGCGGCGGGCGATTGGGGATATATCGTTTTCACGGACAGCAGCACCGATGCCCAATTGAATTCGAGCAACGGGTACGTTTCCGGCTCGGTTGTCGAAAATGCCGTCGTGGAGTACGGCGGCGCAGAAATCGCAGGCAGCGCGTGGGCACTTCGCATTGTCGACGCCACGCCATTTATCAACAGCGTGACGGTTCAGAAGAACCGCGAAACCGGGCTCGATCTGCGTTTCGATCCCGCGCGCTCGTACACGATGCGCGTGACGAACAGCGTCCTTAAAGAGAATGGCAGGGGTTTATTTGCCGCCTATCGCGGGAGCACGCTCATCCTTGAAAACAACACGGCGTCCGGCAATGCAGGCGACGGCTTTACCTTGAACGATTACTCGGGAGGCGGCGGCGCCGCGACCGCAACCGTCAGTAACACGACGGCCGAAAACAATGGGGGCGCCGGCTTCGCCGTCATCAACCGGAATGCGGCGCTGACCGTTGCCAATTCCCGCATGATTAACAACTGGAGCGGCATGACGGTGGACTCGATCGGTGGCGCCGTTACGTTCACCGGCAACGTCGTCCGCGGCAATTCGCCCGGCGGCGGAGTTCAAATCAACGACAACGGCGCAACGATTCAGAACAACATCATCGTCAATAACACTCGCACCGATCAGCCGGGCGGCGCCGTCGGAGCCGGCATTCACTATCACGGCTGGATGAGCGGCGCGACGCTCACCATCCAGAACAACGTGGTCAGCGGAAATACCAGCGCAGGACCGGCGGGAGATGCGGGCGGCATATCCGCAGTACCCAGTACCGGCACGGCCGGCAACGTCGTCATTTCGAACAACCTGATTTCCGGAAATACCGCAACGGCCAACGGCGCGATCCGGATCGGAAAGATCCTGTCCGGGACGTATACCGTGACGGCAAATACGATCGTGCAGAACCGTACGAGCGGGAGCGATCTGCCCGCCGCCTCAGTTGAATTTCCAACGGCAATGACCTTCGCGCAAAACAATATCTTCGGGAACAGCGCAGCGGCCGCGATCGCATACACCGATGCGAACACGGCGCCGGTCCTCAATGCCGGGAACAACTGGTGGGGCACCGCGTCCGCCGCCGCGATCCCTCCGATCATCCACGACTTCATCGATGACGGCACGCGCGGGCTGGTCAGCGTTTCGCCGATCCTGACCGCTCCGAATACGTCCGCGCCGATTTCGCCGCCTTCCGGTCTCGTGGTGACGGCGGGCAATGGAACGCTCACGCTGACCTGGAACGCCAATCCTGAAAGCGACGTTGCGGGATACAAGGTTTACTACGGACAAACCGCCGGTCCCGTGTATGCCTCCCCGGTCGACGCCGGGCCGGTGACCACGCACACCCTCACCGGTCTCGCCGCCGGACTCTATTACGTCACGGTCACGGCTTACGACGCCAATCGCGACGGCGCCAACGACCAGACGGATGGAAACGAGTCCTGGTATGCGATTGAAGAAACCGCAACCGTGGGCGGAGGAAACACTCTGCCGTCCGCGACTCTGACCGTGGCGAAAGCCGGAACCGCCGCCGGCCTCGTCGCAAGCGCGCCGGCCGGGATCATTTGCGGCAGCGACTGTTCACAGGCATTGGCGCGGGGCGGGACCGTGACGTTGACCGCCACCCCATCCGACACGCATTCGGTTTTTGCCGGATGGTCGGGATCGGGATGTGCCGGAACGGGCGCCTGCGTGGTGACCATGACCGGGAATCAAAGCGTCACGGCGACTTTCAACGACACCGGCAGCGCGCCACCCGCCGGCATCAGCGGCGTCCTTTCGACGGCGGCCTGGGCAGTCGCCCAGAGTCCGATTCGAATCGTCGGAAACACCTACGTGCCTCCGGGATCGACGCTGACCGTCGATCCCGGCGTCGAAGTGCTCGTCAGTCCCGGCAAAGTGATCGTGATCAGCGGCACTCTGGTCTCACGCGGTACGCCGGCATCGCCGGTCAAGTTCACATCGGCGGCGGCCTCGCCGCGTACGGGCGACTGGGGCTACGTCGTCTTCACCAATACGAGCGTCGATGGGCAGTTCGACGCAAATGGCAATTACGTGTCCGGCTCGATCCTCGAACATACTCTCATCGAATACGCCGGCGCCGACATCGGCGGCAGCACCTACGCCGTTTATTTGGCCGACGCCGCGCCATTCATCAACTTCGCGACGGTTCGCAATAATCGCGGCACCGGCGTCCAAATCAGGCTCGATGCCAACCGGCCAAGCTCGCCGCGAATCATGAACAGCACGATTCGGGCGAATACCCGCGGCCTCGCCGCCGACTATCCCAACAACACAGTCCTGCTCGACGGCAACACCGTTGCCGATAACGCCGATGCCGGTGTCATCCTCAATGAGGTTTATCGCATCGGAATGTTGAGCAACGGCACTGCGCGCAACAACACCATCACAAACAACGGCGGTGACGGTCTCCGCGCCGACACCACGCAGGGAACCCTGCTTGTGGCGGGCAATCAAATCGCAGGGAATGGGCGCGGCATCAACATTTCGGAAAACTACAGCGGGAATGTAACGATCACCGGCAACCTGATTCGAAACAACAGCCCGGGCGGCGGCATCCTCAATGCCGGCGGCGGGATTGCGACAATCAGCCGGAATATCATCGTGTTTAATTCGAATTCCGCCGGAGTCGGAACCGCGGGCTACGGCGGCGGCGTCGGCGTGGGATTCGTCTTTCCGAGCAGCGGCACGGTCAGTCTCACGAACAACGTCATCAGCAACAACAACGCCTCGGTCGATGGGGGCGGCGCTTACGTCGACCTGAGGGCCGAGGGAACGTCCGGCAATTCGACCATCGCCAACAACGTCTTCAGCGGAAACGCGGCTCCGATCGACAGCGGCTTGCGTGTGGCATTCAACGCGGGCCAGGAATATTCGATCGTGAGAAACACCGTGACACAGAACCGGTCGGCCAACGCCAATTCATCGGCGATATCGGTCACGTATACGGGCGCCGCATCCGCAAGCCAGAACAACTGGTTCAACAATACGGCGACCTACACGCTCGACTACGGAAACGCGAATACTTCGCCTGCGCTGAATGCCGGCGGCAATTGGTGGGGCACGGCGAACGAATCCGCCATTCAGTCCTCGATCTACGACTTCAGCGATAACGGCTCCCGCGGCGTCGTGACCTATGCCGTCGCGCTGACGGGCGCCAGCGTTGGGGCGCCGGTTTCGCCGCCAACCGGGCTGCAGGTGACCGCGGCGAATGGCGTGTTGTCGCTCCGCTGGAACGCAAATCCGGAATCGGATGTCGCCGGCTACAAGGTTTACTTCTCCACCGCAGGTTATCCGTACACGGGAAACGGCTCTCCAATCGACGCGGGCAACGTCACCTCGTACAGTCTGACGGGCCTGGCGGCCGGAAACTACTTCGTCACCGTCACCGCCTACGACACGGGCCGCGATAACGTGGACGATCAGATTGACGGGAACGAATCGTGGTTCGCGGCGGGAAGTCCAACGCTGTCCCAGGTCACTCCGAGTGGCGCCGCCCTGGGAACAAGCGGTTCGGTCACCTATACGGAGATTTCCACTGAATTAGGCGATGAATTTTCCCTTCCCCAGCGAGGCACTGCTGTCCAAATAAGCCGAAATCGAGGAAAAGCGTTTTCCCCTCCTCGACGAGGAGGGGTGGCGAAGCGCCGGGGTGGTGTGTTCGAGAAATTGGTTTTATTGAACGAACCGCCCCGCCGCTTTGCGGCACCCCGCCTTGGCCAAGGCGGGGAAAAGTCCTCGCCCTGTTACTTGCTTTCGAGTTCGGACCAACGGGCGAAGAGGGCGTCGACTGCGTGTTCCGCTTCGTTAATCTGCGCGGATAATTCGAGAAGCCGGGCGGCATCGCTGGCGATGGCGGAATCCTCCAGCGCGAGGCGTTTCACACGCAGGTCGTCTTCAGCCTGCGCAATCCGGTCTTCCAGGGTCGCGTATTCGCGGGCTTCCAGATACGACAGTTTTTTCTTCGCGGGGGCGGGCCGGCTGTCGGTCGAAGGCGTGCGCGGCGCAGCCCTGGTGCGCGTGCGGAGCCATTCTTCCCACTGCGCCGAGTCCGCGAACGGACCTGTTGCTCCGAGCCCGTCCAATCCAAGCAACTGCGTGGAAAGGCGGTCCAGCATGAATCGATCGTGGGTGACCAGGACCAGGGCCCCGGAGTATTCGAGCAGGCTCTCTTCGAGAATCTCAAGCGTCGGGATGTCCAGATCGTTGGTCGGCTCGTCGAGCAGCAGGACGTCGGCCGGCTGAAGCATCAACTGCGCAATCAAAACGCGCTCCCGCTCGCCGCCGGAGAGCCGGCCGACCGGCTGGTTCAGGTCCTCGCTCGAAAACATGAAGCGCGACGCCCATGAAGCCACATGGATGACGCGTTCCTGGTAGACCACCGCATCGCTGTCCGGCGCCAGGGTGCGGCGCAGTGTGAGGCCGGGGTCGAGCCGGCGGTTCTGATCGAAGTACACGATGCGGAGATGTTCCGCAGTTTGAATCGTTCCCGATTCGGGTTGAAGTTCGCCCTTTAACAGGCGCAGCAGCGTCGTCTTTCCGCTGCCGTTGGGCCCGACCAGGCCCACGCGCATTCCCGCTTTCAACGTGAAGTCCAGCCGCTCGAACAACACGCGGCCCCCGATGGAATACCGGATATCTTCGAGGTCGATGAGTTTCTTTGTCTTCCGGCCGGATGCCGTGAAATCGATCTGAGCGGCGTGGACGCGCGTTCGAGCGCTCAGTTCGGCAAGCTCTCCAATCATTTCATTCGCTTTGCCGATTCGCGCCTTGGACTTCGAAGTACGCGCCTTCGCGCCGCGCCGCAACCACTCGACTTCACCGCGGACGCGGTTCGCGAGGGCCTCCTGCCGCTGTCCCTGCGCGTAGAGAAACTCTTCCTTCACTTCGAGAAACCGGCCGTAGTTTCCCTTCACGCGAAGAAGGCCGTCCGGAAACAATCGGTTGATCTCGATGATGTCGGTTGCGAAGTTCTCCAGAAGATATCGATCGTGACTCACCACCAGACAAGCGAACGGCGCCGTCTGAAGGACTGCTTCCAGCCATTGGATGCCTGCAAGGTCGAGATGATTCGTGGGTTCGTCAAGCAGCAGCAGGTCGGGGTTCTGAATCAATCCCTCGACGATCGCCAGACGTTTGCGCCAGCCGCCGGAAAGAGCCGCTGCGGCCGCGTCGAAGTCGGCGAAGCCCGCCCGCCCAAGCGTTTCCGCAAGCCGCGCCGCATGTTCGTTTTCCGGAACGAGCCCGCGGTCGAGCGCCGCCAGGGCGACGCTGTTGACGGTGGCGCCCGGAGGAAAGTCCGAGTTCTGTTCGACAATGCCGACGCGCGCGCGTTTCCGGATGGACGTTTCTCCGGCATCGGCGTTGAGGATCCCGGCAAGAATCCGCAGGACGGTGGACTTCCCGGAACCATTCGGTCCGATCACGCCGATCCGGTCCCCGTCGTTCACCGTGAACGAGAGGTTCTCGAACAGCGGGGAGACGCCGAAACGTTTGGATAGCGATTGAGCGTTGATGATCGGAGGCATCAGACGGCGGCAGCGATGGCCGATCCGAGTTCCGGCGTGGTGGCATGGCCGCCGAGATCCGGGGTCAGCGGAGCGCGGGGTGAGCCGAGAACTTTTTCGATGGCGTGGACCACCCGCTTGCCGGCGTCCTCGTGACCGAGATGGTCGAGCATCATTGCCGCCGACCATATCTGGCCGATCGGATTCGCAATGTTCTGGCCCGCGATGTCGGGCGCGGACCCGTGAACGGGTTCGAACATGGAAGGATAGACGCGTTCGGGATTGATGTTTGCCGACGGGGCGACCGCGATGGTGCCGGTGACGCCGGGTCCGAGGTCGGAAAGAATGTCGCCGAACAGATTGCTTCCCACGACGACGTCGAAGCGTTCGGGCGTCATGACGAAACGGGCGGCCAGAATGTCGATGTGGTACTGGTCTGCGCGAATCCCGGGATACTCCGCGCTGACCGCGGCGAACCGTTCATCCCAGAATGGCATCGAGTAGTAGATGCCGTTCGACTTTGTGGCCGACGTCACGTGGTCGCGGCCCAGTCTTCGAGCGAGTTCGAACGCATATCGAAGGATGCGGTCGGTGCCGCGCCTGGTGAAGATCGCTTCCTGCACGACGGTTTCGTGCTCCGTTCCCGAGTGCAGCCGTCCGCCGATTTGTGAGTATTCGCCTTCGGTGTTTTCCCGGACGATCCAGAAGTCGATGTCGCCGGGTTTCCTGTCGCGAATGGGAGGCGTGATTCCAGCCAGCAGCCGGACGGGGCGCAGGTTGACGTATTGATCGAACTGGCGGCGAATGGGAATCAGCAGGCCCCAAAGCGACACGTGATCCGGCACGCCGGGAAAACCAACGGCGCCGAGGAAAATCGAGTCGTGGTCGCGGAGGCGGGCAATGCCGTCTTCGGGCATCATGCGTCCGGTTGTCTTGAACGTTTCGCAGTTCCAGTCGAAATGGTGGAGTCGAAACCGAATGCCGAAGGCGGCGCCAACGGCATCGAGAACCTTGAGGCCTTCCGGTACGACTTCCCTCCCGATGCCGTCGCCGGGGATGACGGCGATCTCATACGTCTTCATAGCGCTCAGGCATTGTAAGCCATCTTTGGCCCTGGACCTGCCAACACTCCTCACATGAGCGGCTCGATTTAGATTCGCCGTTCTAAACAAAGAGGATCACGGTGGACCGTCAGCGAGGGGAGGCGAAAACCGTGGAATTCTTCCATCTAATTCGTAGAGGAGTATCAATTATGCGCAAACCCTTGGTGATCTTCAGTGTCCTTCTGATCGGTTTTTCTCTGATGTTGGCCTTCGCTCAGGAACGTGGAGGCTCTCGGGATGACCACGATGACAAGGGGCCCATCCAGGCCGGATTCGCCGTCATCACTGCGTCTTCGACTTCGAGCAGCATGGCCGCATTCGAGACGTTTGGAATGCGTCAGGGCCAGGACGCGACGCAGGCGGGCGTCCTGCCGCCGTCGCTGACGACCAGCGCGATCCTGTTCGTGGACAGCAACGGCCGTCTTTCGAAGAATCTCGGTGTTGCGATCGTGAACCCGAACAGCTCCAACGCGAACGTGACGCTGACGCTGCGAAAGAACGACGGCACTTCGCTCGGTTCAACCACCATGACCGTTCCGGCGCGCCAGCAGATGTCGAAGTTCATCACGGAGTTGTTTGCGAATGAGGCTTCGATTCCGAAGGACGTCACGGGCACGGTGGCGATCACGTCGACCAGTCCGGTGTCCGTCATCGGCCTGCGATTCCGCGGCAAAAATTTCAGCACACTGCCGGTGACGAACCTGTCGCCTTCCACTTCCGTTCCCGTGATTTCGACCGGCGTTGGCGGCGCCGGATCCATCCTGCTTCCCCAGTTTGCGGCGGGCGGAGGCTGGGCAACGGAGATCGTTATTGCGAATACCGGGACGTCGAGCATGACCGTGCGCGTGGATCTGTTCAAACAGGACGGGACCGCGCTGACGGCTTCCCTGAACGGTCAGAGCGCGAGCAGCTTCACGAACATCGTTGTTCCGGCCGGCGGCGTCTTCGTTCTGGCGCCGCGCAACGAGAATGGTGACGACGATTTCTAGACCGTAATGTTTGAAAACGATCGCTTCCCTGGCATATGGTTTCGGCTGAACCCACAACCAAGGAGGCGATCGTGAAGCGTTTCTTCGTCGCAATACTGCTGCTGGTGAGCACCTCGATGCTGGGATTCGCCCAGCAGGTACCCGAAATCCCGTTCGACTCGGCGCCGAACTTCTTCAAGTTTCCGGCGGATCTCCATCTGGGCGAACCTTCCGGCGTCGCCGTCAATTCGAAGGGCCACATCTTCATTTTCAATCGCGGAAACACGACCGGGCCTGCCTATGGCGCGACAGCATCGCAGTTGCTGGAGTTCATGCCGGACGGCAAGTTCCTGCGCGAGATCGGCCACAACCTGTACGCCTGGTCGTATGCGCACACTGTGAGAGTCGACAGGGACGACAACATCTGGGCTGTCGACAAGGGCTCGGACATGATCGTCAAGTTCAATCCCGAAGGCCGCGTTCAGATGGTCTTCGGCCGCAAGAAGGAAGCGTCCGACGAAGCAGGGCCATGGACACGCGTGACTCCGCCGCGTCCCGCAGTTGACGGCCAGTTCCGCCAGCCGACGGATGTCACGTGGGATACGCAGGGAAATATCTTCATCAGCGACGGGTACATCAATTCACGCGTGGCCAAGTTCGACAAAAACGGCGACTGGGTGAAAAGCTGGGGCGAGCCCGGCCGCGGTCAAAGCCAGTTCAACACGCCCCACAGCATTGCGGCGGACGCGAAGGGAAACATCTACGTTGCGGATCGCGGGAATCGCCGGATACAGGTGTTCGATCCGAATGGCGGATTCCTTAACGAAATCAAGATCGACGTTCCGATTCCGCCGGACGCTCATCCGTGGATGGGCAATCAGCCGACCGCCGAAGCCGCCGCCGCGCAGAGCGGAGCCCCCTGGTCGATCTGCATCACACCCGGTCCGACACAGTACCTTTATTCGTCGGACGCCTTCCCGGGCCGCATCTATAAGCTGACGCTGGACGGCAAGGTCCTCGGGGTCCTCGGAAAAACCGGCCGTCAACCCAGGCAGTTCGGCTGGATCCACGAGATGGCCTGCCCTTCGGAAAACGAACTGTACGTCGCCGAAATCCTGAACTGGCGCGTGCAGAAACTCATCCTGAAACCGGCCGCCAAAAGCTCGAACAACGAGTAGCACTGCGGAGGGGAAAACATGGAGGAAAGCGTTTCCCCAGGTTTCCCCTCCTCGGCGAGGAGGGGTGGCGCGAAGCGCCGGGGTGGTGCCGTTCAAAAAAATTGATTCTGTTGAACGAACCGCCCCGCCGCTCCGCGGCACCCCGCCTTGGCCAAGGCGGGGAAAAGTCCTCGGCCGTCGTCTCCAGGATTCCGCAGGCGAGGCTGGCCCGAATTCACCCTTTCGTGCGGTACACTCTCCCCGCATGGAAACGTTTCTTCTCTCATGACCCGAACGGGCCGATCCGCGATGCTGGTGGCATTCGGCATCATGCTCAGCAGGGTCACCGGCCTGATCCGTGTCCGGGTGATCGCGCACTATTTCGGCCTTCAGTCCGACGCTGCCGACGCTTTTTATTCGGCCTTTCGAATCCCCAATTTTCTTCAGACCCTGCTGGGCGAAGGAGCGATGTCCGCTTCGTTCATTCCGGTATACGCGTCGTTGCTGGCCCAGGGAAAACGCAAAGAAGCCGACCGGGTCGCGGGCGCGGTCGCTGCCCTTCTTTTTCTGGTCGTCGCGCTTTTCGTGCTGGCCGGCGTGTTTGCTGCGCCCCTTCTAAGCGCTGTTCTGGCTCCTGGCTTCAAAGACGGGAAACGCGAGTTGACGACCCGGATTATTCGAATCGTATTTCCGGGAACCGGGGTGCTGGTCATGGGCGCGTGGTGTCTGGGCGTGCTGAACAGCCATCGCAAGTTCCTTCTTCCATATGCCGCGGGCGTCATGATGAACGTGGCGATGATCGCGACGCTTGTGGTCTACGGCCGGTCCACAACGCTTCCCCGGTTGGCGATCTACCTGGCGTGGGGGTCGGTGGCCGGCAGCATTCTGCAACTGGGAGTGCAGATTCCTGCGGTTCTGCGCCTGGCGTCCGGCCTGAAATTCAAAATCGATCCCGGTTCCGTCCACGTCCGGTCCATCTGCCGTAATTTCGTGCCGGTGTTTATCAGCAGAGGGGTGGTGCAGGTCAGCGCGTGGATCGATTCGATCCTTGCGAGTCTTCTGCCGACGGGCGCCGTGACCGGACTCGCCAGCGCGCAGTTGCTCTACACACTTCCGATCAGCCTGTTCGGCATGTCGGTCTCCGCCGCGGAACTTCCCGCAATGTCCGGCGCGGCGGCACTGGATACCGAGGGAATAGAGGTCGTCCGGCGGCGGTTGAATGCGGGGCTGCGGCAGATTGCGTTCTTCGTGGTGCCCTCGTCCATGGCGTTTCTGGCCCTGGGTGACGTGCTCGCTTCCGCTTTGCTGGAAAGTGGACGTTTCAGCCACGCCGATTCGATGTACGTGTGGGGGATTCTGGCGGGATCGTCCATCGGCTTGCTCGCGTCCACGCTGGCGCGCCTCTACTCGTCGAGTTACTTCGCATTGCGGGATACCCGCACGCCTCTCCGCTATGCCCTCGTGCGCGTCACCCTGACGTCTGCCCTGGGATATGTCTGTGCTGTGCACCTTCCAGGCTGGCTTGGCATTTCCCGTTCCTGGGGCGCGGCCGGCTTGACAGGTTCTGCCGGCGTTGCCGGATGGGTCGAGATGTTTCTGCTTCGCCGGACGCTGAGTCAACGGATCGGCGGGACGACGGTGTCTCCGGTATTTATCCTGCGGCTATGGTCCGCCGCCGTTGCGGGCGCCGCGGTGGCCTGGCTGATCAAATTATCGCTGCCCGCTTTGAATCCCATAATGAGGGCAGCCCTGGTGTTGGCGCCCTACGGGCTGGTGTATCTGGGCGCCGCCTGGGCCTTACAGATCCCCGAAGCTGCCGCCACGCTGAACCGTCTTGTCCGAAGGAAGTAAGAGAATCCAACGGCCTGGATCGTTTTTCTAGAAATTGAACAGGTTGGTGAATTTGAAGGCGACGCCGCGATCCTGCACCTTGCCGGTCATCGTGTTGCGGTGTTCGTTGAAGACGACGTAAATGTCGCTCAGCGGATGATGAATGATGTTGAAGCGGACGTTTGAACTCACCTGGTGGTTCGCGGCGTTGTATTGAATGAACGTGTTCAGGAAGGCGCGGCTGTTGAACGCGTACAGCACCTTCAGGCCGATGAGCGTGGTCAGAAAACGACCGGCGGGAACCTTGATGTCCGTGTGGCTGTAGGTCGTGTCGATCTGCCAGTGATAGTTGGGCTTGAACGTGATGTCGCCGCCGGGCGATCGCTGTGTGCCGTTCCAGAAATCTCCGAAGTTGTAGGTGATGCGGCCGCCAATCACGCGGCTACGGTCCGAATTGAACGACACTCCGTAGTCGCGGTAAGCGTAGTTTCCAGCCGGAATCGAGTATCTCGCGAAGCGCTGGCGCAGATGTTCGAACGTTTCGTTCGTGCTTACCTGAAAGGTCGAGCTGTTCGCAAACTCGATATTGAACCGATAACTGTTGGTGCGGGTCTCGATCTTTCCATCGACTCCGGCGTAGTAGTCATACGACGTGGACAGGTTGATGTCGCGAATGTGTTTCACGCGGACGACGCGCGGGTTGTAGCCGAAGTCGCCGGAATAGTGCGACATGTCCGGGCGCCGGATGAACCCGACTTGGGGATTGAAGTTGTCGCCGACCTTTTCGTAGTCGCCGCTCAGCAGCCAGACATTGTCTTTGTACGCGAGAGAGAACTTTCGCGCGTCCGTGTTCTTTTTGACGTTCGGCGTGATGCTCTTCAGGTAATACGCGACGAGGTCGATCTTGTTGTGGAACTGGAGAACGGCGTCCGTGCCGACGACGCGATTGGTGTCGCCGGGTTTCGTCGAGTCGCGATTCGTCACGATGCCGCCGATGAATGAGTTGCGGAGGAGTTTGCGCCTCACGCGCCCGACAATGAACGTATTTGACGGGACGTTGCCGTCCGCTTTCGTTTTCATCGTCAGGAATCCAATCTCCTGATTGCCGACCGGTCCGGAAACGCGCGCCCCGCCCACAATGGGAATGACGGTGCCGGTATCGTTCAGACCGATCCTGCGGCTGAAGAAGGGCAGCAGGTTGTTTCCGGCGGCGCCGCCGCGCGTCCCGAAATCGAAGACGGCGGAGTTCTCGAGAAAGAAGTCGCGCTTCTCCGGAAAGAAGAGGTTGAAGCGCGTGAGATTGACCTGGTCCTGATCCACTTCGGCCTGGGAAAAATCCGTGCGGTACGTTGCATCGAGTGTGACCGACGGGGTCAGCCCGTACTTGAGGTCGAGGCCGCTGTCGGAACTGAAGTCGTTTTTCAAACCGCCACTGGATGTTGCGACTTGATCGATTCCCGCGACGGCGTACGGTTTGATCTTGAGGTTGCGTCCCTGATGAATGCCTTCCAGTCCGATGAGCGTTCCCGCGAGCGACATTTTCGTCATGTTGTACCGGATCGGAAGGGGCGCCCAGTTGCTCTCTTCGTTCACGCGGCGAATCTTCCGGAACATATTCAGGCCCCACTCCTGAGAGGGAGCGTCCGAGAACCTCAGCGTCTTGAAGGGCACGACGAACTCGGTGACCCAGCGGTCCTCCTCGATACGCACGCGCACGTCCCAGACGCCGTCCCACTCCTGGTTGATCTGGCTGTCGTTCGACATCTGAAGATCCCGCTTGGCGCCGGCAGGATTCGTGGATACGAAAAATCCCGAGCGATGATCGTGAAGCGAGTCCAGCGCGATTCCAACCTCGTCGCCGAGGTTGCTCGTGAAATCGCGCTTCAATCCGTTGACGATCATGTGCCTGATGTCTTTTTCATAACAGATCGCGCCGATGTACAGATTGTTCTCGTCGTAAAGAAACCGGACTTCCGTTTGTTGCGAAGCCGGCTGCCCGGGATGCGGGCTCCGTCCGCCCTGCGTGAAGTCCTTCGCAGGAATCGCCCGGGCCCACACGTCTTCGTTGAGACGGCCGTCCATCGTGACCGGCGTATCGATCCGCACCGCCTTGGCCACGCGCGATAAACGCGCGGTGTTGTAATCGATTGCCGGAGTCTGCGCAATCGCACCGGTGGACGCAGCCAGGATGACAACGGTCAGGACTGAAATCAGACGCATTGGTCCGCGCATTGTAGCCGAACTGGAGAGGGAACAGTAGGCGGTCGCGCCGCCCTCCTCGTCCCAATAAGGCGAAATCGAGGACTGGCGTTTTCCCCTCCTCGACGAGGCTGGGTGGCGCGAAGCGCCGGGGTGGTGCTTTCAAGAAATCGATTCTGTTGAACGAACCGCCCCGCCGCTTCGCGGCACCCCGCCTTGGCCAAGGCGGGGAAAATCCCTCGTCCTGCGGCTTTTTGTGTCGGCTATAACCAACAGGCTCCTCGACGAGGCACTGCTGTCCCAATAAGGCGAAATCGAGGACTGGCGTTTTCCCCTCCTCGACGAGGAGGGGTGGCGCGAAGCGCCAGGGTGGTGCTTTCAAGAAATCGATTCTGTTGAACGAACCGCCCCGCCGCTTCGCGGCACCCCGCCTTGGCCAGGGCGGGGAAAAGTCCCCGTCCTGCGACTCCAGGACCTTTGTTCACTTAAAGAACGCCGAACGTCTTGGGCACGGGAGAATCGAACTTCATCACCTGGTGCGTTTCAGGATGACGGAATTCGAGGTGAGTGCCGTGAAGCGCAAGCCGGCGAATGGGATTGAACCGGCTGCCGTATCCCTTATCTCCGACAATCGTGTGGCCGCGCTCGGCAAGATGCACGCGGATCTGGTGCTTCCTTCCGGTCTCGAGTTTCACTTCAAGCCTCGAGGTGTTCGGGCCGCGCTTCAAAACGCGAACGTGCGTGATCGCAAGCTTGCCGGCAGCGGGCCTCGGCGTCGTGTAAACCTTGAGTGCGGCGTTCTCCGCCAGATACGACCTGATGGTGAATTCGTCCGGCCTGACGCTGCCTTCGACGACCGCAACATATCGGCGGCCGGCGCTGTGATCTTTGAATTGGTCCTGCAGATATCCCTTGGCCTCGATCGTCTTCGCGAAAACGAGCAGACCCGACGCTTCACGATCGAGACGGTGCACAATGAAGATCTTTTCGGGCGGTCGTCCGGTGTTGGCATGCGCACGGAGAGCCGCATAGAGCGTGTTGAGTTTTTCCGAGTCCGTTCCCATCGTGAGAAGCCCTGCCGGCTTGTCGACGACGATCACGCTGCGATCTTCATAAACCACCCGGACTCGATCGATAAGCGATGCGGCC
>JAHFTY010000102.1 GCA_023265365.1 Acidobacteriota bacterium
GCAGCGGGACGTGGATGCGGCGAAGGCCAGAGTCCAACTGGCGCGCGCGCGTGCGAATGAGGCCCAGGCCAATGACGCCAAGGCCGCGAAGGACCTCGACCGGCTGAAGCGGCTTGTGGCCAAAGACGAAATCTCTCAGCAACAATACGATTCGGCCGGCGCTGCCGCCGATGCGGCAAAGGCGGCGCTCGACTCGGCGCAAGCCGCAATTCAGGAAGCCGGGAGCGCCGTCGCCTCTGCCGAGGCGCGGGTCAGGCAGGCCCGCGGGTCGTTCGGACAGGCGGAAGCGGAGGCCGAGGCCGCAAATGCGGGACCCCAGGAAGTCGCATCCACCAGGGCCCGTATCGCGGCGGCGGCGACGCGCATCGGCCAGGCGAAGGCCTCGCTGAACCAGGCGAAACTGAATCTCGAATACACCACCGTCAAGGCGCCGGTCGCCGGAACCGTCAGCCGCAAGAATGTGGAGATCGGCCAGGTGGTCCAGCCCGGACAGCCGCTGATGGCCATCGTTTCGCTGGATGAAGTCTGGATCACCGCCAATTTCAAGGAAACGCAGCTCGACAGGATTCGGCCCGGACAACCGGTCACCATCAGCGTCGACGCGTATGGAGGCGAAAAATTCTCCGGCCACGTCGAAAGCATTGCGGCGGCCACCGGCGCAAAATTCAGCCTGCTGCCGCCGGAAAACGCGTCGGGAAACTACGTCAAGGTGGTTCAGCGCATTCCCGTGAGAATCACTTTGGACCGGAATGCGGATCCGCAGCACATCCTTCGACCCGGGATGTCGGTGGTGGCCAGAGTGAAAGTCGAAGAGTCCAGGAAGTAAATGCCGGATACGGATCAGCGTTTTCCCAGGATCAATCCCTGGATCGTCGCGATCTCCGTGATGTTCGCGACGTTTCTCGAGGTGCTCGACACCACGGTCGTCAACGTGTCGCTCCCGCACATTGCGGGCAGCCTTTCCGCGACGACCGAGGAGGCCACCTGGGCGCTCACGTCCTACCTGGTCGCCAACGCGATCGTGCTTCCTCTCACGGGATGGCTCGCGGGTTATTTCGGCAGGCGGCGTCTGCTGATGATCGCCGTCACCGGTTTCACCTGCACGTCGTTTCTGTGCGGACTGGCGCCCTCGCTGGGGTTTCTTGTGGTCTTCCGGCTGGTCCAGGGATTGACGGGCGGCGTTCTTCAGCCGATGTCGCAGGCGGTCATGCTTGAAGCCTTTCCCGTGGAAAAGCGAGGCAAGGCCATGGCGTTCTGGGGACTGGGCATTGTGGTGGCTCCGATCCTCGGCCCGGTTCTGGGCGGCTGGCTGACGGACAACTACAGCTGGCGATGGGTCTTCTACATCAACGTGCAGATTGGGATCATCTCGGTGCTGATGACGCGCGCGTTCATTTTCGATCCACCATATCTCCGGCAACAGAAACGCGACATTGACGGCGTTGGGATCGGACTCCTCGCCGTCGGTATCGGCGCGCTGCAGTTCGTGCTGGACAAGGGCCAGCAGGAAGACTGGTTCTCGTCGAATCTCATCGTCACGCTGACACTGGTGGCTCTGGCGGCTCTCGTGGTCTTCATTGTCCACGCGCTGCGCGTGGAACATCCGGTGCTCGATCTTTCGGTTTTCCGGGATCGTACCTACAGCACCGGTGTTCTATTGATGACGGTGCTCGGCTTCGTCCTGTACGGAAGCCTCGTGTTGCTTCCCCTTTTCCTGCAGACGGTGCTCGGCTATCCCTCCCTTCAAGCGGGCGTCGCCATGGCACCCCGCGGCGTGGGATCGTTTCTGGCGATGCCGGTTGTTGGAATCCTGATCGCCAAGGTTGACGCGCGCAAACTGCTCGCCGGCGGTTTGAGCGTCGGCGCCATCACGCTTTATGCGCTGTCGAACATCAATCTGCAGGCGGGATACTGGGATATTTTCTGGCCTCAATTCGTTCAGGGTCTTTCCATGGGATTGCTGTTTGTGCCGCTCAGCACGTTGACGATGGCGATGATCCCGAGAGAGAAAATGGGGAATGCCACAAGCATCTTCAGTCTGATGCGCAACCTGGGCGGCAGCGTCGGCATCGCGACAGTCGCAACGATGATTTCGCGCCACACTCAAGTCCACACGAACCTTCTCGGTTCCCACGTCGATCCGTTCAATTCCTCCGCCCAACAGGCAATCGAGGGAGCGCGCGCGCTGTTCATGTCTCGTGGTTCGGACTTCTATTCGGCGACCCAGCAAGCATACCGGGCAATCTGGGGGACGGTCTTACGCCAGTCGTCCATGGTCGCGTTCGTGGACGTGTTCCGGATCCTGGCGCTCGTCTTCCTGTTGGCCATTCCGCTCGTCATCCTGATGCGCCGTCCCAAACACACTCAGGCGCCGCCGCCGTGACGGTCAGGGCGGCTCCGGTAACGTTGAGCGCACGCCTGGCGGCTTTGCACAAAAAGTCGCAGGACGAAGAAATTTCCCCGCCTTGGCCAAGGCGGCCAAGGCGGGGTGCCGCGAAGCGGCGGGGCGGTTCGTTCAACAAATCGATTTCTTGAACAACACCACCCCGGCGCTTCGCGCCACCCCTCGCTGAGGAGGGGAAAACGTATTTCCTCCAAAGCGAGGCCTGGCAGACTATCCAGCATCGCCGCATCAACTGCACGCTGTTCCGAAGGCCAGGACATCCGCTTCTGTAGTAATGTAACGGCATTATTCAGCCAATGAGGGCGTCTTTACTTTTTCTTATCATTGTCAGTGTTCTCCTGCTGGTCTCGACACCGTTGAACGCTCAATCGACCCTCACCTTTGCCAGGGTCATGAGCGCGGCCGAGTTGTCGTTGACCGGCTATGCCGTTGTGAATCCGGGAAGAACCAGCGCCAACGTCCTGTTTGCTCTGCGCGCTTTTGACGGAACGCTGATCAACTCGTCGGTACAGGTCGTTCCGGCCGGAGGCCAGGTGGCCCGGCTGGCTTCCGAGTTGTTCCCGAACGCTGCGGCGGGCGGATGGGTGCAGGCGGCGAGCGCGTCTCCAAATCTGCGCGGATTCTGGCTGGGCGGCGACTTCGCCACTTTCGCCGACAGTGCGGAGGCCGCTCCTTCGGCAGGCGAGTTGGTGCTGCCGGTCATCTCCACGGACTCGGAAGTTCACTTTGTCAACCCCACCGCCGCCAGCCAGGTGATTCTCATTCGAATTGTGGGCCCGGAGGGACAGGACATCACGGACCCGGAAATCCGGGTGTTGCCGGCCTCCGGTTCGTTCCGTTCAAAATCGAATCTTCTCTTCGCTGCCGCGGATCTTTCGCGCGCGACGCATGCGCGGGTGAGCTGCAACATGTGTGCGGGATCCGTGCTGTTAAAGGATTACCTTGCGGCTCCATCGATGGCGGTTGCGAACGGTATCGGGATGGCGTCGGCGGCAAGGCAGCTGGACTTTCCGCATGTGATTCAGGGAACCCTGAGCGGTTTGACCTATTCAACGGTGGTGTCGGTTACCAATCTGACGTCATCCGCGCAAACGCTGACCCTCACGTTCACGTCCGAGACGGGAGCGGCGTCCATTCCGGTGACGCGCGAGCTGCCGGCGGGAGGGACGCTCCGGGAGACGGCGGAAACGATGTTCTCTTTCGCGAACAGCTTTCAGAGCGGATGGATCCGGGTGATTGGCGAATTGCCGATCGCCGGAATTGTGGTGTATGCCGAATTGGTGAATCGCGCGGTGGCGGTCACTCCTGCCGCAACGGTCACCGCCACGGGTCTTTTCCTTTCGCACATCGCGGATCTGACGCCATGGTCGACGGGAATCGCGATCCTGAATCCCGGCACGGCGACGGCGCTCGTGGAAATTTACGCGATCAATCCGTCCGGAACGCGCATCGGCCACGCGGAAATTGCAGTTGCCGCGGGCGGAAAGATCGCAAGGCTGTTGAGCGAGTACATTCCGGAAACGCTCGCTCGTCCGCGCGACGGCGGCTTCATTTTTCTGAAATCGAGCGAGCCGGTCTATGGACTGGAATTGTTTTTCCGCCGCGACCTGAAAGTTCTTTCCAACGTGCCCGCCTTCGGCCTGGCGCCGGGCGAAGTGTTCACCCCGCCTCCCTTGTAACCGGGGACATCCGTGATGGAGCAACTCGTACTCGCGCCCGAACAGCGAAGACAAACAGTACTCGATCTGCTGGATTCGGCGCGGCGGAGCGTCATCCTGTCGCTGTTTCGCTGCGACGACTCGCGCGTGCTGGACCGGATTGTGGCGACGGCGCGCCGCGGAACCGACGTTCGAGTGCTGGTGACGCCGAGGGCCCGGGGATGGACCAAGAGACTGGGAAGTCTCGTCATGCTGCTGAAAGACACCGGCGATGACGTTCACCAGTACGATGGGCCATGGAGCAAGTATCACGCGAAGTACATTGTCGTGGACGGCGAAACGGCCGCCGTCGGGTCGATGAACCTGACGCGGAAATGCTTTGACGAAACGTGCGACTTCGTTCTTGTCACGAATCAACCAGACATCGTCTCCGGTTTGATGAGGCTGTATGAAGCGGATCGTTATACGCCCGGCGAGCCGACGCCGCGGCTGAGCGAACGATTGATTGTCGGTCCGGAGAACTCGCGGGCCCGGATGCTCGGCCTTCTGGAGAGCGCCGCGCGCAGCATCCGCATCATCGACCATCGCCTCAGTCATCCGGAGATCCTGCTGACGATCGCCCGGAAGTCCAAAGATGGAGTCCGAGTGGAAATCCGAGGCCGCGGCGAAGTTGCGGAATTTGTGTCGCACGGCAAGCTGATCCTGATTGACGATCGCATTGCCGTTGTCGGAAGCGCGTCACTGTCCAGGGCCGGTCTGGACGTCCGCCGTGAAGTGTCGGTCGTGATCGACGATCCGGAAAAGATCGCCGGGTTGACGGATTTTTTCGAGAGAATTTCGGCAGCGCCCCTTTCCGGCAATCTCGAGGTCGTTGAAGACGAAGATGAGGATTGAGCGCAAAGGAAGTCAATGACCTGGCGTCGCGAATAACGGAACGCTACAGAACTTTTCGTCCCTGGTTTAAAATAGGCGCCGTGAACCGCAGAGAATTCCTGGCTGCACTTGGCGTCCTCTCGCAGCGCAGATTCAATCTTCTTACCGACGAACCGGTGGTCGTCTACCGGCAGCCGTATCTCCAGAATGTACGGACCGACCGGGCGACCGTGATGTGGGCGACGGAGTTGCCGGCCGACGACGCGTATGTCGCCTACTCGGCCGACGGGGTGAGCTTCCGCAAGGCCACCGCTTTTCAGCGGACATTTCTGCCATCGCCGGACACCGGGCTTGTTCGTGAGTTCACGCAGCACGTCGCCACGCTCCCCAGACTTTCGTCGAACTCTTCCTATTTGTACTATCCGGTCGTGAACGGCAGCCCTATCGGTTCGGGCGCGCGATTCCGCACCACCGCTCCTCCGCTCGATCCTGCAACCGGCCGTTCCTATTCGTTCCGGTTCCTCGTGCTCGGAGACAGTGGCATGGGAACCGCCTCGCAGATTCGAGTCGCCCAGCGCCTGAACCTGGAGTCGGCTTCCTTTCTTCTTCATGTCGGCGACATCGCCTACGGCAACGGCAACTTCGAACAGTTTCAGCGGAACTACTTCGATATTTATCGGGATCTCATGATGCGCACGCCGTTTTTCACCGCGCCGGGCAATCATGAGTACGATACGCCGAACGCCGCCCCTTACTTGTCGCTCCACACCTTTCCGACGGACACGGTTCCGTTGGCCGACCGGGGCCGCTACTATTCCTTCGACTGGGGCAACGTTCACTTTGTGTCGCTGGACTCTCAAGCCGACCGGAAGACGAACCAGGGCACCCTGCTTCGCGCCCTGTCGGGTTCCAGCGACATGCTGAACTGGCTTCAGCGGGATCTGCGGTCGACGCGGCAATTCTGGAAGGTCGTGTTCTTCCATCACCCTGCCTACGCCGGCGGCCAGAACTATGGGGATCCGATTGAAAGAGATGTGGAGCAGTACCTGTGTCCGATCCTGGAATCGAATGGCGTTCAACTGGTCCTCAACGGTCACGAGCACAGCTACCAGCGAACGTTCCCGGTGAAGTTCAGTCCTCGAGGCCGAACGGTTCCGGACGGAACCGGCACGGTCTACATGACGCTCGGAGGCGGAGGCGCCACTCTCTACGAAAACATGTTCCCTCTTCCGCAGACCGCGTTTCAACGCGTGATCAATCACTACGGACGGGTGGATGTCGAAGGAAGCCGGTTGACGCTTCGGGCGATCAACGATGCCGGCGCGCAGTTCGACAGCGTGGTGATCGCTCCGCTGCCGGTTCTTGCGGACGCCAGTCCGGTCACGTTCGATCCGGATCCGGTGGCGGGCGGACTGGTGCGGATCCGCGGATTCAACCTGGGACTTCAGGAAATGTTTACGCAGACGGCGAGTCCGAATCTGGCGGGCACATCGGCGAGTCTGAATGGAAGGCCGCTGGATTTGCTTTACGTTTCGCCGACGCAGATTGTCGGCCAGTTGAGTGAGACGCTCCGCTCGACAACGCTGTCGCTAGCTGTCTCGACTCCGAACGGTACTCTGCAGTTCAGCATATAAGCCGCCCCGGTCCAGCAGTTCCTCGTGAGTACCCCGATCGACGACCCTTCCATCCTTCAGCACAAAAATCACATCCGCGTCGCGAATCGTGGCCAGCCGGTGCGTGATGATGATCGAGGTCCGGCCCGCCATCAGGCGGGTCAGCGCATCGAACACAATCGCTTCGGAGGCGGCGTCCAGGCCGGACGTCGGCTCGTCGAGGATGAGAATCGGCGCGTTGCGGACGATCGCGCGCGCGATGCCGATCCGCTGGCGTTGTCCGCCGGAGAGGGTGACGCCGCGTTCGCCAACCATCGTGTCGTAGCCGTCGGGCATTTTCTCGATGAACTCGTGGGCGTTCGCGGCGTTCGCGGCTTCGACGATTTCCTCGCGGGTCGCGTCCGGTCTGCCGTACGCGATGTTCTGCCAGACCGGGGCGCGGAACAGGATCGTCTCCTGAAGAACGAATCCGAGTTGTTTGCGAAGCGATTTGACGGTGACCGTTCGCAGGTCCCACCCATCGATCCGGATGACCCCCGACTGCGGCTGATAGAACCGGGGCACCAGGCTGGCGATCGTCGTCTTGCCGGCGCCGGTCGGGCCGACGAAGGCGGCTTTCTGGCCCGGCCCGATCCGGAAACTGACGTCTTTCAGGATCGGCCGGTCCGGCCGGTAACCGAACGTGACATCTTCGAATTCGATCAGTCCCTGGAACGGAGGCGCTCTGAAATCGAAGTGCTGCTCGAGCTTGATTTCGATATCCATCACCTCCTGAATCCGTTCGAAGGCGATGGCCGGTTTGGAAAAGGTGTCGGGCAGTTTGGAAAGCCCGCGGATCGGAGAATAGAGTTTTCCGAGATAGGCCAGGAAGAGAATCAGTGTTCCGGACGTCAGCGTCCCGTCCATTACAAGGTGGGCTCCATACCAAAGCACCAGCGCGCTGCCTGCGGCGACGATGACATCCACGCTGGGAGAGAGCCGCGCCTTTAGCGACTTCGCCTGAAGGGTCAACTCCACCGATTCCATGCTTTCTTCCTTGAACCGGTCTCTTTCGTACTTTTCACGCGCGAACGCCTTCACCACGCGGATCGACGAGAACACCTCCTGCACGCGCGAAACAATCTCGCTTTCCTTCCGGCGAACGGCGCGCGACGCCTGCTTGATCCGGTGCGTGTACTTGTAAACGAACGCGAACAGGACCGGCGCGATCGTGAGCGCAACCAGCGTGAACCTGACGTTGATGCTGCACATGATGGCGATCATGGCAATCAGCATGAGGATGTCGATCAGCGCGCCGAGCAGCGTGGAGGTGACGAAGTTCTGGATGGTGTCGATGTCGCTCGTGATTCGACTCGTCAGATCGCCGGTCCGGCTGTCGTCGTGATAGGAAAGCGACAGGCGTTGAATGTGGTGATAAAGCGTCGTTCGCAGGTCGTGCATCACCCACTGTCCGACGCCGGTCATCAACATGTTTTGAAAGTACGATGCCACCGAACCCGCAATCGTTATGGCGATCAGGCCCAGCGCCGCGATGTTCAGCAGGGTCACCGGATCGTTTGCGGCAAGAAAGGCCGGCGGCTTCTTCGAACCCAGGACGTTGTCGATCACAATCTTCAGCGGCCAGGGTTGGAGCACGTCCATGATCGCCGAGCCAAGCGCGGCAAACAGTCCGAGCGTGAGCGTTTTCCAATACGGCGTCAGAAGCCGGACGATACTGATTCGTTTTTCAGAGCCCACGACACTTTCCTCGCTTCTCGAGCGTGTTGAAGTGCTGCATGAAACTCTCATCGAAGCCCGCCGGAAGCGCCCGCCGGCAGAACTCAATAAAACCCGACGTGGTCCTGGCTCTTCCCGGCGACTCCACGTTGACCCAGTACGCTTCTTTCGCTGGAGGCGCAAACCGGAACAATTCCTTCATCCACCTCCGGGAGACCCGATGGATCCGTCCGAACGCAATCGCGGTTTCCACGTAAGGCGCCGCCACGACCGTGTGGCCCAGCTCGATGGCCGGACCGATCTCCCATCTCAGCCGGAAACGCAGGTCCGCCGCGTAAAGCAAAAGCAACGTTCGCGCCGAAGGCGAATCGTCATCGCCGGGCAGATCCTGGATTTCGAAAAAAATACCGGAGGCATCCCAGGAGCTGAACGCGGTGTCCGGCCTGCCCTTCGATCGCAGTAACCGCTTCGCGGCCGCGATCAGTTCCTTGCCGGCCAGGCCATCAACGCTGACCAGCACGCGTCCTCACCCAGTCCAGAATGGCCTCCTCGTTCCATTTCAGCCACGGCCGTTCCCGCACATTCGCAAAAAGATTCCGGATGTGAACGTGCTGTTCGTAAATCGGTTTTTCCGCATCGACTTTGACGAACTTGAAGATCACGGCCAGCGCCTCATACTCCAGGATGACGTCCGAAATAAACCGCAGGTAGCTCTCATACGGGTCGTCCAGATCGGTGACATCCTGGCCGGCCTCGTAGTACTTCGGCGTCCGCGTCGACGCGATGCGCCTGCCGCTGGTCTCCGGCGATACCGAAAAATAGAAGACCGCATCGGGCCAATACAGCGGCGAATAGACATGCAGAAGCCAGTCCAGGGGAAGCCCGCGCGCCGCATCCCGCGCGAGAGCGGTGAAAAGAAACCGGTCGGCAATGACCGTTTTACCGGCCGCCAGCGCGGGAAGGACTTCCTTTTCGAGACGGTGGCGGAAATCGGCGGCATGCAACAGCGAAAACTCGTATTCATCCAGAGCCCGGGCGCGCTTGCGGGCTTTGATAATCGGCTTGATGAGCGGCGAGGAATTCCACTTCGTGGTGACCACATCGAGTCCTTCCGCAACCAGCCAGTCCTTGAATAGTTTTCGCTGAGTCGTCTTACCCGATCCGTCGGGCCCTTCAAACGCAATCAGAAAACCGCGGTCGCGGCCCTTTTCCGCCATCTGCGCGCAAATCCGCCTGGCGGCCTGCTTGAACTGATGCGTCATGACGGGGAATATTACACGGTTCCCGATCGCGCGTGCGGGAGTTTCAAGACAAGAACCAGCGCCAGCGCTGTCGCCAACGTGGCGGCAAAATCCAGACCGAGCACCTGCATCCAACGCTGCATGTTCGAGCCGGGAATCAGAGGCTGGATCAGGACGATCCCGATCGCGATGTAGATCAGGTTGCGGACGACCGGGCGGTCCGTCACTCCGGCAACGATCATGGCCGGCCACAACAGAACGACCAGCGCGTACTTTTGCGTGAAGGGCTCCAGCAGTCCAACCAGACAGAATCCAAGTCCGGCTTCCGTCCATCCGTCACTGCCGCTCCGCCGGTAGACGATTCCAAGAAACATCGTATAGATTGCAGCGGCCGCGGCCGCCCACGCGACGCGCACCGTCTGAGGATCGACGGCGGCCACATGGACCAACCGGTAGTTCGAGTCCGGCACCTGGGAGTAGTCGATAACGGTGAGATACCGCATCAGCACACCCCGCAGGGACTGGCTCGGAAACCAGATCTCGTCCTTTCCCGTTTGCGTTGCGAACTCCTGCCGAAACCACTGCCCGATCAGTGAGGCGTTCCGGCCAACCCCGAAATACAAGGAGGGGACGATGGTCAGGACCACGGTCAACGCCAGCGTCCAGGTCGCGACCTTCCAATCCTTCCGCACCAGCAGATAGGGAACGAAGAATGCCGGCCAAACCTTGATCGCAATTCCAAGCGACAGGGCGCCGGCCGACAGCAAAGGGCGTTCGCGAGCCAGCAGGAGGGCGAAGGCGGTCAGTGCGAATACGAAGAACTGGGCATTACCGTAGCGGAAGTCCTGAATCACGAACGGCCCGGCAAGCAATACGGGAACGATCCAGTTCTTCGGCGGAAACCGCTTTCGCATGGAGCGAATCAGCAGCGCCAGCACGGCCAACTTGGCGATCACCCAGCATGCGGCCGAAACGCCGAGAGGCAGCCACGCGAACGGCGCGAACAGCAGAAGAAACAACGGCGGGTAGCGGTAATGCATGGGCCAACCCAGTCCGCTCTCGACGCCATAAACCGGCCGGGACCCGTCGAACACGCCTCGGGCCCCGTAATGGTAGACACGGAAATCCATCGGTTTCGTCCATGCGTACCAGGCCAGTGCGCCGGCAATGAGCGTCAGGAAAATTCCAGCCCGCAGGTTCACGCGGGCATCCTAGCAGAATCTGGATCGGATCCGACGGATTGCACCGCTTGGGGCGTCTCAAAAACCTCCACAACTAATCGTGGTCGCCCGCTCGACCTACGCATGACTTGTTGACAACGAATGGTCCTTGGGTTAATTTCCGCCCCGGAGACCGTTGCTTATGAACAAGATACTGCGATCGGTTCTGTTGCTCGCCGCGATTGCGGTCATCCCCGCGGCCGAAGTTCTGACCCAGACGACGTCGGCGGCCTATGTCTATACCTTTCCGGGGGTCGAAACACCGGGCCTCCAACTGGTGATTTCGAACATCAACACCACGGACGCAATCGTCAAGGTGACGCTTTACAGTCCGAACGGATCCGAGGCGAGATCGCTGCGATTCCCGATGACGGCGGGGACGCAGATCATTGTCGATGATGGAACGGTGACGTTGCCGGGTTTCTTCGGCACGGTCGTGGTTGAAAGCGCCACGCCTGTGGCGGTTTCCATTTCGATAAACCGCGGGAACACATTGGAAAGCGTGAGCGGTTCGATAGCCGGAGCAGATCTTGTGATTCCTTTTGTGAGAGCCGGCGCCAATGCGGACACCACGGTGGGCTTATTCAATACCGGCGGCTCCAACGCGGATGTCCTGCTGATTCTGGGCAAGGCCAATGGGGCGTTGTTGAACGGTTCCCGGACCATGATCGGCCCGAAAGAAAGCCGGTTCCTGTCGCTGAATTCGCTGGCTGTTCCCCGCGCCGA
Source organism: Acidobacteriota bacterium (assembly GCA_023265365.1). Taxonomy (GTDB): domain Bacteria; phylum Acidobacteriota; class Terriglobia; order 20CM-2-55-15; family 20CM-2-55-15; genus JAHFTY01. The sequence goes on from JAHFTY010000102.1 coordinate 11,452, forward strand.
CCTCGACGGCGTCACGCACGTCTTTGTGCGATCGCTTGGAAATGTGCTGGCGCCCGGCCGCCCGGTGGCGGCGGTCGGTACGGTTCGACGGTTCGATACGGGGAACGGCGTGGTGCGGGAGGATGCGGGGACGGTTCAGGCGTTGCAGAATGAACGGCTGTCGTCCGTGGTCCTTCTTCCGTTGTTCGTGCAGGGTTTTGGCTACTTCACACAGCTCTCGGTGGTGAATCCCACCGACTTCCCCGAATCGGTAACGCTGACGGCGCGCGGGGCCTCGGGCGCTCCCGTTTCCGGAGTGACGAATCCCACGACGGTCAACGTGCCGGCTCATGGCTCTTTTTCTGGAAACGCGCTCCAGATCTTCAATCTCAGGGACGAATCGATGGGTTCGATCCAGATCACCGGATCCGGCCCACTGGCCGCTGTCGGCGCCCTTGGCGCCGCATCGACGCCCAGTCTGGCGGTGATCGGCCCGGCCGATGCGGCCGCCACGACATTTGCGTTGCAATACCGGCTGGTTTCCCGCGAGTCCTTTTCCGGTCTCACGTTCCTGAATTCGAATGCGGCGGACGCGGACCTCTCGTTGAGTTTTGTCGGCAATGACGGCGCGTCCGTTTCGAGAGCGCAGTTGACGGTGCCTGCCTTGAATCAAACGACCCGGACGCTGGCGGACATGCTGCCGGAGGCCGACGGCACCGGCTTCCTGTTCATCAACAGCAGCCGGGCGGTTCAGGCTGCCGCGATCGAAGGCCCCAACGACGCCATCGTGCTGACACCCTTGCCCGCTTCAGTGGTGACGACCGCTTTCACGCCGAGACCCCAGCAGAAATTCCTGGCGGTCGGAACCGCTCGCGTATCCGGAGAACCGGTTCCCGGCGCGACCGTGAAACTGGCCGGTCCGGTCCTTTCCACCCGCGTCACGGATTCGGCGGGCGCATTTGTGTTCCGGGACATTCCTCCGGGATCGTACACGGCGACCATTTCAATGCCGGGAATCGCGTTCACGCCGTCGTCCCTGGCATTCAGCATCACCAATGCCAACAGGCGCGACCTGAATTTCGACGGTACGATTGCGGCGTCGAACCTGACGTCCATTACGCCTGCCAGTGTCCTGGTCGGCACACCGCAAGACTTTCAGATTACGGCCAAAGGCGGTCCGTTCATCCCGACCAGCGAACTCGTGTTTGAGGGAAACGTGATTCCAACGCGATTCGTCAATGACACCACCCTCACCGGTACGATCAGCGCAGCGTTACTCCAGTTTGCGCGGACCACAACCGTTCAGGTTCGGAACCGCGTGGGTTTGAATGTGTCTCCGTCGCAGCCGCTCCCGTTCGTCATCGGAAATGCCGCTCCGGTCATCTCCGTTCTGGAAGGAGTTCCGGCGCAGATCATCGCCGGTTATCCCGGATTCACGGTGACCGTGAACGGGACAGGCTTCGCCGAAGGCGGCACCGTGGAATTCAATGGAGTCCGGCGCGCCTCGGTTTGGGAAAGCCCAACGAAAGTGCGCGCGTTCATTGATGCGGCGGATCTGGCCGTGGGACGGATCGCTTCGCTGACGGCGACCAATCCTTCCCCGACGGTCGGGCCGTCGAACGGAGTGCCCGTCACCGTTTTGAATCCCGTGGCGGGTGTGACTGCGGTTTCGCCCAACAAAACACAGATCAAAATCGAGCCGAACTCCACGGGGTTGCAGCTCATCGTCGACGGATTCCAGTTCAAGCCTGGAGCCACGGTGCAGGTTCAGAACTTCGCGGCCCTGAACACAACGTATGTGAGTTCGACTCGACTCATTGCGGATATTCCGCCGCGGGCCCTCGAAACGGGCGGCAGCTTCCCGGTGACGGTTTCCAATCCTCCGCCGAATCTGGGCAGTTCCGAAGCGCAGCCGCTGATTGTGGAGAACCTCCTGCCGCGGCTCACAAGCCTCGACACCGGCGTGCTGACGTTCACGCCGGGCGTGTCTGCGGAAGCCACGCTGCCGGTCAACTTTATTGTCGTTGCCCACGGCGCGAACTTCGGAAAAACGTACTCGGCGGTGCTGATTGCCCCGTCGGATCCGTGGCCGTCATGCGATCAAAAGGCGCCGGAAGTCCTGCAGGGACAGCGGGTCAGTTCGACCGAGATGGTGCTGACCGTTCCCATCAAATGCAGGGGAAATTTCTCGATCTACGTCGGATCGCCCCAGGACCAGCCGGGCGGCGGAACCTCAGCCCTGATTGGATTCCAGGTCGTTGCGCCGACGGCCGGCCCGGTTCCGACAATCACGTCGCTGTCGCCCGCGTCGATTGGAGTGGGCCAGGCATTCACGCTGGTGATTAACGGATCCAACTTTGCGGCCGGCGCCCTTGTGAATTTCGGCACGGCCATTCTCACGCCGAACCCGGCCGACATCACGTCGACGCAGATTCGCGTCAGCGTTCCGGCGTACTACGTTCAGGAGAAAGGCCTGACTCCGGTGACCGTCACCAACCCGGGAACCGGTGGAACGTCGGCGCGGATCTTGTTTACGGTGAACTGAAACGCTCGCCACTTTTCTGGTCGTTTTGTGCTGGCCCGTCTATCTGTCGATGTTTTTCGGCAGAAGCGGGCCGGGCACGGAACGGCGCCTTCAGGACTCCTCTTCCCGTCCCGGTATCGCGCTACAAGCTCTTTCGGTCCTCATCGTCTGGCTGTGGCGGCGGCCCCTCTTTGATCCGCTCGGTCCCGTTGTTTTTCCAGTCACGGCCGTGATACTCGCCGCTGGTTCCGTCTGGCTTTCATGGACGGCGCTGAAGGCCCTCGGCAATCAGTGGAGTCTCGTTGCGGGAGTGACGGCGGACCATCGGCTGATTCAGGAGGGGCCGTACGCGGTGGTCCGGCATCCTCTGTATACGTGTTTCTTCGGACTGACTCTTGCCACGGCTCTGGTCTGGACGGAACCGGCGGGCCTTGTCGTCGCCGTCATTCTGTTCTGGGTGGGGGTTTCGATCCGCGTTCGCAGCGAAGAGAAAATTCTTCGAGCGGCGTTCGGCAGGGAGTTTGAAGACTACGTCCGGCGGGTTCCCGCATTTTTCCCGCTTCATATCCCGGGTTTCGGAAGCGAGAAATAAATCGTCATCCAACTTACCGTGATCGTCGTCATGCAGCATCTTCGAAAACCCATCTGTTATCATCTTGCCCAATGGTCGAACTCACCGGAAAGCCGCTCATCTCCGATCAGGATCTGAAGAACCTTGCAACCGGCGAAATCGTGCGCATCGACGAAAAGGCGATTGTCACTCCGCTGGCCGCCGACACCGCCCGGGAGAGGCAGTTGCGCATCGAGCGTGTGGCCGAGCCGGTCGACGGCCGCCGGTCTCCACGGAGGATTGCGGTCGGCGCGGATCATGGCGGCTTCGAGATGAAACAGGAACTGAAAAAGCTTCTGGCGGAACTCGGAAATGAAGCGCTGGATCTCGGAACGAACTCCACGGCCGCCGTGGACTACCCGGACTTCGCCCAGGCGGTGGCCCTCGCCGTGGCCCGCGGCGCCGCGGATCTGGGCATCATGATCGACGGCGCGGGCATCGGCTCCTGCATGGCGGCCAACAAGATTCCGGGGATTCGTGCCGCCATGTGCTACGACGAGGCAACCGCCCGAAACAGCCGCGAACACAATGGCGCGAACGTCCTGACGCTGGGGGGGAAGATGATCTCCAACGACGAGATGCGCAAGATCGTCTCGACCTGGCTGTCCACCGAACTGACCGAAGAACGACACCGGAAGCGCGTGGCCAAGATCGACGCGTTGTTACGGTAACTTCGGCAGGTAATCCTTCCAGAGCAATCCTTCCGCACGACGGCCTTCCAACTCCACAGGCGGCTGAATCGAAAATCGGAAAATGTGCGGACTGTGCCTGAGAACCCGCCGGGTTTGATGGTAACTTTGATGGTTTATGTCTGAGACAAAACACACGACCGGCAGGCTGGTCATGGCATTTGCCGCGGTCTATCTCATCTGGGGTTCGACGTATCTCGCCATCCGATACGCGATTCAAACACTGCCCCCGCTGTGGATGGCAACGGCGCGGTTTCTTGCCGGCGGCCTCATTCTTTATGGGCTGTCGCGTCTGCGGGGAGAACCGCGCCCCACTGCCGGAGGCTGGAAGCACGCGGCGGTGCTGGGATTCATGCTGATCCTCTGTGGCAACGGGGCCGTCGTCGTGGCCGAACAATGGGTGCCGTCGGGTCTGACGGCCGTGATTGTCTCGACGGTTTCGGTATGGGTCGCCATTTTCAGTTGGCTCCGCCCGGGAGGCAGGCGGCCGACGGTCCAGGTGGCTGTCGGGATTGTCGTGGGCCTGGCCGGCGTCGTGATGCTGATCGGCGTCGGCACGATTCGGGGCGCCGGCCGGGTGGATCCAGCCGGCGCGATCATTCTGCTGGTCTCGACCATGTCGTGGGCCGCGGGGTCCCTGTATTCGCAGCGGGTTCAGGTCGCGGCTTCGCCGCTCCAGGCGTCCGGCATGCAGATGATTTCGGGCGGCGTGTTTCTGGCCCTTGCCGGCGGGCTCGCCGGAGAGGCTTCGCAGCTCAACCTCGCCGGAATCTCGACGGTTTCCATCCTGGCCCTCGCTTACCTGACCATTTTCGGTTCGGTCATTGCATTTACAGCCTACAACTGGCTGCTGAAAGCGACCACTCCGGCGCGCGCATCGACGTATGCCTATGTGAACCCCGCCGTCGCCGTCCTGCTGGGCTGGGCGATCGCCGGAGAACCGATCACTCCGAGAATCATCATGTCGATGGTGGTGATCGTGGCCGCGGTCACGATCATTACGATGGCCAGGCGCCAGACGGCGTGAGGTCACGGGGCACTGAGTCGGTTAGCCATGGAGTCGCAGGACGCCGACTTTTCCCCGCCTTGGCCAAGCTTGGCCAAGGCGGGGTGCCGCGAAGCGGCGGGGCGGTTCGTTCAAAGAAAACCAATTCCTTGAACAGCACCACCACGGCGCTTCGCGCCACCCCTCCTCGTCGAGGAGGGGAAAACGCTCTTTCTCGATTTCGCCTGATTTGGAACAGCAGTGTGTCTTCATGACGCCCACTGAAGCGCTTTCCACACTGGTCGGCTAATGGGCTATTCGTATCGCAGCGCCTGCGTCGGCGCGATCCGCGATGCGCGTCGCGCGGGCAGGTATGCAGCAAGCATCGTCACCAGAAGCATCGACGGCACAACGACGATGTAAGCCACGATGTCGACCCCGCCGGTCTCGAATACCATGGCATTCATGAACTTCTCGACCGCGAAACCCATCGCCAGACCGATCGCCGTTCCAATCCCGACCAGCATCAGACCCTTGCCCA
>JAHFTY010000103.1:0-14697 GCA_023265365.1 Acidobacteriota bacterium
AGCAAGCGCGCCGCGAGACGGGTGACATGATCAAAAAAGCGCTCGGGCGGAGTGTCCAGGATGCCATAGCGCCGCAGGACGCTCAAACGCTCCACTTCGTTGGGGCAGACCGGCAGAACGGAGGGATCATCCAGGTTTGTCTTTTTCGACAATTTCAAAAGGCGCCTCTCCACCTCTTATCAGTCAATAATATCCATTGCTTAGGCGACTTTAAACAATAGGGTTTCGACGAAACAGTGGCGACACTCACCCTTTGATTTTGATGTCGCGATGCACTGGCAGCCCGTGGCAGAAGTGGGTCAGCAACCTCGGCGCCATACGCGCTGCCTTACCTGCCTTCTTGCAAAATCAAACTATTCGTTTGAAAATGCATGGTCATGCGGCGCGCGGCGGAAGTCCTATTGCAATCGTATCTGGAGACGTTTCCCTGTGTGGCCGTGATCGGCGTTCGGCAGTGCGGTAAGACCACGCTGCTGAAAACCCTGCCAAAGAACTGGAAGCATTATGACTTGGAGCGCATTGCCGACCATGACATTGTTGCCCGCGACGCCGATACCTTCTTTCGTGTAAACCCACGGCAGGTTGCGCTCGATGAGGCGCAACTCGCTCCAGCGGTTTTCCCCGCCTTGCGTGTGGCCATCGACGAACACCGGCATGAGAAAGGCCGCTATGTCATCACAGGATCGAGCTCGCCCGAGTTGATGCGGTCCGTATCGGAAACACTGGCAGGCCGGGTCGGCGTCATTGAACTCCCGCCATTTTCCTGGAGCGAGGTCACGGAAAGCTCAGCCCGCGATTCTCTGATTCGACGTTTATTGAACCGCAAGCTGTCAGCTCCAACACTTATCGAAGACCTGAAACCGCGTGCCGACTTGCGTTTGGCGAACGACTACTGGTTCCGGGGTGGATTCCCGGAACCGTGGTTAAACGAAGGCGGGGAATTCCGGAAGCGCTGGGTCGAGCAATACCTTCAGGCGTATCTGTACCGTGACGTCAAGCGGCTCTTTCCCGGTATCGACGAAATACGCTTTCGCCGTTTCGTCGAAATGCTGGGCGGGCTGTCCGGACGGATTCTGAACTTTGCCGATGCGGCACGAGCGCTTGCGGTCTCGCAGCCGACGGCACGTGACTATTTCGAGATCGCGCACGGTACTTTTATTTGGCGGCGTATCCCCGCCTATTCCAGAAACGTGATGAAGCGCGCGGTGAAGCATCCGCGGGGTTACCTGCGCGACAGCGGGCTGCTGCACACGCTTCTCCACATTCCGGACTTGGACGCGCTGCTCAGTCATCCGCAGGCGGGCGCCTCCTGGGAAGGCATGGTCGTGGAAGAAATCCTCCGGCAACTCGACGCGCTCGGCATCGGCTACGAGTATTCATACTACCGCACCGGCGGAGGCGCCGAAGTGGATCTGGTGCTGGACGGAGACTTCGGACGCGTCGCCATCGAGATCAAACGAACCTCATCGCCGGCGGCGAGCGACCTCCGGGGTATCCGCGATTTCGTGCGGGAACAGAAAGCCCGCCTCGGCATTGTCATCAACACGGACGCGGCCACCCGGGTGTACGAAGAGAAAATCGTAGGCCTGCCATTCAACTATCTGTGAGAGATGCATTGCCCCGTTCGATGGGTTAGCAAAGTGGCAGTCGAAATGGAAGAACGGAAGCGCGCAAGTTTGAGACACTCCCGGAGGCTGCAGATACGAAGTCTTCATAGCGGGAGGTATACGATTTGGTTTTTCCAGTCGTCAATATCTGACGCGCTCCATATGAGGATCAAATCGTCCACGCCTTCGGAGATCGAAAGGTATTGGGGAACGATCACGATGCCGGGGCTTTCATTCGAGGTTATGAATCGGTAGAAGTATCCGGGCATCGTCGATTGATCGTGCGTGATCAATAATCGACCTGCCTGCGCGGCAATCTTGAGAACATCTGAATCTTTTACGCCGGCTAACCCAGCATCTCTCGCGGTCTTGATATCAACCGCTGGTTCTCGCCGGATGATGGCGCGTACGATGTCGCCATTGAAATCGGCATCCGCCTGAAATCGAATTGTCACGACCGCGATGTAATTTGACGCCGGGCTCGTGCAAGCTTGGAGTGGAGTGTCGGACTTGCCAGGCGCGCGGCTTTCCTTTGTGCTTCGTACTCTGCTTTGCGCCTGTCCAGATACCTGTCAATCTCCGTTTGACGGGCGAGGTAAAAGGCGATCGCAGCGTAAACGTATTCAAGCGTCAGCGCAGGAAAAGAGCGCACGATATCCTCGGGAGCGCGTCCCGCTCGATATGCATAAACGACGGAATCCAACGAGACTCGGGAGCCAGCAATCCAATAGGCCCCGTCCCGCTCCACGACGTATTTCGTTGCGAGATTCTTTCGTGGTTTTCTGGCACTCACGCAGGCCATTGTAGCGTGTCCTATGAAAGTGAGCACCTGCGAAGAATAGAAGTAACGCGCGATTCTAATTCTCTTGCTTGTCAATGAACTGGATGATCAGACTTCCACGGGGATCGACGGCCACGCTGTCTCCAGCATGGTGACAGACGAGTGCCCAAAACTTGCAATTATGCATTCACAATGCATAATTGCATGAAGGGATGCCATATTTAACCAGACAGTTAGAGAGCGTGGCACGTCGGGCGGCGCGGGAATTTCCTGCAGTCGTTCTGACGGGGCCCAGACAATCCGGCAAGACAACGCTTTTCCGGGAAGCTTTCGGCCAATCGCACGACTATGTGTCTTTGGAACCGCCCGACGTTCGGGCGAGCGCAGCCCAGGACCCGAGGAGTTTCCTGTCGTTACATCCGCCGCCTGTCATTTTCGATGAGGTCCAGTACGTTCCAGAGTTGCTTCCTTATATAAAGGAGATCATCGATTCCAGACGCAAAGAGAAGGCGCTGTACCTCCTGACCGGATCGCAGAATCTGCTTTTGATGGAACGCGTTACTGAGTCGCTGGCGGGCAGGGCCGCAATGCTTAAACTCTTACCCTTATCCCGCAGGGAAGAAACCGGCAAGCCCGGCCGTCCACTTGTCTGGGAACGGACTGGGACTCGGGAGAACGTGAAATCGGGGTCCGAACCTATTCCTCAACTGTGGGCGAACCTTGTGCGGGGTAATTATCCCGAATTGGTTACCGAACCATCACGCGATGTCGCGTTGTGGCATTCGAGCTACGTTCAAACCTATCTGGAACGCGACGTCCGAGGACTTCGACAGATCGGGGATCTTTCGCTTTTTCAGGGTTTTCTGCGCACCCTTGCCGCTCGCAGCGGCCAGCTATTGAATCTTTCCGACGTTGCGAGAGGGATCGGTCTCGTGGTCAACACGGCGAAAGCGTGGCTGGCAATACTGGAAGCGACATATCAAGTCATGATTGTTCGTCCATACTTTGCGAATCTGGGGAAAAGACTCGTCAAGACGCCGAAAGTGTATTTCACAGATACGGGGACACTCTGTTACCTGCTGGGCTTGCGAGATCCCATCCACGCCATGTCCGGACCGATGGCCGGCCCCATCTTTGAGACCGCGGTCCTTTCCGAAATCATGAAAACTCTATTGGGACGGGGTGAAGAACCTCAACTGCATTTCTTCAGGACGTCCGTTGGCAGTGAAGTGGATTTCATCGTTGAATCGGAAGGACGGCTCATTCCGATTGAAGTAAAGTCTTCCGCCACACCCCGGCCGGAAATGGCGTCGGACGTGAACGCGTTTCGCAGGGACTTTCCACGCAAGGCGGAGCCGGGCTATGTCGTCCACACGGGAGACATTCTCTTGCCCCTTGGCTCTGGCGTGACTGCCATTCCATTCACCTCGCTCTGACGATTATCCGCTGACCAGTCGGCTGGACTCGTGTACTCACCATGGGAAAGCAAAGATACATCTGATCCCCGGCCATTCGAGTCCTTTCGATAGAGTGAGGGCGCCAGACTGGCGCCTCTCCGCGACTCGAACGCGATCGATTTACTGTCCGGCGACCATATTGGCTGCGTATTGTCGAAGGGTCCGTATGTGATTCGGCTCAGTGCGTGTCGAGCGGTTTCCCATTCCGGCGCCCAGGGGATCTTGATCGGCTCGCATCTGTCTAGTTGTAGCGGCGCTTCTTTTGTGCCGGCTTCTTCGGCCCTTTCTTCTTTCGATCGGCGAGAACGGCGGTGGCGGCTTCCGAAACTGCGGGGGAGGGATCGTTGATCAATTGGAGCAAATGCGGGATCACATCCTTCTCCGGATGCCTGGCGAGACCGAGAGCGACCTGCCGGCGCACAGTCGGATCCTTGTCCACGATGGCCTGGCCGAGAATCGGAATAGCCTGAGCGTTCTTCATCCTGCCCAGAGCGCTCGCGGCCTGAGCGCGTGTAATGCGGTCTTCGGATGAGCTCAAGAGAATCTCGCGAATATCCGGCAGAGCTTCACGAACATCGAGTTGGCCGAGTGTTGCCAGGATACGCCGCCGCAATTCGACCCGGGCGACAAACGGTTCGTTGAGCATCTGGATGAGCAACTGCTTGGCATCCTCGCCCAACGGAGCCCAGACTTCAACAGACGGAGGTTCGGGCCGCCGCAGCAAATGTTCTACGGCAATCCGCAGCTCTGCCCTTGATTTTCCCGCGTTGACGATTACATTCCCAGAAGGCATTCGGTCCTTCTTTGGACTGATTTCCGGTTCGTTGTAGTTGGGCTTGAACTCGGCGCCCGGTTGAAGTGACGCCTTTTTTCGAGAGGGTCCCTTTCGTGGCATTTGTCACCTCACGGCGTATAAGCAAACACCAGGCCGTGTTGGATCATCTTTTCGATCTGACACCTTGTAACCACGTTGCTGTCGCGATGCCCACTGCTGTGGATGAAATTATCCGAAATGTTGGCATCGGCAGGATCGGTGTCATCACAGCCATCATTCTCGTCGGCATGTTCAAGGCCGAGATAGTGACCTGTTTCATGAGCAAACGTTACTCCCAGATTCTGAGTGTCACCGTCCGGAACGATTGCGAAGCCGCTATAGCTTCCGCTTTTGTCGGCCGAGCCATTCACGCCGCTTCTGCCTAGAGCCCCGTCCCACATGCCCTCCACAAGGAAGACGTCCAGATAAACGTTATCGCAGGAGTATTTTCCGAAGAGCTCATCGAGTTCTCCATCACTGTCGATGAAACGAAACCTGGCCTTGTCCGCATCCATTCCCGCGCTTCCTTCAATCACCCATTCCTCGACCGCATATACCGTCATATCCCGCCTCTGAAATATCCCAGGGGCAAATTCCCCCGCGGCGCGGTGAGTCCCGGTCCAAACGGCCTCGTCGAAATCACCGACGCCGATGATGTTGTAGCCAATCACTCTCATGGTACGCCATTGCTGGTGGCGAACGACGTCCTCTCCCGATGCAGCCATCCGATAACGCGCGCTGACGTCTCCCTTATTCATGAAGACGTTGTAAGTGCCACTGCCCGAGCCATGCCAGGTGTACATCCATCCGTAGACAGTAGAGAGCGCGGGCACAACAATGTCGCTGTCCAGATCCATCGAGAAGCTGTCGGTCCGAACGCCGCCATCCCTAATCCTCACTTCGACAGTTTTGCCCAGATTGACAGGTTGCTCGCCGCTGTTGACCCAACGCACGTTGGTCTGGCAATACCAGCGGTCTTGATCGAAGTCATACTTCGGCGCTGCCGCAGTTCCGGACTGCGTCAGGAAGAATGGTGTGAAATACATCTGAACGGGGTTGCGGGTGAATATGCCGAAGGTTGCCGCACCCTGATGGACTCTTCCAGATTCGTCGCGAATCGTAGCGACGATGTGGAACTCACCGGATTCAGTCGAGACGAAATCCTTCAGCACGGCATATCCCGCCTTCCGATCCTTTGGACGGATTCGAAAGTGCGCCGTCCCACCCTGTCCGGATGGGAAACGCGCCGCGATACTCAGGACCTCCGCCGCGTTTATCGTCCCCTTCAAAAAATCAACTCGCACACCAAAAGGCTCACCCACGTAAAGTCGAGCAGGCTGCGCCGCAATTCCGGTCACCATCGGCCTGACCGGCACGACGCCGAAAGCCGTTTGTTCAAGGCTTCGAAGTTTTTTGAAGTTTACCAATCCTTCCTGAAACAAGTCTTCAGGCGTCGTGATCTTTCGCTTCTTGCGGAGGGCGACTGTCTTCTTCGCCAAATCAGAGCCGATCGCTTTGTGAGCGGCCATGAACTCGTAGCTCGCTCCGTTCAGATCGACAACGGGATGAATGTCGACGTGCATCACATTTCTTAAAGAGAATCGGTTTGAGGGAATGAGCCGGCCGCCGCCGGTTTGGGGGACGCTCGACTTGGGCATGGGACGCCTCCGGGGGCACTCTATTACTCGGAACCCAACCTGTCACGTTTATCCCGGCGAGCCCATCGCGACCTGCGCATCAGGCAGTATTGGAGCAAGCGTCCACAGCACAAAGACTAAAATACCGGCGAACAGCCCGATGTCGCGAAGCCAGCGTCGCATTGCTTCACGTTTGCGCTCGTTGAAGCGAACCATGAACATGTTCACTTGCCGCCCCCGGGTTGGAGGTTTTGCTGTTCAAAGCGGTCGAGCGCTTCGAGTTCGTCCCGAACGCGCCGTGCCTCTATCTTTCGGACTGCGAGGAGTAGCAGCAGACCCGCTGCTGAGAAGAGGACCAAGGGGAGCAGGGAGTCGACCAGACGAGTCCGGGTGTCAAACATCACCCGGTGAATGAGCCAGGCAACGATCACAAACGCGACTCCCAATTGCCATGCCGGCAGCTTCATCACTTCCTGCTGCCTTTCCAACTCGCTCCGATACTCCAGCAAGCGATTCACGGCCATGCGATCGTCCGCGTTCCGCAGCGGATCGGTCGAGTCGGGCATTGCTTCCACGTCTTCAAGACTCAACAACACCCGCGCATTTCTGCGGTGCTGCCGGATCACATGCGAGGATGCGATGTTGTGCGCAACCCTATAAACCCAGGTACGCAGTGAACAGCGGGCTTCGTACTTCTCAAATCTGAGCCACAACGCCAGGTGGATATCCTGCAACAGGTCGCGCCGCTTGTCGGGATCGGCTTCATAAGCATGCACCAGTCGCTGCAACGCCGCCCCGAACGTTTCCGCCGCTTCTTGGTAGAGGCGCTCCTGGCTGCTCACGTCCAGATAGTCGTCCGGTTTGTGAATCTGTTACAAGGTTCTCATGAATAATGCTGAAAATGATGAAAGGAAGGCGTTCTGGGATCGGGTTGCATGCGACTGGCGGATCCAGGCGGCGATAGCAATCGCATCCTGAACTCCGATCCTCTTCGATGATAGCGGCCAGCCTGGGTGGGGACGATAAGAAGGCCGCGGTGTGAAGCTACTCGAGTTGCATGTCGGTTTTCGAAAAGTCATCGCCTGTACAAAGGAGCGGCTGTCGCGCCAACCGGGCCACTGCAAATGTCATGCAATCGCCAAAGTTTAAACCGGCCTTGTGTCGACCCTTGCCAAACCGGGAATACGCTGCCACGGCCTCCTGCCAATGGTCTTCTCCAAAAGGGATGATCTCGATCTTCCATTCATGAATGAACTGGATCAGCATGACCCTGGCCTCGTCGCCAATGCGGTTTGCAAGAACAATTCCGGTCTCCGTCAGAGTGGGAGCGCCGATTGCCAGGTGGTCGGCTTCTGCGATCCTGCTCACAACGTTTTCGAAACCAGGCTCACGCAAGACGAGGGCGATAATCGCGGAGGAGTCGAGAATCATATTCCGCGCGGGCCGTATCCCAGCAAGTCCTCGCGATCCTTCTTACTAAGCTTGCGCCCCAGGACGCGTGGCGGCGCCTTTGGCCAAACATCACGTTCAAGGTAGCGGAGCAGCCTGCCCCGCCTGTCAGCGGGGATCACCCGAGATCCAAGCCGGACTTTCCGCTCGATAAGCGCCTTGCGAATAGCCTCTGTCTTGGTTTCTCCGGTAGCCGCTGCAATCTCACTGGCCAAAGACTCCACCTCGGAGTTCTTGATATTCAGCGCCATGAACTCAAGGATAATCCTGAATGGTGTAAAATATCAACCATGGTGTAAATTGGCTCTAACGTTCGCGCGCGCGCCCAACTTTCGCAGCAATGCAGCAGTACTGGGACGGGGAGTCGCGGCGGCGCCGGCCCGGCCAGGACCTCCTTTTCCGAGGGCCGTGTCCAGAGGGGTGCGGCCTTACGCCGTGACTTTCCGTCGCTCCCCACGCCATTCCAGGGAGTCGTTCGGATGCGTCTCGTTACGGCTCCCGGCTCAATTTCGTGCGATGCTGTGGAGGACCTCTTCACAGTTTTCTCGCGGGATGCTAGTCTTCCCATATAAGCATTAACCACACACTATGGAGATTCAATTCACCACGCGCATTTTCAAGGAAGGTCGCAGCTTTGTGGCCCACGCTTTGGAACTCGACGTCTCGTCGTGCGGCGGCAGCAAAGAGAAGGCGCTGAGAAACCTTAAAGAGGCGGTACGATTGTTTTTGGAAGAAGCTGAGAAGATCGGCATCCTGGAACAGATCCTCGAAGAAGCCGGTTATGGCAAGAATAAGTTGAAGGTCCCCGGACGGAATTTCATCAGCGTGCAGCGTGTGAATCTCCAGCGTTCGCTCACGCATGCCAAAGCTTAGCCCCGTCTCTTATAAGCAGACTCGTCAAAGTTTTCGAAGCCGATGGTTTTCGCTGCGTGCGCACGGAAGGCGACCACATGGTGTTCGTCAAGGGAGGCGTCCTTCGACCCGTCGTCATCCCCAAATACGCCGCGGTTCCCGTTTTCATCATCAAGAACAACTTGAGAACCGCCGGAATCTCCCGCGAACGCTATTTCGAACTTCTCGGCGCGTAGCCTTCTTTCCAACCAGTCCTTTGCGAAGTCTGGTGACACCAGACTTCGCAAATCATTATTCGGACCGATTCACGGGGTCTTTTTGACGGGTTTTTCCTGGCGCGTCTTCTGGACGCACTGTGCGGCTTTGCAGTTGTCCGAGAATTCGGAGCCCAGCTTCACCAGGTGATCGACGATTTCGGGATACTGGAGGTTCCACTCCCGCGGACCATTGGCCATATCCGCAACCGTGTCTCCCATGCCCTCGCCGACGGCTTCATCGGTGTCGCTGTTGCGTCCGTAGATCGTGTTTGCACGGGCCTTCACGTTGCCTCCCGTCGAGACGAGGTAGTCGATGATCTCCTTGTTGTTCATCAGGGCGGCGCCGTGCAGCGGCGTATAGCCCTTGTCGTCCTTCGCGTTTATTTCGGCGCCGGTTTCTTCAACCAGATACCGGATGGCTGCCAGCCGTGCGTCCGGCGCGAAGTTGCTGGTCTGAGGCTGGTAGCCGAAACCGGCAGCGACCTGCAGCGGCGAGCATTTGTGAAGTGTCGGGATGCGGGGATCGGCGCCGGCCGAGACCAGCAGGCGCATCGCCGGAATGTCGTTCGCCTGGGCGGCTCGCCAAAACGCGGTCGCGCCGTCGGGATCGACCCAGTCGCCGTGGAAGGTGCGGAACCAGAGTTTCGGTCCGGTCCTCGCGTTCGGATCGGCGCCCCGGGCGAGAAGCGCTTTCATGAGGTCGAGATGCGTCACTTTCTCCTGTTCCGAACTTGCTGCCGGATACCAGGTGCGCGCGGCCCAGCCCTGATCGATTGCGGCGAACAGAGGCGTCAGTTTGCCGGTCGTGGCCAGGTTGGGGTTCGCGCCGCGATCGAGAAGAAACGCGGCGAGATCGAAATAGCCGTTGATGATGGCCGTGGTGATCGGCGGCATCTTGTCCGTCAGGGCGACCGTGTTCACATCGGCGCCGGCGGCGACCAGGGCGCTCGCCGCATCCCGTTGACCTTCGCGAGCCGCGAAATGCAGGGCGGTCAATCCGCCCAGCCACGGGCCGGCCTGCATGCGCCGGTTCGGATTGATGCCGTCGCGTTCGCTTCCGGTACGGGGTTCGAGAATTTTTGAAGTGGCGTTCAGGTCCGCGTGTTTTTCAGCCAGCAGCGTAATCGCCGGGGCCGCGTTGACGGCGGCGGCGAACATCAGGGCTGTTTGACCGTTGATCGCATCCTTCGCATTGACGTCGGCTCCGAGATTCAGGAGCGCCTTGACGGCGTCGGCCTTCCCCGAAGCGGCCGCAAGCATCAGCGCGGTGGTCCCGGCGCGGTTGGGCGCATTCACGTCCGAGCCGGCCTTCACCAGGAGTTCGATCATCGCTGCGCTTCCGTTTTTGGCGGCCATGAACAGGGGAGTGTAATCGCCGATCCGGGTCGAGGCTTTCACGTTCGCGCCGGCCAGGACCAGGGTTCGGGCCATCTCCAGATCGTCCCGATACGCAGCCCAGTGCAATGCCGTGCTCCCGTCGCCCTGCGCCGTGTTGACATCCACTTTTTTCGACAGAAGCGATTGGACCGTGGCCCGATCTCCCTGCATCGCGGCGTCGGGCAGCCGGCTGTCGCCGGCGGGAGTCATGAACAGGATCGCCAACAGGATGCTCATTGCGTTTTGCAGCATTTCCAGTCTCCTCGTGAATGATGTTCAGATCGCCAGCGTTCCGGTGCTGTCGCCCACGTATTCGAGATCCACACCCAGCTTCTGCATCATCGACAGCAGGATGTTGGCCTGGGGTGTCCCCTCTTTGCACCGGACATGGAGGTTGCCCTTGACGGCGCCGGAGGCGTGGCCGGCCAGTATTGCCGGAACGCGCTTGTGGCCGTGGACGTTGGAATTCGCCATCGCGCTGCCGTAGTAGACGAGTGAATGATCCAGCAGGTTGCCTGCGCCGTCCGGAGTGTTTTTCAACTTGTCCATGAAGTACGCGAGCAATCCGATGTGGTACCGGTTGATTTTCGCAAGATCGAGAATGGACGTTGGCACGTCCTGATGGTGCGATGCCGAGTGGAACGGGGTCGTGCTGCCGCTTTCCGGAAAAACGCGGTTCGACGTGTCGCGCCCCAGTTTCAGCGTGGCGATGCGCGTCGTTTCGGCAGCGAAACCCAGTGCGATGAGATCCAGCATCAGTTTCGCGTGTTCGTCCCAGGAATCCGGAACGCCGACAGGCGCCGTCGGAGCTTCCCGCGTGGGGTTGCTCGCGTTGTATTTTTCGATGGCCTGGATCCGCCGTTCGATTTCCCGGACGTTGTCGAGATAGGAATTGAGCCGGTTGCGATCCTGAGCGTCGAGGTCCTTCATGAGCCGGGCGACGTTGTGCGTGATCCCGTCGAGCACGCTCTTGCTCAGCCGCCGCCGCGTGGCCCGGTCTTCGGATGAGCCGCCGGCGCCGAACATCTGTTCGAAGCCGAGGCGCGGATTGAGGGTCATCGGCAAAGGCGTGGTGGGAGACGACCAGCTGATCGTATTCATGTAAACGCAGCTGTACATCCAGCCGCAGGAACCCGAAGCATCCTCGTTTTCGGTGCAGAACTGGATGGAGGGAACCGGCGTGTCCTGCCCGAACTTCTGCGCATAGATCTGATCGATCGAGGTTCCGCAATACACGTCCGAGCCGAGCGTCTGCTTGGGGTGGGAGGCCGTCAGAAAGACCGCGGCCGACCGGAAATGATCCGCGCCCACTTCTTCGGCGGTGAGCGGATCGGCCTGCGCGCAATCGGTCATGCTGACGATGGTGGTGTAGTCCTTAAGGGGCTCCAGCGGTTTGACGATCATGCCGAAGTCGAAATCGCGCCCTTCTTTCCTGGGAACGAGCAGCGCTTCGTTGGTTCCCCACTCCGTGCTGCCTGCCGAGCCGTGAACGACTTCAATGCAGGCGAGACGGCTTTTCGGAGATGCCGCGGTCTGTCGTTGCGGCGTCTGCGCGGGAACCATGGCTTCCAGAAAAGGAAGCGAGATGGCGGCTCCCATGCCCTGAAGCATCGTGCGCCGTGAAATGTGTTTTTTTGTGATGAACATGATTTTGGGGCTCCCTCGTTATTGAACGGTTTCTCCTCGAACGACCCGCATCTGAAAAGGCTTGCTGCTCACGATGCCGAGAATATACGACGACAGGCGGTTGTTGTTCTTCCCGGCGGCGCGTGCGATGGATCGGACGGTGGGCATGTCGCGATAATCCAGAACCCGTCCGACACCATATGCCAGCAGGTTTTCCGTAAAGCTGCCGATAAACGCTTCCGAATGGTTCAGAATCGCCTGGCGCACGCTGGCGGGCCCGTCCAGTTTCGTCCCGTCGAACATCACTCCGGACGAATCGATCATTTCGCCGCCATCCTTGGTGCGCCACACTCCGACGGCGTCGTAGTTTTCGAGCGCCAGTCCGATCGGATCCATCATCTGGTGGCAGGAGCGGCACGGCTCGTTGGTCCGGTGTTGCTCCATGCGTTCGCGAACCGAATGGGTCTTTTCGTTTTCCACGGCCTCCTTCAGTTTCGGCACCATCGGCGGCGGCGGTGGCGGCGGCGAACCGATCAGCACTTCCAGCACGTATTTCCCGCGCGCGACCGGCGAGGTCCGATTCGCGAGTGACGTCATCATCAGGATGCCGCTCTTCCCGAGCAGTCCAAACCGGTTCGGATCGGTAAGCTGCACGCGACGGAAACGCGTTCCGATTTCGCCAGGGATCTTGTAGTACCGGGCGAGAGCCTCATCCACAAAGGTGTAGTCGGCGGTGAGCAATTCGAGCACGCTGCGATCTTCCCGCAGCATGTTCGCAAACAGGAGTTCGACCTCACGCCGCATGGATTCTCCGACGCTCCGGGAATATTCCGGGAAGATCGTCGGTTCCGGAATCACGTCCTGAATGCCCTGCAGACGCAGCCACTGGCGCGCGAAGTTGGTGGCGAGCGCTTCGGATCGGGGATCGGCAAGCATTCGTTTGACCTGCTGGTCAAGCGTGACCGGGTCTTTGAGTTTGCCCTGAGCCGCCACGGCGATGAGTTTGTCGTCCGGCGTGCTGCTCCAGAGGAAGTACGAGAGGCGCGATGCCAGTTCCAGGTCGCTGATGCGATAACTCTGGCCCGGTTTCACGTTCCGCGGAACGCGTTCGAAGCGGAACACGAATTCGGGATCCGCCAGAATCGCCTGCACCGAGGTCCGGATTCCGGTTTCGAATCCACCCTCCTTGTATCCGGCCTGATACTGGGCCGTCAGTCCTTCCATGTCTTCGGCGGCGATGGGCCTGCGGAAAGCCTGCCGGGCCAGCCGCGAGATGATCTGCGACGCGCACGATTCCTCGTCAGCCGGTTTGGACGGCTGGCACGAAAAGACGCGCCGGCGGCTCTCGGTGTCGGAAACCCCGGTCACTTTGAAGGGGCCGGTGATCGAGAGCGTCTGCAGGTGCGGCAGCGCCGTCATCTGCGGGTGGTTCGCGATGTCCGTGCTGACCAGCGTATGTTCGACGAGACGGTATTGATCCTGGATGGGACCGTCGAACATCGAAATGAAGGCCGCGGCCACACGGTGCTGGCCCGCCTTCACTTTGATCGGATCCGACACAATGGGGCCTTCGGCTTCCTGCATGTCCAGATCGATTTTGAAGAGGCCGGCGCGTTCTCCATCGATGGAAACTTCAATCTCCTGGTTTTCCAGCGGCCGGGGCAATTTGGACCCGATGATGTTCCCGGTAAACCAGAAGTGAAACGAGAGCTTGAACACGTAGTCGCCGTCTGCGGGAAACGTATGCATCACCGAAATGCCGCCGCGCGTTCCGACCGGCGTGCCTTCGACGTGGCGCATCTGATTGACGACCCGCGGCACGTTGTAGGCCGACATCCCCGGAGCCGCATCGCGGTCGCCGACGGCTTCGCGGCTGATTTTCTCGGCGGCCCGGGCGTACCCCTGCATCAGCGCCGGGGTGATGGTGAGGGCCCCCGCCATGTTGTCGAACGCTCCGCTCCTTGCGTCCGGCGGCAGGAGTTCGGTGACGTCCACATCGATACCGAGGAGGTCACGGACCGAGTTGCGGTACTCCGTCCGATTCACCCGGTGGAGGTCCGGGGCATCGACGAATGGCTGCGTGGCGGCCGACCGGTCGACCAGGTTTTCCAGCGAAGCGGCAAAGGCTTTCAGCTTCGCGGCGTCGGGACGCCTGGCGCCCGACGGAGGCATCATTCCGGATCGAACTTTCCGGATGATCTTTTCGGCGCGCTCGACACTCGACTCCGGGTGCGCCAGGTCCACCTCATTAAACGAAAACCCGCCGGATTTCAGCTTGTCGTTATGGCATCCGGCGCAGTACTGATTCACCAGCGCGCGCTGCGCTTCCACGGACGAAACATCCGTTTGAGCGGAGATCACCCCAGCACTCTGCGTGGAGACCATCGAGAGAAGGAACAGTCCTGCGAACACTGCCGTTTTTTTCATCCAAAACACTCCTGACCGGGGAAGCCGTTTGTTGTGCCCCTATTCCATCTCAATTCGGCCCGGTTTTAAAGCACTAATCACATGCCCCTCCGCCCGATTTAGTTTCGTTTCTGGTGAGTATTTGATTTGGCGCAGCCATATCCGGCCCTCGTCGAGGGAAAACCAGGTCGTCTGAACTTTTCCCCGCCTTGGCCAAAGCGGGGTGCCGCGCCGAGCGGCGGGCGGTTCGTTCAACAGAATCGATTTCTTGAAAGGACCACCCCGGCGCTTCGCGCCACCCCTCCTCGTCGAGGATGGGAAAACCAGGTCGTCTGAGTTTTTCCCCGCCTTGGCCAAGGCGGGGTGCCGCGAAGCGGCGGGGCGGTTCGTTCAACAAAATCGATTTCTTGAAGCGCCGGAATGGTGTCCGCCGG
>JAHFTY010000103.1:14707-16733 GCA_023265365.1 Acidobacteriota bacterium
GGTTCAGGGTTCAGGAATGCTCTCCTTGACAACTTAGGAAAGCGTGCTATTCTCATCTCACCTAAACTGCATAGGAGAGACGCATGGCTGAAGAAGCGGAACTCATTCCCGGCACGCTCGACCTGCTGATTCTGAAGGCGGTATCGCTCGGTTCCGAGCACGGTTACGGCATCCTGCTCCGGATCGAACAGATCACCGGCGATGCGCTCAGTATCGAGCAGGGCGCGCTTTATCCGGCGCTGTACCGGCTCGAACACCAGGGACTGCTCGATACGGAGTGGGGAACCTCCGACAACAATCGAAAAGCCAAGTACTACAGGCTGACACCGGCGGGCCGCCGCCGTTTGAAGCAGGAGACGGAACGATGGAATCGCACGGTGCGCGCAATGACCACCGCGCTTGCCGCCGAGGGGGTGTAGCCATGCTGTGGGCGAGGATCCGTTCTTTGGCGCTGGCGCTGAGGCGACGTCCCGAACTGGAAAACCAGATGGCGGACGAACTGGAGTTCCATATCGGATCACGCGCCGACGACCTGATGATCCGGCATCGCATCACCCGCAGCGAGGCGGTCCGACGCGCGCGCATCGAATTCGGTTCCGTCGAAAAGTACAGGGAAGAGGGCCGCGAGGCGCGAGGCCTGCGCTTCTTCGACCAGATCCGTGCGGACCTGCGGTACTCGATCCGGCAGCTTCGCAAATATCCGGTATTCACGGCCGCCTCGGTGCTCACGATCGGCCTCGGAATCGGCGTCAATGCCGCGATGTTCAGTGTGATCAACGGTTCGTTGCTCAAGCCGCTTGCGGTGAGGAATCCGGGCGAGATGGTGCGTGTCGCGACACTCTCCTCCGAGGTGCCCATACCGAATGCCCAGCTGTCCTTTCCCGACTTTCGCGATTACAGGGAAGCGTCTTCCGAAGCGTTTGAAGACATGGCGGCATGGAGCAATGAATTCCGCGGGCTGAACGTGGATGGACCCACAGACCGGGTCATGGCCACCGCCGTTTCGGGAAACTATTTTTCGATGCTGGGCGTCCAGCCGTTCCTCGGCCGGCTGATCCGTCCGGCGGACGGCGAACTCGGCGGGGCAGAGCCGATCGTTGTCCTGGGGTACTCGTATTGGGGGCATCGGCTTGCGAAAGATCCGGCCATCGTCGGCAAGACGGTCAAACTCAGCGGACGGCCATTCACCGTGGCGGGTGTGGTTCCGGAATCCTTTCACGGGACGGACGCCATGGTCGAGGTGGACGCCTATCTGCCGCTGGAGCTTTCCGAGATACGACCCTTCATCCTGAAACGCGACCTGCCGGTTGTTCGCGTCATCGGGCGTCTCAAACCGGACGTCAGCCTCCAGCACGCGCAGGCGTCGCTCGATACGATTTCCGGACGGCTGCAGCGCGAGTATCCCGCCACGAACGCGAACCGCACGCTGAGCGTTTTCTCCGAATGGCGTTCGCGGCCGGATCCGGCGGTGGTGACGGTCATGCCCGCCGTCGTCACCACGCTTCTTCTGCTCTCCGGCGCCGTGTTGCTGATCGCAAGCGTCAACGTGCTCAGCCTGTTTCTTGCCCGGGGCTTTGCCCGCCGCGGCGAAATGGCGTTGCGTGCGACGCTGGGAGCGAGCCGCCGGCAGCTCGTGCGCGTCTGTCTGGTGGAGACGTTTTTGATCTCGATTCTGGGGGGAATTGCCGGAGTCGGCGCAGGGTCATGGGCGGCGGGATTTTTTCAGACGCTTCGTCCCCGGGGGTTCGGCGGGATCACGCTTCGGATGGACGCGGGTATGGACTGGCGGGTCATCCTCTATATAGGGTCTTTGATCCTGATGACGACGCTCGTCGTGGGCGTGGTACCGGCCCTGCGAAGCGCCCGCACGAGTCCTCAACGCGATCTCCATGACGGCCGCTCCACCGTCGCGCCTGTCCGGCAGCGGTTGAGACAGTCCCTGGTGGTTGCGCAGATCGCCGTATCGGTGACGTTTCTCATTGTTGCGGGAATGTTCATGCAGAGTCTCCGAAACCTCGAATCCCTC
>JAHFTY010000104.1 GCA_023265365.1 Acidobacteriota bacterium
CCGTTCCTGCCGATGATGCCGATGACTTCGCCGCGATGGATTTCGAAGGACAGGTCCTTCAGCGCCCAGAACTGCTCCGTGCTCTGGAAGGCGTCCGGCGTCATTGTCCCGGCGCGGTGGAATTTTTCTGCGATCGCATCCCGAAGCGAGGCGCGCCCGCGGGCTTTGTGCGTGATCCGATATCGTTTGCTCAGGCGTTCGGCGCAAATGACGGGTGTATTCATCTTCAAAATCGACTCAGATGATATCGGCAAAGGTCCGTTCGACCCGGTGGAAATACCAGATCCCCGAAACGAAAAAAACTCCCGCGGCCAATGCGGACACGAGAAGAACCGGAACTTCGGGCGCATTGCTCCCCCGAAGAAGCGACCAGCGGAATCCTTCGATCACGCCAACCATCGGATTGCAGGCGTACGGCAGCCTCCAGCGTTGAGGGATCAACGTGATGCTGAAACCGACGGGCGACAGGTACAGGCCGAATTGCAGGATGAACGGAACGATGTACCGGAAGTCGCGGTACTTCACATTCAAGGCGCACAACCAAAGTCCCATGCCAAAGGCGGCCGCAAAAGCCAGCGCGGCAAAAACCGGAAGCGCCGCGATTCTCCAGTCCGGTACGAATCGATACCAGATCATCATGAGGAACATCATCCCCACGGTCACCAGAAAGTCGGCGAAGCTCGTCATCATCGAGCTGGCCGGCACGATGATGCGCGGAAAGTAAACTTTCGAGATCAGGTTCGCGTTCGAAAGCAGACTGCCGCTCGACTCGCTCAGCGCGGTCGCGAAAAACTGCCAGGGCAGCATCGCCGCGAAAACCATCAAGGGGTAGGGAATGCCTTCCGGAGAAGAAAGGCCGGCCAGCCTGCCGAACAAAACCGTAAAGACGATCATTGTGACCAGAGGCCGGATCAGCGCCCAGGCGACGCCGATGACCGTTTGTTTGTAGCGCACCAGAATGTCGCGCCAGGCAAGAAAGTAAAAAAGTTCCCGGAAGCGCCAGAGGTCGCGCGAATAGTGCGACAGTCCCTTGTTCGCCTGGATGACGATTTCGTCGTCTTCTTCGACCATCATTTGAGTTTCTGAAAGAAATAATTCGGCTTCTTCGCGACGAGACGATACCGGCCGCTGCCGGCAACCTCGCGCACCACCCGTCTCACGCCCCACTCGGAATCGTCGGCCGAATCGTCGAACAGCAGGAATCCGCCAGGCTCCAGATACCGGTCGCAGTTTTCGAAATCCCGGCGGGCGAAGTCATACGTGTGATTCCCGTCAATGTAGCAAAAGCCCATCGGGCCTCCGAGAGTCACCTCCCGGCCGAACACATCCCGGCGCCGGCTGTTGCCGGCCCACGCGTCGAAGAATTCGTCGGAGAACAGTTCGATGGTGAACGGCAGGTCCGCGCGGCTGAACATCCGGACGTTGCGCAGAAAGCTTTCCCTGACGAAGCTCCGGTAGTCGTCATGTGTCACGGTGGAGGAATCGCCCAGCGGCCCTCCGTTTTCCGCTCCTTCGAAGATCCAGCGGTCACACGTGATCAGCGCGTTGCGGACGTTGTGTTTTTCCTTCAGGTAGGCCAGGACATTCGTGGAGAGTCCGCAGAACGACCCGATTTCGACGATCGGCGCGCCGCCGGGCAGATGACGAATCGCATAGTCCATGCAATCGATGTTTCCACGATCCAGCATCCCCGGATTCGCGAAAGTGAGCCAGTTGATGTACTCCGATGAAAGCGGCGTGACCGGTCCGGCGGTGATGCGCGTGTCGTTTTTTGCGCTCATTCTTCGTAAAACGGCGCCGGCAACGCCTGCCAGTCCCTGAAGCTGGTACGTACGCTGTGCCTTTCTGATCCAGTCCACGCCGGTATCATATCGAAAGGACCGGCCGATTCCCGTATATTGCGCAAAATAGCGAATGGACGAGCACAAAGAGCAACAACGGCTGCACTTCGATCATGTGACGCTGCCGGAACGGTTACCGCTGCGGGAAACCGTGATGGCCCTTCACCAGGTGACCTATAACCGGTTCGTCCGCGCGCTGCCCCTCCGTGACGGCGACCGCGTGCTGGAACTCGGCTTCGGCTGGGTGCAACTGGTCCGGGTTCTGGCCGGGAACGCCCGATTCCAAGGCGTCGGAATGGACCTCAGCGCCACCATGGTCGCCGCCGCTCATCGCGAGCGAGGACGGATGCATTTCATGGTCGGCGACGCGGAGAGCATCCCGTTCGGTTCCGGGAGCTTCGAGCGGTTGATCGCGCTCTCGCTGCTCGAACACCTGCCGCACCAGCAACAGGCGCTGACCGAGATGAATCGAGTCCTGAAGCCGGGCGGGCATTTGCTGTTGCAACTTCCGGTTCGCGACGACGTTCTCACCTGGCAGTTTTTCTTTCGCTCGCGTCATCCGGAAAGCTGGGTCGCGATCATGAAGAACCTGGCTCACAAACCGGAACTGGTTCCACACTCGCGATCGCTGCGGCAGTGGCTTGACCGTGCGGGCTTCGATATTGAATGGGAACGGCGTGACGAAGTCCTGTTCCAGCCGATGTATGACTACCTGGTCCTCCCCCTGCTCGACCGCTTGAAGGTCTGGAAAGACGGAAAAAAAACTCAGGCGGAATCCACGCCGGCCCGGCGGTTTGCGACTCCCCTTCCCGTCGAGGAAGGGAATCCGCCCGCAACGGAGCCGGAGAAACCGTGGAGGCCGAAGCCTTCGGGCATCCATCGTTATCTACTTCCCGTCGCTTCTCTGTTGCTGATTCCGGACTACCTGCTGGGACGCTGCGGCATTGGCGCATGCGTGTGGATTCTGGCCCGGAAACGCGAGAGCGTCACCGGTCCGATCGGCTCGACAGGATGACGTCGTACATCTTCAGAACCCGGTTCCGGTGGTTTTCAATACCAAACGTCCTGCGCACATGCTCGTGCAGACGCCCGGCCGACTGCGAACGCAGGTCTTCGCTTTCCAGCAACGCGTTGATCTTCGCCGCAAATGCCGCGGAGTCGTCGCAGTTCACGACGAATTCCGCGGACTGCTCAGGAAGGATTTCTCTGATGATCTCCAGATCGTTGGCGACCAGCGGTTTTCGTGCGGCGCCGGTTTCGATCACGATGCGGCCAAAAGCTTCGGCGCCGGTCGGGAACACAACCACGTCCAAAGCCTGATAGACGCTTGTCATGTCGGCCTGGAATCCCGAGAACACGAAGTATGGAGTCAGGCGCTTTTCGCGAATGCTTCCTTTCAGGCCGTCAACATACCCCCGAAACGTTTCGTCTTCGCCGCCAATGAAGACAAATACCGCCTGCGGGAATCGCGAGAGGATGCCGGGAGCCGCGTGAACAAGACGGTGCTGGCCTTTAATGGGCGAGAGCCGTCCGGGAACTCCGACCAGAACACTGTCCTCGTTCCGGCGCCATTGGTTGCGAAGGGCGCCGGCGTTCAGCGGGTTTTGCATCTGTCCAATGTCCACAGCGTTATAAATCACTTCCAGGTGGGCGCGCCCGGTCTGCGCGGGGAAACGTCTTCGGACAACTTGAGAAATGCAGATGATTCCGGAAAGTCTCCAGAGAAGAAACGTGTCGAGCGGATCGGGGTTCTCCTTACGAGCGTGAAGGATGACGGGGACCTTGAGCGCGTGTCCGACAGCCTGCGCGTACAGGGCGGAACGAATCGCATTGCAGTGGATCAAATCGGGCCTGTACCCCTTGACCAGCGCGGTCCACTTTTCGGAAGGCCAGATGAGCCGCGCAATGCCCGAGCCTTTGAGGGTTTCCTGGGGAATGATTTCGACCGGTATCCCCTGTTGTTCGATGTAGCCGGTGAGCGGGCCCGGTCCCGGAACCACCGCAAGGACGTCCACTCCACCCGCCACAAGCGAGGAAAGGGTCAGGGTAAAACTGACCTCACCGCCGCCCAGCACATGATCCGTGTTGTAGACGGCCAGCACTTTCATCTTCGTTTTCCAGCGGGCCAGTAGAGCAGCGATTTGAGGAGAACGGCGATGACGCGGCTCGAATCCCGGAACTTCCTGAACCGGCTGACCTCATCGGCATAGATCGTCTGGATGTTCACGTGTCCGATGCGAAAACCATTTCGTGCGGCTTTGATGATGACTTCCGTTTCGAGATCATAGCGGCTGCAGGTGAGACTCAATTCGCGCAAAAGACGCGTTCGGTAAGCCCGGAAGCCCGTCTGCGAATCGCGAATGCGCTGGCCGCAAAGCAGTGAGACCAGCATGCTTGAGAACAGGTTTGCCATTCGCCGGACCGGTGGAACGTTGGCGGAGTCGTTCATGCGATTGCCGAGAACCAGGTCGTAGTGGTCGAGCGCCGGAAGGAAGTTCACGATATCGTCCGGCGAATGCTGCCCGTCGGCGTCCATGGTCAGCACCCAGTCGTATCCCTCGCCGATGGCGTAATCGAATCCCGTCTTCAAGGCTTCGCCCTTGCCCATATTGGTTTTCAGCCGGTGCACCATCGCGCCTGCAATGGCCGACACCAGGCAGGTGGCATCCGTGGAGCCGTCGTCAATGACCATGACGTCCGGAATATGTTTCCTGGCAGCCTCGATCAATCCGGGAAGAGTGGCTTCTTCGTCAAGGGCGGGAATGACCAAAAGGCTCTTCATCGAGGTCAAACATACTGATTTATTGAGACCATTGCCAGCGCAGTGAGAAGATCCGGATGTGCTTCGAACGTCGCTCAAGCCGCTCTACCTCACAGCCCGCCGGATCTTTCTCCGCGCATTCATCCATCCCGGGTCATGCCCGGATATTCCCGGGTCGCCGGATTCCATGCTGCTGATTCTGGACCGGAGGCTCGGCGACGTCAGTCTGGCGATCCCGGTGATTCGGACGCTCCGCCAGGCGCACTCGACGGCAAGGCTGGGAATGGTCGCATCCGGGAATCTTCACGGTCTTCTGCAGTGGGCCTGTTCGCCGGACATGCTCTTCGACTATTCCGACGCTCCGCGAATCGTTCAAACGAAGTGGGAAATCGCCATCGACCTCACGACCGATTATCATCTCGAGCCCGCCCGGCTGGCTTCGCGAACGGGAGCGCCCGTGCGCATCGGCTATGACATCGGCGGAAGGGGGCGGTACTTCAATCTGCCGGTTCCATTCGATCCCGCCATCCATACGCAGAAGCTGTATGCCCGCGTGCTCACTCTGTTCGGCATCGACTTCCGCGCGGAAACCCTGCCTCACGCCACCAACCGGAAGCCGGCGGCCGTGGCCATTCATCCCGGCGCGCACCATCCGACGCAGCAGTGGCCTCCGGAATACTTCGCCGAACTCATCCGCCGGATTCATGCCGGCGGGGAACCGGTAATCGTCATCGGCGCCGATTCGGAAAGGAAACTGGTCGAGCGTATTGTCGAGCTTGCCGGTCCGGGAGCGAAGGCGGTGATTACCCGGGATGTAATGGATTTCGTCGCAACGCTTCGCGACAGCGATCTTCTCATCTGCAATAACTCGGGGCCCCTTCATCTGGCCGGACTGCTGGGCGTGCCGGCGCTCAGCTTCATGGGGCCGACGGTAAAATCGCGGTGGTGGCCCGTCGATCCTTCCGCCGTCGTGTTACGGCGCGACGAACTTCCGTGTATTGGTTGCAATCTCGGCTACTGCAAAATCCAAACGCACGACTGCATGCGGCTGATCAAGCCGGACGAGGCGTATGCCGCCTATCTCAGGTGCGTTAAGATGCCTCGATGAAAGTCCTGCTGGTTTCGGTCCACTTCCACAGTTCGTTCGGCTGGTCGATCGAGCAAGCGTTGAAGCGGCTCGGACACGAGGTTCGCGTCTTCGACTACCGGAATCCGCCGATCGGCGTTCCCGGAAAGGTCAAACTCCTGTGGGCGCGGACCGTGATGCCACGCGAATTGGCGGCCGCGGGCCGAAAGTTCCGGCCGGACCTGATCTTCCTTGCCAAGGCGGAAACCGTTCCTGCGGAAACGATACGAGGTCTGCGCGGCGAGCTTCGCTGTCCTGTCGTGAACTGGTTCCCGGACGCCCGCTTGTTCGCATCCCGGAATGTGGTCGAGCAGATGCCGCACCTGGATTTCATCTTTTCGAAAAACATCCAGGACGTGAACCGAACTCGATTGATCGGAATCCGGAACGCCCGCTTTCTCCCGCATTGCGCAGACCGTGAACTCCATGTCGATTATGAAACCACCGAAGAAGACCTGAAACCCCACCGATGTCAGGTGGCGATGGTCGGATCGTACTACCGGTACCGGGAACTCATGCTGGAACACTTGTCGGACTTCAACCTGCGAATCTGGGGGGGAGGATGGGAGCGGAGCGCCCTGGCCCGAACGAAGCCGGAATGCATTTCGGGACGTGAAGCCAGGTCGCTGGTCCAGACACAGGTCTTTCGGGCGGCGGCCGTCAATGTGAATCCGCATCACTTCGACGATACCGAAGGGCTGAATCAGCGCGTGTTCGATATCGGCGGAGCGGGAGGATGCCAGTTGATGGACGGACCCCGCGACGCGAAACCGGTCTTCGACGTCCCGGACGACCTCGCGGTTTTCCAATCGGCCGAAGAGCTGAGGGAAAAGACCGGATTCCTGATCGGCCATCCTCAGACTTGCCGCGACATGGGCGAGCGTTGCCGCCGGAAAGTTGCTGCAGGTCACACCTACGATCACCGCGTCCGCGAGATTCTCGACTTGATGAGGCTCGCGTGAGCGCCGCAGTCGAACCGCGGATTTCCGTGCTGGTCATCACACGCAACCGGGCGCACCTTCTGCCCCGATTGATGCAGGCTTTGTGGCGGCAGGACTTCCCGCGCGACCGGTTCGAAGTCGTCGTGATCGACGACGGATCCAGCGATTCGACAAGGGAGTATCTTGCCGGCCTGGGCGACGCCGTCCGCTGGTTTTCGCAGTCCCCGGGAGGCGTCGCCAAAGCGCGTAACGCTTCCGTCCGGCAGGCCCGGGGAAGCATCCTCGCTTTCACCGACGATGATTGCGTCCCGCAGCCGGACTGGCTGCGCACGATCGATCGCGAGATGGCGGCGCGACAGTCGAATGCGGCGCTGCTGGGGCGGACGTATAGCGAATTGCCGGCGTCGACGTTTGTGCATTCGGTTTTCAAGGACTCGGAACCCGTCGTCACCTGCAATTTTGCGGTGACGAAAGACGCCTTTCAGAGAGCGGGCGGATTTGACGAGCATTTCACGTGGTATTTCGAGGACGAAGACCTCGGCCTCCGGTTGAAACAGAACGGCTGCCCGGTACATTACGTGCCCGGCATGGTCGTGTTTCACCCGTCCCGCTACCAGGGTTTTCGCCAGTATTTGCGGCAGCGGAGCGGCCTGCAGTTCTGCTTCTACATGAACCGGAAGCATCCTCGCGAAGGCGTCTGGACTCGAAACCGGCATCTGTTCGCGCAGATGAAGCGAAAGGCCATCCTGTTCGGAATTCCGTTTGTCACCGGCTTCATCTGGCGTCCCGCGTTCGCCGCGCTGCTTGCCGTTCTCGCGCTGCATGTCGCTCTCGACGGATGGCGCGTCTGGAAGAACTACGCGAAGCTCGAAGGTACCGGCCTCCGCGCACGTCCGGTCGACCTCCTCCTTTTCGCCTCGCTGAACTGGACCATACCTTTCGTCGACGGGTTTCAAATGGCGCGTGGGTGGATTCGCGACGGCTTATTGGCGGGGCGCAAGCAAACCGACCGTCCAACGTTTGCCTGACGGCAGATTGTGCAGGTGGGTGGCGTCCTCAATCCGGAACTGCGCGGCGATCGCTTTCCACAAATCTCCGGTCGCGATGCCGCTCTTTCCGTCAAAGAGGGAAAGCACGATCCGTCCATCGGGACCGAGAAGCGGGACATGCTTCCTCAGAATATCGATGACGGGGAGTTGCGGTTCCATCGACTCCATGAAAACGATGCGATCAAATGTCGCGGCGACGGCGATTTGATTGAAATCCGAACAGATGAGGCGGCTCTCCGGAGGCATTTGCCGCCGTGCTTCGCGAAGCGCGCTCGGCGAGATGTCCGTGCCGGTGTAGCTGCCGTAGGGAAGCAACCGGAGCTTCTGTTCGAGAAGACCGGGCCCGCAACCCACATCGAGAATGGAAGGGTTGCGGATCAGCGAGCAATAGCCGGTCGCGATCCAGTATCGAGACATTTCGTCGAGTCCCGATAGTAAGGACCACGCGCCGTCCGCATACTCGTGTTCCCAGTCCCGGGCCGGTGCCGGATGGGTGAGCCGGGCAACTTTGGAAAGGATCCATTTCCCGGCCACGACACACCTCCTGTGTTTATCTCACCAGTTTGCGGGCCAGGCTGATGAGCGGATAAGCCGCGAGATTCCAGGCGAAAATCACGATGTTGTTCGTGCGGACGTTCAGCCGGCCAAGATCGTATAGATCGTCGGGATATGCATTATGAATTAGCGAGCACGCGCCCTGATACCCGGATTTCTCGACAAGGCGCCGGAGGCCCGGCTTTCGATGTCCGTAGGGGTAGCAGAACACCCGGCTGACCCGGCTGAGGTTTCGATCGAGATCGGCAAGGGAGCCCTGTAATTCCTGCCGGCACTCGTCTTCGGGGATGTGAAGCATCGAACGGTGCATTCTGCTGTGCGAGCCGATCGCAAAACCCATCGATGTCAACTTGCGGAGTTCCTCCCATCCCAATAGCGGCACGCTCCGAATACCCGAGCCCGCGTCCCACTCGTTCGACCTGCCGGCAAGCGACGTCGGCACGAAGAGTGTGGCCGGCCAGTTTCGGCTGAGCAAGAGCGGCGCGGCATTGGCGAGAACGCCACGGTAGCCATCATCGAACGTGATGCATAGCACCGGGAAGTTCCCGCGCGTTCCGCGGCGAATGTCGTCGACAACCTGATCGAGGTTCTCAGCTCGAAAGCCCAGAGCCGCCAGCAGCCGCAGTTGATTGGCGAAGGCCCTTGAAGAGACCTCAAGTCCGGGAATGTCGAACTCTCCCTCGCTGATCGAATGGTAGGTCAGAATGAAAACGGACTTGCGCAACAAGGTGCCGTAGGCCAGCACGGCAACAATCAAACCCAGAGTGAGGAGTTCAGGCATGCGACGTCAGACGCTACGCGGTAAGCCTCGACAAAGTCAATCGGAGCTTGGTCGAGCCGGGTAGCCATAAGGGGAGATCGAGGAGAAGCGTTTTTGCCTCCTCTATACCCACGTCCTCAACCGCAGCCGGCTTGGCGTACTAGCCCGATTCCCGATCCTGACAGAACCACTTGGCCGACGTATAATCAGCCAAAACTATAGGACTGAGTTAATGAGCGTAGTGGAAAAGTTCGTCGTTGATTCCAAGGGTAAAAAGACGGGAATCGTCTTGTCGCTGAAACGGTACCGGAAACTGTTGGAGGATCTTCACGATTTGGCAGTCATCGCAGAGCGTCGATCTGAGCCGACTATTTCATTCGAGCGAATGAAACGTCGACTGAAGAGAGATGGCCGACTATAAGGTCGGGTTTAAGGCGTCAGTCGAAAACGCGTTGAGAGGCTGCGTGAAAGGCGAGTGAAAATTGGGATCGCAACAAGCGTCGTAAAAACCTTCTGGGACGAAGCAGAATTGTTTCCTTGTCCGAGTTGCGCGCGTCTCGTCGTCAATGAAGAACAGATCCGCTTGCTGGAACTGTTTGTCTCAGAAGAACGCGGCATATCGACCGACGCGGGCTAAAGATTAAGGTTTTATCCGCAGTGCCGATTTCGTCACCCTGCAACTTGATTCCGTGCCGGCACTGCGGATAAAACCTTAATCTTTAGCCCGCTCGCCCCTTGCGCAGGTACGTATGGCGAACTCTCGACAAATCGCTGGCCTCCTTGGCCCGACCCTTTCCGCAGTGCTCATCTCCGAGTTCCCGCTGGTTCAGCCTCATCTGTACGACGCGCAAATCCCGCCCGTGGTCTACCTGTCAGGCGCGCTCTTCTTTGTCGCGGGCTTGGCCATCGTGCGTGCACACAATCATTGGGTGCGCGCCTGGCCTGTCCTCATCACGGCAACAGGCTGGTTCCTCTTAGTCCTGGGCCTCATCCGGATGTTCGCTGCCGGGCAGTACCGTCAGGCTTCGGCCGAAGCGGGCTCAGCCACCTTCATGGTGCTCGAAGGCATCTTGTTTGTCATCGCCTTGGTCATCACGTACTACGGCTACCGTCGGGATCCTCAGTAGCATGGTTGTACTTGCCCAATGGGAAAGTCCGAGCGGCCGAATTGCATTGGTACGAGGCCCACGGTATAGGCAGAAAATACTGGCTAACACCACATTGCAGCCGGCGAGCCGGCGCGCACCAAACGCAAATCCGAAAAGGTTTCTCGCGCGGCTCGCGGCTGAACGTGCAGCCGTAAGGCCGATCCCAGCTGGTCGCTCGATGTAAGATGTTGGCAAGGATTGAGCAATGACAATGCAGTTGACCGCAGTTTATGAAAAAGTACCTGAAGGCTACATCGCTTTCGTTGAGGAATTGCCTTGTAGTCAAGATTTGTCGCGACCCCGAAATCCCAGACCCGAACACGGCATAAAAAACGTTGAACCGTTTTGCGGACGAACGAAAGAGTGTTCACGACTGTGAAAGCGAGAACCAATAAGCTGGGCACGAAGTTTCCTTACGAAGGCTTTGTGCAAGCAGCGATCGAAGCGCATTTTTCGAAACTAGGCTTTACTTTTGACACGCAGACTCACGCCGACCTTATGTGTGCGCATTCTGAATCCGGCGAACGTTGGCTCGTTGAGGCAAAGGGAGTCACCTCTTCCCTCGGGCTGGATTTTCGAACAGGTTTAGGTCAGCTTCTTTCAAGAATGACCGATGGTTCCGTGAAGTACGGGCTGGCCGTACCCGAGGTTGAACGTTTTTGAATCAATGCCGACCGGTTAGCAAGTGGACACGCGAAAGGCTCGGCCTTCATTGGCTAATCATCAGCCAAGACGGATCGGTCCGCATCGTAGCACCTGACGAAAGCCTGTGAGCCGCGAGCCGCATCAAAGCCGCTGCAGACCGACGAGCGGCGCGTGTCGGTCCCGGCTTACTGCAAACGGACTCGCGCGCCGCTCGCGGCTGAGCGGCAAAGGCGTTAGGCGACTTGTCGACGACGGCGAGAGCGCTTCCCGACAAGTTGCACATTTGTGCCGAGGTCTCCAAGCATGTCGATCAGAGCGTCTGTGCTGAACAGGTCAATACGCCCCCGCAAGAGGTCGCTCACGCGGGGTTGGCTCACTCGCAAAAGTCCTGCTGCTTCCGCCTGGGTCAAGTCCCGTGAACGGATCAACTCTTGCAGCCGAATCATGAGGTCAGAACGGATCATCAAATAGGCTGCTTTCCTGGATGAGAATCCGAGGTCGCGAAAGACATTACTCTTTGACCGTGTGAGCTCAGACAACTGGCTTATCCGGCACGTCTCAATATGCAAGTATTCGTATACTGTGAAGCGCACACGTGAGGGCGTCGCCTAACGAAACGTATGCAGCCGACAAACCGCGCGCTGCGGTGATGCCATCCGACAGAGTTTGCTCGCGCGAGTGGCGTGTGCTCATGGAACGTCAGTTTTCGGAAGTGACTCAAGGCGCGTGGAACAAGCTCCCCAAGTGAAGGGATCTCGGAAACGGCACCACAGAACGGTTGTTCAACTCTGCTTCGAAGGGTACCTTCGCTCTCCACGGTTCGCCGGTTGTCTTCAAATACTGCTCGATGCCGGTGCGTCGATCGAGGATCCGTTGTTGAAAGCCGTCCTGTTGGACGATGATTTGGCTGTCCAGCGTCTCGCGAATGAAGGGCAAGAGTTGAACCGCACATTGAGAATACCCTGTGCATTCACATCCTGCGACGGCGTTACGGCGTTGCACATCTGCGCCGAGTTCAATTGCGTAAAGTGCGCACGTGTTCTTCTTCGTGCGGGAGCCGGTGTCAACGCTCCGGCTGACATCGATAGCGACGGTTTCGGCGGACAGACGCCGATCTTTCATGCCGTCAACAGCATCTTCAACTACTGCAGACCGGCGCTCGAATTGTTGGTTGATGCGGGAGCCCATCTCGATGTCCGGCTGAAGGGCCTGATTTGGGGAGCAGGCGCCGATTGGGAGACTCTCGTTCTGGACGTGACTCCGACTTCATACGCCCAGTGCGGCTTGTACGCTCAGTTCCACCGGTCTGAACTCGACGTATACGCCAATCTCGGTTACCTCTTTCAGAAGCGGTACGGTGCGAAACTGCCTGTGCGCAACGTCCCAAACAAGTATCTGGCGCCGACACGATGAACTGCATACGTGGCGCGAAGCGACGGGGCGGTTCGACCAACAAAATCAGTTTTCAAAACAGCACCACCCCGGCGCTTCGCGCCACCACTCCTCAGCTGAGGTTAGCTGAGGAGGGGAAAACGTAGGAATTTCCCCGCCTTGGCCAAGGCGGGGAAATGTTGTTGCGCGAAGCGCCGGGGTGGTGCTGTTCAGGAAACCACGGGCTGTTATACTCGCGGCATGTTTCCTGTGCAGTTACCGCTGAAGATCGCGGTTGCATTGATTGGCGCGATCGGTGACGTGATCCTCAGCACACCCCTGGTGGAAGCGATCCGTGACGCCTATCCCTCAGCCCACCTGACCTACCTGGTCGGAGAGAAATCGGCGCCGGTCCTCGAACACCTCTCGATCATCGACGAGCTGTATGTCATGCCTGAATTTGCCAGCCCCCGGATCTTTCCTTCGCTGCGCCTGCTGGCTGATATGCGGCGGCACCACTTCGATCTGTCCGTTTGCCTCAGCCGCTCGGACACCCTGTCGCTGGCCTTCTGGTTTGCCGGCGTTTCCAGACGCCTTGGGTACTTGCCGCTTCGGACGGCGTGGACGCTCACCGACCGGATCGACTCGACCGCCGACATTCACTCGACGCAACACCGGACCGAGTATTTCCTGGCCGCCGCGAACGTTCTGGGCATCCCTCATCCCGATCGGGTCCGGTTGCACTACAACGTCACGAGCACGGAGATGGCGTCCTCCGAAAGGCTGCTCGGTGGCATGGGGGTTGATTGGCGGTCGGCAACGCTTGTGGCCATTCATCCGGGAACCAGCAAGGTCAGCATCGAAAAGCGCCGGTGGCACGAGGACGGTTTCACGGACGTTGCCAGGTACCTTGTGGCGACAGGAAGGAAGCCGATATTAATCGGAGGTCCGGACGAAGTCGAAGTCTGCAGCCGCATTGCGGCGAAGCTGGGCAGCCAGACGGTTGATTTGAGCGGAAAGCTCGATCTGCGGCAGTTGGCCGCGGTGATAAAGCACTGCCGGGTCTTGATTCACAACGATTCCTCGCCGCTGCATCTTGCGGGAGCGATCGGCGTGCCGGTGGTCACGATCTTCGGCTATCAGAATTCGAGGTTGTGGGGACCTCTCGATCCCCGCAGCGTCGTTGTCCGGCGGGATTTGCCCTGCAGCCCCTGCGAGCAGTCATTCGTGTGTGAACGTTCCTTCGAGTGCGTCCGTCAACTCCCGTCCTCCGATGTGATTCAAGCGGTGGAGTCGGTACTTCGCCAATCGGCTGGAACGCCCTTATGGACCTAGCCCGGCCGAAAGTCGCCCTGCTTCGCGGCGCATACTTCGGTCCGTTCGAGGCGCAGAACTTCGAACCGCTTTTGGACCGGTTCGACATTCAGGCGTACGTGCTTCCGCAGAATCCATTTGACCTGAGGTCCACCCGCATTCCCGTGAACGTTTGCCGATTTCCCGACAGCGTTGCCGATCGTTCGGTCATCAACGCCATCCGCAGCAGGGTCCTTGGACAGAAATATCCGATGCCGAACGTCGATGCGATCGTCCGTGCCAGCAGCATCGTTCACACGTTCGAGGCCTGGTACGCCTATACGAGCCAGGCGTCCGTGTCGTGCAAAAAACATGGCGTTCCCATGGTCGTGACCCACTGGGACACGAAACCTTATCCAGACCATCTTCGCGACCGGTTACTCGCCACCTACGCCGCCGCCCCGAAAATTCTTGCGCCGTCCTCGCGGGCCCGCGACGCGCTGTTGGCGATGGGCGTTCAAGACAAGAAGATCATTCGTCTGGGCATGGGTGTGGACGCCCGCATCTTTTGTCCCGGTCCCCGAGATCCGGCGCTGATGAAGGAACTCGGTTTCGACGAGTCCGACTTCGTCTTTTTGTTCGCCGGCAGACTGGCTCCCGAAAAAGGTCTGAATGTTCTGGTGGAAGCTTTCGCTGAATTTCTGCGGCACGGGCGGCGGAGGGTATGCCGGCTGCTTCTCATCGGCGACGGTCCCGAGGGTGGCCGCCTCCGTCGTCTTTGCGCCGGCCTGGACCTGGAATCGAGCACCTCCTTTGTGCCTTCGGTGTCGTATGGCGAGATTCATCGCTGGCACCGGCTGGCGGACGCGTTTGTGTATCCCTCGCTGGCTGTCGGAACGGCCGAGGAGCAGTTCGGTTATTCGCTGGTTGAAGCGATGAGTACCGGAGTCGCGGTCATTGCCACGGAAGTCGGCGGGATGCCCGATGTCATCGGAGATGCAGGGACGCTCATTCCGCAGAACGACCCGAAAGCGCTGGCTGCGGCGATGAGCCGCCTGTTTGAGGATGCGGCCTTCCGGGAAACATCGGGGCAGGCAGCGAGGAAGAGGGCGGTTGAAAGCCTTTCTACAGCGACAGTGTCCGCAAAGCTGGGCCGGATCTATGACGAGCTTATTCGCGGAACGACATGATGCCTTCGCAAACGGCCGCGATTTCCGTCCCAGTCAAATCCGAATACAACGGAAGCCGGACAAGCCGGTCACTGATGTCCTCCGTGACGGGGCAATCGCCGGGATTGAATCCGAATTTTCGTCCCATGCCGGAAACGTGCAGCGGCTGGTAGTGGAACACGGCGAGGATTCCCCGCCGGGCCAGGTGCGCGATCAGATTCTGCCGCTCTCCCAGCGACTTCATGATCAGGTAGAACATGTGGTACGGCTGCTCGCAGTGTTCCGGAATGTAGGGCGTACGAATTCCACCATCGGCCGCCCACGCTGTCAGTTCCGACGCATATTGACTCCACACGCGGCGCCGTTCCGTCTGAATATGATTCCGCGATTCCAGTTGCGCGAACAGGAATGCGGCGAGCATGTCCGACAACACATAGCTTGATCCCACGTCCACCCACGTGTACTTGTCCACCTGTCCACGGAAGAACCGGCTGCGGTCCGTTCCTTTTTCCCGGATGATCTCCGCGCGTTCGACAAACTCCGGCGAATTGACGAGCAGAGCGCCGCCCTCGCCGCATTCGAAGTTCTTGGTTTCATGAAAACTGAGCGTTGCCATGTGGCCGATCGTTCCCAGCAGCCTCTGTTTGTATCGTCCGAACAGGCCGTGCGCGTTGTCCTCGATCATGGCCAGATTGTGCTTTTCGGCGAGGCGCTGCAGCGCATCCATCTCGCAGGCGACCCCGGCGTAGTGAACGGGAACGATGGCCCGGGTTTTCGCCGAGATCAGGCGTTCGACCTGACTTTCATCGATATTCAGCGTGTCCCTTCGAATGTCCGCAAACACAGGCCGTGCGCCGCGAAGAACAAACGCGTTGGCCGTGGATACAAAAGTGAACGACGGGAGAATGACCTCGTCGCCGGGCTTCAGGTCGAGCAGGAGCGCCGACATTTCCAGCGCGTGAGTGCACGAAGTCGTCAGAAGGGCGCGCTTCACGCCGAGCGCGGATTCCAGCAGCGCCTGGCATTTCCTCGTGTACGGGCCATCGCCCGATGCGTGTCCCTGTCTGATGGCGTCGGATACGTATTCGAACTCCCTGCCGGTGAGGCATGGCTTGTTGAACGGTATGCGGTAGTTACTCATCGACAAACCATTTGTGATACCAGATCGACACGGACAGAAGTTCAAATCCGCATCGCGCGTAAAGGCGCTGCGCCGAGGTATTCCGGCCCTGCGTGACGACGCTTACCTTTTCGATGCCGCGGCCGGCAAACCACGCCGCGGCGCTGCCGACAAGGACCTTACCGAGACCCTGGCCCCGCGCGGTGGCGCCGACGGCGAACAACCCGATCCGTCCGGAGTCTCCGTCGACATGACAGGTGACATATCCCGCGGGATCACCGTTCAATTCTGCAACCAGCACGGCATCCGCAAACCCCTCGTGGCTTCGCGCGATCCACGTCTCGTAAAAGGACTCGCACCGCTCCCGTGAAAATCGAGGATCGAAAAAGAACCGGCCGTCCCGGTGGCTGTCGCGCGCAATGTTCCGCAGCTCCGGCAAATCCGCGGCATTGGACTTTCGCACCGGAGTCCGGGCGCCCCGGTCCCCGAGTCCGGAAGCCTGAAGCGTGACCCGGATATCGGTCATGTGAGCGTTCCACCGCTCCAGCGACAGCGTGGTTTCAGAATCGTCCGGGTCCGACAGAACGTAGAGGCAGGCGATGCGTTGCTGCCGGCACCACTCCGAGGCCGACGATACGACTCGATCATCGAGCCGGTGAACGTCAAGCCGTGCGATACGCACTCCAAAGAAGTCGCTGTCCCACGGTAAGAAGGTGCAAAGTCCCGAGCTGCTCACGGCCCTGATGCTAGACTATCGGGCCCGTGGAGGTGAACTAATGATTGGCTGGGGCGGCCTGAAATCCGTGATCGAGAGTCCGTGGCTCTACGACCGGGTTCAGGTGCTTTGCGGAGTCCGGCGGGTCTACCGCGAATTGGAACAACAGCTTCGAAAGTTAACCGCACCGGTCGTG
>JAHFTY010000247.1 GCA_023265365.1 Acidobacteriota bacterium
GGAAGCGCTCAAAGACGTTCGACGGGAATTCCTTCGAAATGCCCTGGCCGTTGTCGTGAACGATGATTTCCACGTATCCGTCGACTTCATGGGCCAGCACGCGGATGAGGCCGCCCGTGGCGGTGAATTTCACGGAGTTCGTCAAAAGGTTCAAGACGATCTGCTGGAGGCGGTGAGGATCGACATAAATGAGAGATCCGGTCACGAGTGAGGATTCCATGCCGATCCCCCGGACCTCCGCAGATGGACGGACTGAATCCATGGCGGCGTCGATGACGGTTTTCGGATCGACCAATTCGGGCCGGATTCGGAGTTGACCGGCAATCACTCGCGAGACGTCCAGCAAGTCGTCGATCACGCGATTCTGCGATTGCGCGTTCCGGTCGATCGATTCCAGGGCGCGCTCGATCGTTTCCGGCGGCACCTTTATGCTTCGTAAGACGCGGCACCATCCGAGGATCGCGGTGAGCGGTGTTTTCAGTTCGTGGGATACCGTGGCAAGGAATTCATCCTTCAATTGGCTGCTCTCTTCGGCGCGGTTCCGGGCGGCCTGTTCGGCGGCCAGCGATTGG
The DNA here is from genome assembly GCA_023265365.1 of Acidobacteriota bacterium. Lineage (GTDB taxonomy): Bacteria > Acidobacteriota > Terriglobia > 20CM-2-55-15 > 20CM-2-55-15 > JAHFTY01. Next base: position 573 of record JAHFTY010000247.1, read on the forward strand.
CGAAGCCGTTCTTCGCTTTCGGCAACCTTCCTTTGGGCATGACGCGCCTGTTCGGCGAAGAGGGCCATCAGCGTGCCGGACAGGACGAAAATCGCCGTTTGCATTCCGGCCGCCGAGCGGGCGTCGTGAATGAGGAAGAGTATCGACAGGAGCGCGGCCATCAGTGTGGACAGCAGGGCAGGCCCGAAGCCCCCGTACCATCCGCTTGCGGCGACAGCCGGGTAGAAGAGAATGAACGGGACGCCGGTTCCGAGAGAACTGAGGGTCAGCCGCAGAACGGCCGCAAGAGTCGTAAGCCCAAAGGCGAACCCATACCGCTTCAGCTCTCCAGCCATTAGAAACAGGATCGCGCCGGGACTTTCTATTTCGCAACAGAGTCGCGATCGTGGAGCATTTTTTCGAGTTTTGCGAAGCGTTCCAGCATCTTCTCCTGCAGCCGGTCCGTTTTGTCATGGAGATAGCCGATCTCCAGTTCCGCCTTGACGTTGACCTCGTAGTCGATTTCCGATCGGACGCGGTCCTTTTCGGACTGCCGGTTCTGACTGATGAGCACGAAGATCGAAAGGAAGATGGCTTCGAGCGAAACGATCATGGTGAGCAGGCCGAACGGAAAGGGATCGAATTGCCGGATGCCCACATCGAACGTGTTGATAATGATCCAGCCCAGAAACCACATGGTGTTGATGATCAGGAAAGCCATGCTGCCGCCGAACCAGGCGATCCAATCGGCGATCTTCTGAAACGATGTAATGTTTTCCTGGATCTCTTCGTTGACGTTCCGCGACACCTGTTTATTCAGGATCTCGTCCGCCTTGCGGATCATCGTCGCCATGGCGGCAATCAAATCGAGCGCGGCGTCGGGACGTTTCTGGAAGAACAGCTGGAGATTGTCGCGGCTCAGCGAAATCAGCTCGGCATCTTCCAGGGCAACCGCCGTCGCTGTGCGGGGCCCCCTGTCTGCAATGGACAGCTCGCCGAAAAAGTCGCCGCGTTCGGCGCATGTGAAAACAATCTTTTCTCCGGCTACGTTGCGGATGAAAAGTTCGACCTTGCCTGAAAGCACGATGAATAGGGCGTCGCCGGGGTCGCCCCGTTCGAAAAGAACTTTTCCGGTCGGCAACAGGATATGGTCGACCACTTTGGCGAAGGCTTGCCGGTCGTCCTGGTCATACAGTTCGAAGAATTTCAGGTCGGAGAGGAGTTCGTGATTAATCGCCACGGATCAGACTTTCTATCACACTCGCGGCCTCCTGCTACAATCAACTTCCATGTCCAACGCACCTGAGTCCTCTCGAGTCAAAACAGCTCTGGTGGTTGCGCTGATCCTTTTGCCCCTGGCGCTGACGGCGGTGCTGAAGTACCGGCCGGCGGTGATTCAACAACAGAAAGTGTCGAGCATCGCGGTCCTTCATCCCCGCCTCTACGTTCCCAGTGAAATGATGTATCTCGACGACGACGTCGTGAAACGGCTGCGCAGCGAACTTGGAGGGATTCCAGGCGTCGAACTCCGGGACACGCCTCCGGGCGCTGAAACCCGGGTCGGCGATGACCTTGTCAAAGCAGCGGCGGGGGTGAATGCGGCCGCGCTCGTCGTATCCACGGTGACGATCGACTCAGGAATTGTCCAACTGAACCTTCAACTCATCGATCCGGGGACCCGGCGCATCCTGTTCAACACGCCATACCAGAGTTCGGTCGACCGCTATCCCGACATGATGGTTGCGGCGGGCGCGGGTTTGAAGCGCGCCCTGCAGTAGACTCGGCATCGCGGGTGTCCGACACCGAATTTATCCGTGCGCCGCTTTTGCCTCGATCTTCCGAATCGTGTGCTTCAATTCGTGAATCTGGCGCCGCACTTCGTGAAGGTGGGTGTGGTCGTGCGTGGCGAGCAACTTCTCACGCTCGATTTTCAGGTCGTGGATCTTGTGTTTGAGATCCGTCTTGGTGTGGACAACCGCCTCTGCAAATTGAACGTGGGGCCGTTCAATACCGAGAATCGTGGCGATTTCGTGCATCAGCCGTTCTTTGTTCTTCCCGTGAACGCCTTCGATCTGCGGGAACTTCAGCGCTTCCTCCCGCAGTTTGACGACGGTCATCTTTTCGAGATCCTTCCATTCCATAAAGTAGACCTCCGGACTTCTCCGGAGGTTATACCCGCGCGTTTTGGTTTGGCAAGTTATCGAAATCGAACACTGTTCAGAATGTCGTCAAAAACTTCAGCGTAAACAGAAAACTCGTTCTGCGGCGCGACGCCGATGAAGTAATAGAACGTGCCGTCCGGAACGACGACGGTAATGAGATCGTCGGTCTCACGGCCGCCGGCGGGCGATACGTTCGACAATTCGGTCGCCAGCGCGGCCTGTCCTCCAATGCGAATCCGCTCGTGATTCCGCGACGTTCGCATCTGCGGGTTCGCCTGCCGCATTTCATTGATGAGCTGGTCCGTGGCTTCGGCGAGCGTCATACGTCCATCGCCGTTGTCGTCGTGGGGCTCAAAAGGCGAAATCATCATGCCGTAGGCCAACGAGCCATTAACGATTCCACCATCGGGAGCGATCGTCACCGTACTGCCCTGACCATACGGTTTCCAGTTGTCCGGATGGCGCAACCGGACATCGCCGGTCTGATAATCAACAAGCCGGCCGGAGGGGCGCTGCGGTTTCCCGCCTCTGGCGCCGCCGTTGTTCGCAGGACCCGGCTTTCCGCCCGGCGCCGGCGCGTTTGCCAGGATGCGCTTCACTTCCTGAAAGTCCGGCGAATCCATTCTGGCTCCCGGTTTCGCTCCGCCGAGTTTCACGATTTCGTTGTTCACATTTCCAATGCGGTTCTCGGGATTCGGATGATCGCTGAAGAACTGGGCCGCCCGCCCGCTCCCGCCGGTTTCCGCCTGGAGCTTCTCGAAGAATAGGGCCATGGCTTTCGGATCGTAACCGGCGTCGTACAGGATCTGCGTTCCCATCAGATCCGCCTGCCGCTCGGCATCACGCGAGTACTTCAGCAGAAGCGAATTGGTCCCGAATCCCAGCCCAAGCTGCGCAATCACCGCGCCCACCGAATTGTTGCCGAGCATTCCACCCACGATCGCAAGAGGTGCCTGGGCGATGTAGGCCTTCGACGCCTGATTGGTCCCATGCCGCAGAGCGACGTGTCCGATCTCATGCGCAATGACCCCCGCCAGCTGCGCCTCGTTCGCCGCAGCTTCAATCGTTCCCCGGTTGACGTACACGTAGCCGCCGGGCAGGGCGAAGGCATTGATCGATTTTTCGTTCACAAGCTTGAATTGAAACGGATACTGCCGGCTGTTCGGCGCCCTGGACGCGAGCTGTTTCCCAAGCGCATTCAGATAACCGAGAGCCTGCGCGTTGTTGATGAGCTGGAGTTGCGCATCCGCCTCCCTCGAGACCTGCTGACCCATCTCGATGTCCTGCTGGGGCGAAAACAGATTCCAGCCAGGCTTGAGCGGGGTTCGGTCCGCAAGGATGGGTACCGCCGCCGAGAGCAGCAGCAAAGCGATCAGGACTTTGGACACTTTGGGCAGCATAGGGCCACGCCTCCTTATTGGTCTGTCATAGAAATAGGCGCCCGATTGTCGAAAAGGCACCTCTTTTGACCATAGCATGGAGGCCGATCGGGGATTAATCGGACGGACGAATGACGGAGCGGCCAATGATATCTCCGGCGGAACCAGGAAACCCGACCGTGTCGCCGATTCCAAGCCCGCGCACCGTAAGGTGAGAGAATCTACCACGACCGATTCGCCGACATGCAAACCCTTATCGAGCTTCTCATCGACATCGAACGTCTCGGATCGCGCGAGGCCGCCCGCTGGACGAACGGACTGCGCACCCTGGCATGGAGCTACGCCGAACTGCACGCCCGCATCGCGTCGTTCTCACGGCGGCTCGACGATCTCGGAGTCCGGAAGGGCGACCGCCTGATGATCTGGGGCGAAAACCGGCCCGAATGGATTGCCGCTTTCTGGGGCGCCGTGGCGCGCGGAGTGGAAGTGGTGCCGGTCGACTTTCGATTCTCCGCCGATCTGGTTCGGCGCATACAACACGAATGCGCGCCCAAACTCGTGGTTTGCGGAAGCGCCGTCGACGCATCCGGCATTAGCGCCGATCGCCTCCACTTCGACGAGATTCCGCGCCTTCCTCAGGCCCGCCTTTCCACAACACCCGTCACCGGTGACGACATCGTCGAAATCGTCTACACCTCCGGCACCACGGGAGAACCCAAAGGCGTGGCGCATCGGCACCGGAACATCTGCTCGAATCTCGACCCTTTTCAGCGCGAGATCGCCAGGTACAGGAAGTGGGCCACGCCGTTCCAGCCGGTGCGAATCCTGACTCTGCTTCCGCTCAGCCACATGTTCGGCCAGTCGCAGGGACTTTTCATACCGGTGCTTCTCGGGGGCGCTGCCGCTTTCACGGATGAACTGCGCCCGGCCGCGCTCATGCGCATTGCCCGCAACGAACGGATTTCGGTGATTGTCTCCGTACCGCGCATTCTCGAGACGCTCCAACAGGACGTCGCGCGGCGCTACCCGATTCCCGCAGCACCCTCCCGAAAGGGTTGGGCCGGCGTGGCGCTGCGCTGGTGGACGTACCGCCGCATCCATTCCGGGTTCGGATGGAAGTTCTGGGCATTCGTCGTGGGAGGCGCTCGGCTGGAACCTGAACTGGAGAGCTTTTGGGCGCGACTCGGATATCTCGTCATTCAGGGTTACGGTTTGACCGAAGCCAGTCCGGTGGTTGCTGTGAATCATCCGTTCCACACCAGGAGCGGTTCGCTTGGCAAGGTCGTGCCGGGTCAGGACGTGAAGATCGCGCCGGACGGCGAAATCCTGGTACGCGGCGAGAGCGTTACCGGCACTCAGGGCGAATGGCTTCGCACGGGCGATCTGGGAGAAATCGATCGCGACGGGTGGCTCTACTATCGCGGCCGTAAGAAAGACATGATCGTCACACGGGAAGGATTGAATGTTCATCCCGAGGACGTGGAGAGAGTGTTGAATGCCATGCCTGAAATCCGCGACAGCGCCGTTATCGCATCGGCAGACCAGGTGCACGCGGCTTTGATTCTCTCCAGCAAGGCGGTGGATGCCGCGGATGTCGTCGGCCGCGCGAACGAGCGGCTCGAAACGCACCAGCGGATCCGGGGTTGGACCGTCTGGCCTGGCGAAGATTTTCCACGCACTCCATCGACGATGAAAGTCAAACGGCACGAAGTCGCCCGGCGGATTGCGGAAGGTACTTCGCCAACAGCCATGCCTGCCTCCGCGCTCGACCGGATTCTCGCGGGACGTGCGAGTGCCCGCCTGGTGGAGGATCTCGGACTATCGTCGCTCGATCGTGTGGAACTCCTGTCGGAATTCGAGAGCCGGCGCGGCATCGAAATCGACGAGGAAACCTTCGCCGGCATCAAGACGGTTGGAGAACTGACCGCACTCTCGAATGCGCTCGCTCCGCAAAAACCGGCCGCGGAACTCTCCAACTGGCCGCTGCGCCTGCCGGCTCGCGCCGGACGATGGGCCATACAGCAGGGATTCGTATTCCCCCTCTTTCGACACTACATTCCGCTTACGGCCGCCGGACTCGAACACCTGGACAAACTGGGAACGCCCGCGCTCTTCGCCGCAAATCACACCAGCCATCTCGATACGATCGCCCTTGCCGCCGCGCTCCCGCCGAAGTGGAGAAGACTTCTTTCACCGGCGATGAGCAAAGATTATTTCAGGGCGTGGTTCGCAGAACGATCGTTGAAGGCCGGTCTGCTGTATGGCCTGGCGCGCCTCGTGTTCAATGCATATCCGTTGCCCCAGGAGATGGCGGGAATGAAG
>JAHFTY010000004.1:0-14409 GCA_023265365.1 Acidobacteriota bacterium
TCCCATTTCACATACCCCGCGATCAACGCATTTCCGGACAACCAGAACATCTTGTCCGCCGTCTCCGTCAACCTCCCAAAAGCCGGAATGGTCCGTTCGACGGTCACGCTGGCCGGATTCAGGGCCGCGCCGTTCGCTTCGAGCCCGGAGGCCGTGATCTTCACGGTCTGGGACTGGAAGCTGTAGTTCACGAAGGACAATGTCGTCCTGTATCCGGCCTGACTGGCAAGGTGAGGAAGGAATCCGATGCGCTGCAAGGTCGTTTCAGGAACGGCGTTGAGGGCCGCCACGTCCGATTTTTCGCGGTAGGTTTCAAAGCCGATCAGGGTTTCAATCACTCCGCTGAAAGGCGTTCCCGCCGTCTCGACGACGGCATAGCCCTCGAAGTTCTGGATCGACGGAACGAGCTGGTTGATCGGGCCCGAAAATCCGGACTGCGGTCCAAGCGAGATATATTGCCGCGTGACGATCTTCCCGGAATTGTCATACAGCGAAATCGATGCGAATCGAACCGTTTGAGTGCCGGTATGAACGAACGTGATATTGGTCGATGTCGTTGCGCTGACCGTCACTTTCGGGAAGATGAGGCGCCCCGCCGTCGAACTCTGCATTTCGCCGCCGTCGATGAAGCTGACGCGGGAGTCAAACAAGAGAAAGAAGCCCTTAACGGCCGGCGACGACGCTTTGACTTCAATCCAACCCGTTTTCCCCGCAATGCCGTTCCCGAAGATTTCCACGGCTCGCTGCGCCCGTTGCCCGGAAGGCGGCAATTTGACGGTGGCCGGATTGGCGATATCGGCGCCGCTGATTGTCTCACCGGAATATGTTCGAGCGGTCAACGTCACGGTCACTTCGGACAGTGTTGGGTTTGACAAGGCGAGACCCAGGTCTCCAGCATCCGTCGCCTGCAGGATCGGCAAGTAGGACGTCGGGCTTGCCGTCTGAGCGTTCAAGGCCAACGGTACGAGCGCCAGACAAACAAACGTACCGATCGCCAATCTCGTGAAATTGGAAAAGTGGGTCTTCATGGTTCATTCATCTCCTGATCAATCTGTCGAGCATGTCGCGTCACTGCGGAAACAATCTTCAAGTCTCCGAAAAAGCTGCACTTTTATAAAGGATCAGGATTGCTCAGACAAGAATTCATTTCCATGACGCAGCAGCCGGACCACATCCTGTGGTGCGGCCCGGGAAATCTTCACTGAAATATTCGGTAAAAAATTCGCGGAAGAGCCGTTCGACCATCCGGCGGTTAAGACCCGAAGCCCAGACGAAAGTACCAATTGTAGTGTGGACATGGATACGTCGAGCCCGTGAATCCAGACACGTCTCGAGTCAAAGAACAAGAGGCTACCAATCCTTGGCATATGACCTCGGTGTAGAACCGCGTTCGTGCTCAGCCTGACGGGGGTTTATAGAGGGGTGCCATTGCTAAGGCAACAAAAATGATCGGTATTTGCCGCTACTCGATACTGATGTCGGCGATCTTTTTTCGGGCGTATCGAAGCTCGAAAGTCATCATCCTTTCCAGGCGGAGCTTCTCCGCAAACTGAATGGTGGTTTGCACCGTCCCGCCGGTCGGTACCACGATGATTCCGGAATCCTTTGCGCTAATCACTTTCGTGTCGGGATAGGTGATGGTGACGAAGCGTGGCACGAAACTGAACGGTTCGTCGAAACCCTTGATGCTGACTCTCATCGAGTCCGGAATGAGCTCAACGATTTTCATCTCATATTGTTCCGTCTTGATGACGGCGTCCTTCATGTCTTTTCCATTAATCAGGATTGCCATCGTTCATTCCTCCTGTATTCCGGCTGGATCGCATGGTCCATGACCGCGGCCGAGGCGCAGTCCGTTCTGAATCGCGTTGTTCACAAAGATCCTGGACCGTTGTGCCGCCTCCAGGACCGGGACTCCGCGCGCCAGATACGCGGTGATTGCGGCGGACAGGACGCATCCCGTTCCATGAGTGTCCCTTGTTTGGATTCTCTCACCATGGATATGGCTAAAATCCGTCCCGTCGAAGAGGACATCCACGGGTTCGCCCGGCAAGTGCCCTCCTTTTATATAAACGTACTTCGGGCCGAGACCATGGATCTGCAGAGCCGCTTCTTCCATATCGTCCAGTCCGGCGACGTTCATACCTGTCAGGACCCCGGCCTCCGCAAGGTTCGGTGTCACGACGAGCGCCAGCGGCAAAAGGTGTCTGCGCAGATCATCGATGCCTTCCAGGCTCAACAAGTTGGAACCGGAAGTTGAAACCATCACCGGATCAACGACCAGGTTCGAGATGCCGTATTCTCTGACTTTCCTCACGACAACTTCAAGGATTGCCGGACTCGATAACATGCCGGTTTTGACGGCCCCCGGTGGAATGTCCGTCAAAACCGCATCCAACTGCTGAGAAACGACGTCCGCGGGGAGGTCCATGATACCTGAAACACCCGTTGTGTTCTGAACGGTTAGCGCCGCGATCACCGACATGCCGTAGACCTTCAACGCCGTGAACGTTTTCAGGTCGGCCTGAACACCCGCGCCGCCACTTGGATCCGAACCGGCGATCGTGAGCGCAACCGGGATCACGCCAGGCACTCCAGTGTCTCCATGAACACCGGAGGCGGAGCGCCATGAGGCACCACGATCACCGGCATGTCGACGCCGGCGGCCCGATACTGCTCCAGACGCCGGCGGCAGTGGTCCGCAGGACCGGCCAGTGCGAGGTGCGAAACCAACTCGTCGCTGACGGCGTGAATCGCGTCCTTCCGCCGCCCAGCCTGCCAGAGTTCATGAATACGGGCCGCAAGTTCCGGAAAGCCGAAACGGGCGACCGTATCCCGATAGAAGGTTCCCATCCCGCCGACGTAGTACGCGACATGCGGCCGGATCAAATCAAACGCCAACTCCTCCCGCTCCGTCACGCACGCCATGACGCAGGGGGCGCGGTCGACGTTCGCGCCGACTTCGGCCGTTGCCTCGGCGATTCCTTCGAAGGGCAGCCAGATCGGCATCCAGCCGTCGGCGATTTCACCGGTGAGCGCATTGTTTCTCGGACCCATCGACGCCAGGTAGATCGGAATGCGATCGCGCACCGGCTTGAAACCCAGACGGAAGTTGTGGAGCTTGAAGAGTTCTCCTTCGTAATCCACCTTCTCGCCGGACAATGCCATCCTCACGATCTCGACCGTCTCACGCGTTCGCCGCAGTCCGCGCTCGAACTTCAGGCCATGCCAGTACTCGATAACGGCGGGACCGCTCGTCCCAAGACCAAGCACGGCTCGGCCATCCGAAAGTTCATCGAGCGTGGCAATCGACTGCGCGATCAGCGCGGGAGTGCGGCTGAATACGTTGACGATGCCGGGCCCCATCCGGACCGATTTCGTATGTGCCGCAATCCAGCCAAGCGTGGAAAAGGCGTCGCGCGACCAGGCTTCCGGAACAAAGATCGTGTCGTAACCCAGCGCGTCGGCCGCTTTGACATACGACAACACCTCTTCGCGGGACGCCGTCCGTTCGTGCGGGAATTGGAAGGCAATACGGCGGCTCATATCAATCGTGGATGACGTCGCCGACACGGACGATTCCGCTCGACACGACTCTGGCAAACATGCCGCGCCTGCCATCCAGAGCGCGTTTCAAACCCTGCCGAATGCCCTCCATTTGACCGCACGGCGTGCACGGAACCGTCACTTCCAGAATCGTCCCGCCGACGCGGAGCTGCCGGCCGGATTCGAACTTCATGACGTCCAGCCCCTCGACGACGATGTTCTCGAAAAGTGAACCCGGCGGCAGGTCGAACTCCTGCAGCACGTCTTGCGAAATCATCAGGATCTGGCGGCGGTTGGCGGTCGTCGTGGTATGAAAATCACCTTCGAAGCCCGCGGCTATCGCGCAAACCTCGTCAAGCATGACCGGTTTTGCTTTCTTCTCCGGCGCGATAAAGAGTGCGCGGACCCTGCCTTCCATATGCGGTGGATTATAATCTCGCCCATGAATCGCATCGCAACGTTTCTTCTTGCTGCCTCCCTATCCGTACCCGCGTTTGGCCAGGTGCCGCCCGGTTCAAATTACGATCCGGCGAAACACGAGAATCCAGTCATCACCTACGTTTTATCGAAGGATTTCAAACCTTCAACGATGAAAGCTGCGGAGGAGAACGCGCGGATTTCTCTGATGGGATTGTCGAAAGACCTCGGCAGCCGGCAAAGCCTGGATCTCGCGGAACCAACCGACGATCCCTCGAAAGACCTGAAATTGCCGGTGAGCGCAAAGTTCTATCCGGTTGTCCGTCAGACCTTCAAACTCACCGGCGGCGGGGAACTCACGCTCTATTCGTTCAAGGCTCCCAGGATTCAGGCGTTCTCGAACGGAAGGTTCGGAATCGGCGGCATTCCCGGCATGCGTCGCGATCCGAAGAACAAACGGCTGGGTCCGGCTTCGCCTCCGGAGGAGATCGAGGTTCGCAGCCATCGCGGCATCCTCTTTGACAAGGACGGAACGCTCACGGCGGCGTGGGAGGAACAGGGCACGATTTACGTTGCGACTTCAAAGTTGGGAAGGAAAGCGCTATTCCGCGTTTTGGAGGATTTACTGTAGCGACCAGCCCGGCGCTTCGCGCCACCAACCATCGTTTTCCGAAGCGCCGGGGTGGTGCGTTATGGCGGGGGCATCACCAGGCGCCGGCCTTCCAGGTTTTTCTTGATCGGGTTCGAGAGGTCATCCGGCAACGGAAGACCTGCGAAACGGTAGACGTTTCCAATGTGATGGCGGAACAGGGCATCGAAAACGGCGTCCTGATCGCTCGAAAAATCATTTCCAAACCACCACATCCAATCGCTGCCTTCCGCAATCAAAAGCTCTTCGTACGCCAGTTCCCATTGCGGAGCATCCTTGTTGGCCATCAGTGCTTCGCGCGACCGCACAATCCACCGCCAGGCTTCGTGATCTTCCGCATGTCCGGCCCAGATCGAGAAGTTCGCGCCGGCCCACGAACCCGGTGCGAGCCAATCGAGGCGTTCGGATTGCACCCGTTCGCAGGCTTCAACGAACGTAACAGCTTCGAGAGCGGAGTCGTTCTGAATTCCGTCATAGAGATGCCGAAGAAAATCGCGGCCGCTGTTGGGATAGTAGTCCCACGGATTTTCTCCATCGAGCGCGATCGACACGTGGGCGCCGTCGCCGAATTCTTTCAGGCGCCGGATCAGGTCTTCGGCCGCCTGACGCGGTGGAGAGTGCATATAGTGAAACCCGATCAGGTCGGAGATCCCGCGGTCCCGGAAAAAGAGTTTCACACCATGGCGTTCATAGGGCCGGTTCTGCCGGTTCCCGACGCCGGACTTGGCAAGAATGCCTTCATCGGTCGCCAGCCAACGAAATCCGAGTGAAGCGGCAAGCGCGGCCACATCGTCCGACACCGAGCCTTCCGACGGCCAGAGTCCCACCGGTTCGCGCCCGAACTTCGCATTCATGAATTTTTGCGCGCGAACGAGTTGCTCGCGGGCGTCATCGGGAAAGCGGACATCGACAGGCATGCCGGGGTCGTCGACGCGGCTGTTGATCAGGAGAGGAAGGATCGGATGGTAGAAGGGGCTGACGGAGATCTCGATCGATCCCCTCTGCTGCATCTTCTTGTATTCGGCCGACACACTGCGAATCAACTGGACCGCGAACCGATGCAGGTTGGCTTTGTCGTCTTCGCTGAAGTCCCTGCCCTTCTCGATAAGCCCCCTGGGCTGCCGGTCGAAATCGATCCAGGCCAGCGTCCACCAGACCTGAATGTCGCGAAGCTCCGCATCCGTGAACGTTTCGCCGCGCTGCCGTCTTTCGTAAAGTTCGATATAGCGCGGATACGGAGAAACCATCGTCCGGACGGGCACCGGAAAAAACTGCTCGCAGATCGTGGTCCGGTCTGCCGGAGTGAGCGCGTCCACAGGCTTGAAGGCGAGATCGAACAACTCGTCGCGTGCTTCCCCTCGAGCGTATTCCTCGATCTGGACAATGAGGGAAGGAACCAGGTTGAACGTCTGATGCACCTGGGGAAACTCTTCCAGCAGAGCCGGCATTCCGAGGTAATCCTTTGTGGCATGCAGATAGGTCCAGGGCATCACGTACTTGCCGCGCGCCAGGTCTTTGTAGAAAGGCTGGTGCATGTGCCAGAGAAATGAAACAAGAGTCGACATGTTAAGCTTTGTTTTCGACCAATGAAGATTCTGGATCGCTACATTTTCCGCGAAACGCTGACGCCCGCCCTGATTGGCCTTGCGGCCCTGACTTTTTTCCTGTTCTCGAGAGAACTCGGGCGGCTCCTGGAGATCATCGTTCGTCAGTCTGCGACCTTGAGAGAAATCGGGGCGTTGTCTTTTTCGGTCATCCCGAACGTTCTCACTTTTACCATTCCAATGGCTGTTCCGGTAGGCATTTTGACCGGGTTCGGCAGAATGTCGTCCGACAGCGAGGCGATCGCGTTTCGAGCCGCAGGCATTTCGATGAGCCGCCTGCTTCGCCCGATTCTCGCCCTTGCCGGCCTGGCCTGGATGATCAACCTGGTTCTGACGATCTGGGTTGCGCCGCGGACGGCGTCCTACTCGCGACAACTCGGCAGCGCGTTGCTCCGGCGCCAGGTCTCTCTTCAGCTCCAGCCGCGCATCTTCAACGAGAACCTCCCGGACGTCGTTCTCTATGTGAACGACGTCGCGCCGAACGGCATGGAATGGCGCGGCATCATGCTGGCCGACACCCGGAATCCGAGCGATCCCACGGTCTCGTTTTCGAAGTCGGGCGCCTTGCTGGTGAACGAGGAGGACCGGAGTTTTCAGCTTTCACTCGTCGACGGAAGCACCCACATGGTTTCGCCGAAGTCGTCGAAGGAATATGCCGTTTCCAACTGGGGTTCCCACACCATTTCAATTCCAATGCCCGCTTCCCGGGCGCCGCAAAAACCTTCAATGATGGAGACGGGTTCCCGATACCTCTGGAACGGGCTGTGGTCCGGAACGGCGACCTATGAGGAGCGCGTCGAGTTGCATCGCCGGTTTGCTCTTCCCTTTGCCTGTCTCTCGTTCGCCCTGATCGCGCTGCCGCTGGGCGTGTCCACGACGCGGGGCAGCAAGTCCATGGGTCTCGTTCTCAGTCTCGCTTTGATGCTGGCCTACTACCTCGTGTTCGCGTTGGGAACGAAGATCGCAGGGAATGCCCAGTTTTCACCTTTTTTTGGAGCGTGGTTCGGAAACATCTTTTTTGCGATTCTGGGGTTCGTTCTGTTGGCGCGCGCCAATTACGACGGTGAAAACCGATTCTTCGCCGGTGTGGGATCCGGCATGGACTGGATGCGGTCCGCTTTCGTCTCCGTGCGCGACACGCGGAAACGGGTGAGTCAATGGGCTTACGCCCTGGCGCACCACCCGAAGTTTTTCAGGCTGCTTGACGTGTACGTCCTGCGGGGCTTCTGGTTTTTCTTTTCGCTCGTGCTGATCGTGTTTGTGTCCCTGTTCATCGTGATCACGCTGTTCGAATTGCTCCCGGACATCATGAAAAACAACGTCCAGTGGCGCACCGTCATCACTTACTTTTTTTTCTACCTTCCGCAAATTCTCTCCTATGTCGTGCCCCTTACCGTTCTGCTCGCGACCCTGATTAATCTTGGAACACTGACCAAGACCAACGAAATACTCGCGGTGAAGGCCGGCGCCATCAGCCTTTATCGAATGGCCCTTCCCCTCATCGTGATGGCCTTTCTTCTTTCGTGCGCGGTCTATTTCGTTCAGGACTTCGTGAATCCGGCTGCGAATCAACGTCAGGACCACTACCACAACATCATCAAGGGAAAGGCGCCGCAGACGTATCGGGATCCGCAGCGCAAATGGATGGCCGGATCTCACGACCGGATCTATCACTACAACTACTTCGATCCGGGCGGGAATCTCTTCGGCGAAATCTCGCTGTTCGAATTTCGACCGGACACCTTCGAACTCAAACGATGGGTATTCGCCTCGCGGGCGGAATGGACAGGCTTTCAATGGATGCTCGACGACGGCTGGGTGCGGATCCGCGACGCCGGCGGCAAGATGGACTATCAGCCGTTCGACCGCCTGGCGTTTCCGGAAATCGACTCGCCGGACTACTTCAAGAAAGAAGTCCGGATGGCCGACCAGATGACCTACGTCGAATTAAAACGGTACGTCGCCGACCTGAAGCAAAGCGGCTTCGATGTGAGCGCCCTGACGGTGGATCTCTACCGGAAGCTTTCGTTTCCGTTCGTCTCCTTCATCATGGCGATCATCGGAATTCCCTTTTCATTCAAGACCGGGAAACGGGGCGCCTTTTACGGAATCGGATTGTGCGTCGCCGTGGGAATCATCTATTGGGCCACGTTCGAACTCTTCGACAAGCTGGGCGGCATCAACCAACTGTCACCGGTAATCGCCGCATGGTTTCCCAATCTCATCTTCGGCGTCGGCGGCGTCTGGATGATGCTGCGCGTCAAAACCTGATGTAACGAGACACTGCTGTCTCAATGAAGCGGTTTTCCCCTCCTCGACGAGGAGGGGTGGCGCGAAGCGCCGGGTGGTGCTGTAAAGAAATTGATTTTGTTGAACGAACCGCCCCGCCGCTCCGCGGCACCCCGCCTGGCCAGCCTTGGCCAAGGCGGGGAAAACCACAGCTTCCCCAGATTACTTCGCTGGAATCGAGGACCATTGTGCATTTCCGAACGAGCCGAACGCTAACCCAACTGGTTTGCGGCGAATTCGACGACTTCTCCGTCCTCGATGGCGTAATGAATCGAAATGGGCCGGCAGCAGACCTCACAGTCTTCGACATAGGTCTGTGCAGTGACCGAGGTGTCCAGCACCATTGAGATATCCTGCCAGCAGTACGGACAGGTAAAGAAGTACTCCACGCTATTTCTGAACAAACTCGACTTCGAGAGGTTCCCCCGCGTGATGGCCGTCGGCAGCCGGGCGATAGGTGACCACCACGGGGATGCCACCGCCCCGGGCCGGCCCGCAAGCGATTTCGGTGCTGGCGCCCGGGACAAAACTGACGAATGAGATCTTCTCGGGGGTATCGGAGTGCAGGGTGATCGTTCCTGAATCCGACTTGATAGTCATGGTCACGCCCTGCCGGCAGTCCATCAGCGTCAGCATCCCCGTCACCTTCGACCCCGCTGGCCTGGCCTTTTCGGGCGACACACGAATCAACTCGCCGCTTCTCGGCCTCGCACCCGGTGCGGTCGTTGGCGGGATCACCGTTTCCTTGACCGGTTCCATGACCTCGACCGGCGGCGCCGCCGCCCGCTTCGCAGCCGCGGCCCTTGCGGCTTCGTCATCGCGCTTCGCGGCTGCGAAGCTCTCGTCTCGTTGTCGATTGGCGGTTTCGTTCAGCCGGGCAATGTAGTTCACCAGGTTTTGCGCCCCGTCTCGGATGGACCGATCCGCGGCGTTGTTCTTCACCAATGCGGCCAAAAGCTTTCCGGCCTGGTCGAAGTCCTCTTTCTTCACCAGCGCCTGCGCCATGAGAAACCGCAAATTCAAGTTGCCGGGAGCGACTTTGTTGGCGGTCTGCAAAAGTTCGATCGTTCCGTTGTAGTCGATGTCGGCGGTGAGATTGATGTAGGCGAGCAGCTCGTATGCCGGAGCATAGTTGGGCGCAAGCGCAACCGCCTGGCCGAGCGCATTGCGCTTCGCATCGAGATTGTCGAGAGGACTGGTGCTGTTCTTGTCGAGGACAAACGCATAGTTGTACTGCGTTAAATAGTTCTTCGGATCCAGCTCAACGGAACGCTTCAAGAAGTCTACGGACTCGTCGGTCTGATCCTGCCGGAATCGCAGCATCCCCATCGCGGATTGGGCGGCCGCCAGCCTGGGGTCAAGCGTCGTGGCCTGCTTCAGGTGAACTTCGGCGTCGGCGAGCCGATTCAGGTGCAGCATCAGATCGCCGAAGTAGTATTCCGCTTCGGCGTCGGTGAGCGGCCGCGTCCGGACGTCCTTGTCGATTTCTTTCTGATCCTTCAGTGAAGATCCGCGTGGATCCCACGTCTGACGCTCCCGGACGTAGTAGTCCACCTCGCTGAGCATCGATTTGTAGTCCACCTTGAACGCCGTCTGAAAGCTTTCGGCTGGCGTTTTTCCTTCGGCCACCAGGCTGACGAACGTACTGATCTGCGGCTGCCGCGTACTGTTCAACCCGACAATCAGGTAATTCACCAGAGCCCAGGACTGCGCGTAGTAAATCCCCTTGCGCTCGCGTTCGTTGTACTGCGGCGAGGTGCGGTCAAAGGCGAACAGTTCTTCGAGCGCCACGAGCGGACTTTTTTTCAGAACATCGACATGTTCCGGGATTCGCTGTCCGAGAGCGTATTTCCGGTCCCGCGGCAGGATTTCAAAGGTGCTGTAGAACTCGGCCAACCCTTCGGTGAACCAGAGCGGCACCGAACTCGGAATGTCCCGGCTGAGTTCGTGCACGTACTGATGATAGATGGACCGCGGAATCGGCTGGCCGGCCGTGAGCGTGATGAAATGCTGGTCCTCACCGCGCTGGAAGTTCCCGGAAAACAGCCTGGCATTCTCGTCGTTTTTGAACACGACGACGGTGATCGGAACCGTGGCCATTCTGGAGTTGGTCGCGAAGGTCTGGCTGAAGGCTTCCCGGAACTGTTCGAGATCCGAGGCGGCAGACCGGATCTGGGACTCCGTCGCATTGCCCACAAGATTGAAATTCTTCGACCGAACGCCGCTCCACTTTTCTGCGGCGGATGCATTCACCGCGAAAAACAGTACGAACAGGAGGACGGATCGTTGTCGTGCGCTCATGCGGCGAAATATTACCGCTGTCCCGGGCTTTCCACAAAAGCCGCAGCTTCGTCTTGTGGCTTTTTGTGCAGAGAGGCTGTCCCGCCGAGAACCGAAAAACTCCGTAACCTTTTCGTTTGGGCCACTATCCGAAGGGATAGGAACTTCAACGCAACGCCAAAGGTAAGTGGCTGATTTCACGGCGCCGTGCAAAAGGGCATCCGAGTGCCATGTGCAACACCATGAAAAACAAACGAGTCCTCTACGAATTCGATCGTTTCCGGGTCGACAGCGGTCAGTTCCTTCTGGTCAATCAGGGACAGTCTCAGCCGATCACACCGACGGTGTTCCGAATCCTTCTGCTTTTATTGGAAAATGCCGGGCAGATCGTGACTAAAGACGAACTCATCTCGAATGTCTGGTCGGACAGTTTCGTGGAAGAGGGCAACCTGAACCGGAACGTGTCCACGCTCCGGAAAGTGCTGGGGGAAGCGCCACGCGACCATCGCTACATCGAAACGATTCCGAAGACCGGTTACCGCTTCGTGGCGTCCGTCCGCCAGGTCGAGTATCAGCCGCCGACGGGGAATCTCGCGCAGATGCCCGTCGCGGGCAACCCGATCGCCGGCCGCCGCCTCGAATTGTTCGCCCTGCACAGCGCGTTCGCCGCGATGAAGGAAGGCCAGGGGGGAGCGATCTGTCTGAGCGGCGAAGTGGGCATGGGAAAATCGGCGCTCGTCGACACATTTCTGGCGGACATCGCGCGTGACGGTGAGCGGTTTCATCTCGCCAGCGCGCGCTGCTCTGAATCGCGGACGGAACCGGAGCCCTTTGGCCCGTTCTTCGAATGCCTGACCGCATTGATGGGTATCGAAGCAACGGCGGAAGCCATCCGGACCCACGCGCCGACATGGTACCGGGAGATGACGCAGGCCGCCGACGATAAGCCGGTCGCGGCAGCCGCCGTCGGCAGAATGAAACGGGAAATGGTCGAACTGCTGAATCAGATGGCGGCCATTCATCCGGTCGTGCTGGTGGTCGACGATTTTCACTGGGCCGACATCGCTTCCATCGATCTGTTGTCATTCCTTGCGGTGAGGCTCCCGCACATGCGCGTCCTGATGATCGTGTGCGTTCGGCCGGACGAGCTGCGCATCAATAAAAGCTCTCTTCTGCAGACCTGCGCGCAACTTGCCGGATCGGGTTTGATACGAGACCTTTCGCTGTCGCCGCTGAGCCGTGAAGAGGTCGAGGAATACGTCAACGATCGCTCCGTCGCCTCCATGGTCCACGCGCGCAGCGAAGGCAACCCGTTGTTCATGGTCGAAGTGGCGCGTAGTTTCAGCCAGGACGCGAGCGCCGCCAAACGGCAGGACGCCGTGCCCGACTCGCTGCGGAACCTGATTCGAAGCCGTCTCGACCGGCTGTCCGACACGGATCGCTCTCTGTTGTCGGCCGCCAGCGTCCAGGGATTCGAATTCGATTCCGCGATTCTCGCCAAGTCGCTCGCCTCAAAGCCGGAAGAGATCGAAGCGCGCTTACAGGCGATCTATGAGGTTCATGGATTGATCCGGAGGCTGCGCGAAGAACAACTGATGGACGGCCTTTTCACCGTTCGCTACAGCTTTGCGCACGATTTGTATAGGGTGGTGTGCCACGAATCGCTTCCGCCGACCCGAAAAGCATCGTTGAACTCCGCTGTGGCGGAAGCATTCCTGGCGTTTTACGGCGCGTAGTTCGTCCCGAAAGGCAAAATCGGGGAAAAGCGCCGGGGTGGTGCTGTTCGAGAATTGATTTTGTTGGACGAACCGCCCCGCCGCTTCGCGGCACCCCGCCTTGGCCAAGGCGGGGAAAACCACATCCCCAGAACACTTCGCTGGAATCCAAGACCATCGTGCATTTCAGGTAGAACCGAAACCGCGGTTGGGACAGTTCTGCTCCTCAACGAGGCACTGCTGTCCCACTATGGCGAAATCGAGGGAAAGTGTTTTCCCCTCCTCGTCGAGCTCGACGAGGAGGGGTGGCGCGAAACGCCGGGGTGGTGTTTTCACGAAATTGATTTTGTTAAAGAACCGCCCTACAGGCCGGATCCCTGCCGAAGCTTGTCGGCTTTATCGGTGTGTTCCCAGGTGAATTCCGGTTCGTTGCGTCCGAAGTGGCCGTAGCTCGCCGTCTTTTTATAGATCGGACGCCGCAGGTTGAGCGATTCGATGATGCCGCGCGGCGTGAGTTGGAAGTGCTCGCGGATCAGAGCGGAGATCTTGTCGTCGTCCGCCTTGCCCGTCCCAAACGTATCGACAGTGACCGAGACCGGGTCCGCCACACCGATCGCGTAGGCGAGTTGAATCTCGACGCGGTCGGCAAGACCGGCAGCCACCACGTTCTTGGCGATGTACCGCGCCATGTAGCAGGCCGAGCGGTCGACTTTCGTCGGATCCTTGCCCGAGAAGGCGCCGCCGCCATGGCGGCCCATGCCGCCGTAGCTGTCCACGATGATCTTGCGTCCGGTCAGTCCGCAGTCGCCCTGCGGTCCGCCGACAACGAATCGTCCGGTCGGGTTGATGTGGTACTTCGTTTTCGCGTCGAGCAGCTCCGCGGGAATGACCGGCTTGATGATGTGCTCGATGACTTCCTCGCGGATCTGCTGGGCATTGGCTTCCGGAGCATGCTGCGTGGAGATGACCACGGTGTCGATGCGGACCGGTTTGGCTCCGTCGTATTCGACGCTGACTTGCGATTTTCCATCCGGCCTGAGGAAGTTGGGAACACCGGCACGGCGGGCGTCGGCCAGTTTCTTGGTGAGCTTGTGCGCCAGGAGGATCGGAAGGGGCATGAGCTCGGGGCTTTCATTGGTGGCATATCCGAACATCAATCCCTGGTCGCCGGCGCCTCCGGTATCGACTCCCATCGCGATGTCGGGCGATTGCGTGTCCACCATGCTCATGACCGCGCAGGTTTTGAAATCGAAGCCATAACTCGCATCGGTGTAGCCGATGCCCTGAACCGTTTCACGAACGATCCTAGGATAATCGATATGGCACTTCGTCGTAATCTCACCGGCGACGACGGCGACTCCGGTCGTTACGAGGGTTTCGCAGGCAACGCGTCCCATGGGATCCTGCGACAGAACGTAATCCAGTATTGCATCCGAAATCTGATCGGCTACTTTGTCCGGATGTCCTTCCGTCACCGATTCAGACGTAAATAAATGTCGGCCTCGAATCACTGTGTAGTCCTCCTGGTCGAAATGAAGCCCACAATGGTAACCATTTCAGGCACGCGGATGGAAGCTTTTATAGACGGTTTTCAACCTTTCGCGGATGACGTGCGTGTAGATTTCCGTCGTCGAAATGTCCGCGTGACCCAGCATCATCTGCACGGCTCTCAGATCCGCCCCACGCTCCAGCAAGTGAGTTGCAAATGAGTGCCTTAGCACATGAGGCGTGATCTTCTTCCTGATGCCTGCCCCGGCACCGTACTCGCGAACCCGCCGCTCAAAAGCATCCCGCGTAAACGGTTTTCCCCGTTCATTCGGAAACACGTACTCACTGGCAACTTTCGGCCGGGCATGCTTCAAATACGCGGCCACGGCCTGCGCCGCCGAAGCCCCGAGCGGAACGACGC
>JAHFTY010000004.1:14419-49780 GCA_023265365.1 Acidobacteriota bacterium
CCGACGCAGCGCACGAATCCCCCCTGAAGATTCAGGCCGTCCATCCTCAGCCGGCACAGCTCCGAAACACGAAGCCCCGTGGCATAAACCACTTCGAGCATGGCCTTGTCGCGCATGCCGGCGGGAGTCTCGATATTCGGGGCGGCGAGCAACCGGTCCACTTCATCGACACTCAGAACGTTCGGCAGAGGCTTCCACCACCTCGGCGCATCGATATTCGCGGTGGGGTTCGTCGAAGTGGCCCGCTCCAGAATGAGGAATCGGTGCACGCCCCGAATCGTCGCGATGGCGCGCGCGGCAGACCGGGGCTTCAGGTCTTTCTGCTGGTAGAGGAACTTGATGAATCCGGAAATATCGGACGCCTCAACCTGAAGCAGTGGGACCGTTCCGAGATGCTCGAGGTACATCGCAAGGTCGTGGCGGTAGGCATCGATCGTGTTCTGCGCCACTCCTTTCTCGATTCGCAGGTACTGGACGTACCGGTCAATCCACTGCTGATTGTCCATACATCCTCCAGACTTCACTCAATTCGCGCGTCCCGAGCGCATAAGCCGCGGCGAAATACGTGCCGCCGGCGGCAAGGATCGTCGCCGCCAGAGCGCTGACACGCTGCAGGAGTTTACCCGCGTAAAAGCCCGGCACCCGAATCACGAACATCGTGACGAGCGCCATCGCCAGGCCGGCCAGAAGAAACTTCGCCAGCGACTTCGCAACATCCCGCATCCCAATCGATCCGTACCGCCGGTGGAAAATCGCCATCAGGCAACTCGAGTCGAAAAGCGCCGCCAGGCATGTTGCGAGCGCCGGACCTCCATTTTGCAGTGGGCCCATGAACGCATAGTTCAGGCCGAGATTGAGAAACATCGAAATAAAACCCACCTTGACCGGCGTGCTCGTATCTTTCAAGGCATAGAAAGCCGGAATGATGATCTTGACCATCGATATCGTACCCAGGCCCAGCGCGTAAAACAGAAGCGGGTGCGCCGTCAGCGACGTGGACTGCGCATCGAAACGTCCGTGCTGAAAAAGAACCTCGACGATCTGGTGGCGCAGCAGCACCAGCCCGATCGTCGCAGGAATCGTGATGAACAGAACCATCCGCGTCGCCAGGTTGAGCGTGCCGCGCATCTCCGCAAGACGGCGCGTTGCCGCCTGACGCGAAAGCAGCGGCAGGATCGCCGTCGACAGCGCAAGCGTGTAGCCGCCGAGCACGAGTTCCATCACTCGATCCGCGAGCGTCAACGAGGCAACGCTTCCCTCCGCCATTTTCGACGCGAACTGAATTCCGACGAACAGGTTGATCTGCACGATGCCGATCCCGAATACCAGCGGCAGCATGATCCGCCGCACCTGCCTCACTCCGGGGTGCGCCAGATTCCAGATGAAGCGAAACCGCCATCCGCTGCGGATCAACGGCCGGATCAGGATCGCGATCTGAAGGACGCCTCCCGCCACAACGCCGGCGGCAAGGGCGACCGCTGTATTCGCGAACAGGCCGGTCCCAAAAAAAGAGAACGCGATGATCGACAGGTTGAGCATCACCGGAGCGAACGCCGGCGCCGCGAAACGATGAAGGCTGTTCAGGACGCCGTAGGCCAGGGCGGACAGGCTGACCAGCGCAATGTAGGGGAACATGATGCGTGTCAGCATGGCGGTGGTTTCCAGTTTCCCCGGCGTCGATTCGAAACCGCTTCCATACAAACTCACGATCACGGGGGAAAGCAGGACGCCGGCGATCGTCACGGCAGCCATCGCCACGGTCACGAGCGTGAACATCGCATTGACGAATTCCCAGGCCTCCTCCCGCTTCTCTTCGGTCAAGTACCCGGTCAGCACCGGAACGACGGCGGCATTCACGGCGCCTTCACCCACCAGGCGACGCAGCAGGTTGGGTATCCGGAATGCGAGCATGAACGCATCCGCCAGGTCGCCGGTTCCGAGGAGAAAAGCGATCCGGTAATCGCGGATGTAACCGAAAATGCGGCTCAGAATGGTGATCGTGCTGATGGTGGAAGCGGACTTGAGCAGCTGACGATGGTCGCTCATTAAGGAAGCAAAGTGTAACATTGGGATCGGAGGTTGATGCGTGAAACTCAGCGACATTGCGGCCCGCCTGAACTGTGCCATCAAAGGCGACGGCGACCCGGACATCACGGCCGTCGTGGGTATCGAGGAGGCCGGACCCGGCCATCTCACATTCGTATCCAACCCCAAATACGCGGCGAAGGCGAAAACCACTCGCGCCAGCGCTCTGATTGTCGCCCCGGATTTTCCGGACATCCCGATCGCCACACTCCGGAACGCGAATCCCTACCTGACCTTCGCGCGCGCCATCGAACTGTTTTACACACCTCCGGCCGCACCATCAGGCATCGATCCAGCAGCGCGAATCGCTTCCACCGCGCGGATCGGCGAGGGCGCGTCCATCGGGCCGTACGTCGTGATCGAAGAGGATGTCGTCATCGGCGCGCATTGCACGCTGTACCCGTTCGTCCACATTTCAAAGGGCGCGGAAATCGGCGACCACTTCAAGGCGTATTCCCATTGCTCGGTCCGTGAGTTCTGCAGAATCGGGAACCATGTCATTCTTCAGGACGGAGTGAAGATCGGGACAGACGGTTTCGGATATGCGAAGAAGGAGGATGGCTCCTACTACAAGATCGTGCAGTCCGGGATCGTCGTGATCGAAGACGACGTTGAAGTCGGAGCCAACTCCACCATCGATCGCGCAACGATCGGCGAAACGCGCGTACGCCGCGGCGCGAAGATCGACAATCTGGTGCAGGTCGGACACGCATCGGACGTGGGAGAAAATACGCTGCTCTGCGCGCAGGTCGGTCTTGCCGGAAGTTCGAAAGTCGGAAAGGACGTCGTGCTGGCCGGGCAGGTCGGCGTCGCCGGACACCTGACGATCGGCGACGGGGCCATCGCCACCGCACAGACCGGAATCCCGAACGATGTCGAGGCGAAGACCGTCGTGTCCGGCTATCCCGCGATCGACAATCGTCTCTGGCTCAAGGCCTCCGCGGTTTTCAAACGCCTGCCCGAACTCCTGAAACGCATTGACGCCCTGGAAAAACAAGCCGGATCAGGACGTGATTCTTAATTCAGGACTCCCTTATGCGTGAACCAGCCTGCCCGCTTTCCGCTCGCCGATCTGCTGGCGCCACATGGCGTAATACAGACCTTTGAGCTCGATCAGGTCGTCATGGTGGCCGGACTCGATGATCCGGCCGCGCTCGAGAACGTAGATGCGGTCCGCATGCATGACGGTCGACAGCCGGTGGGCGATCAGGATGGTGATCAGGTCCTTCCTCATCGAAACGTCACGGATCGTCTCGCTGATTTCCTCTTCCGTCAGCGAGTCCAGCGCGGACGTCGCTTCATCGAAAACGAGAAGATTCGGATGCCGCAGCAGGGCGCGCGCGATGGACAAACGCTGTTTTTCGCCGCCGGACACCTTCACTCCGCCCTCGCCGATGAGCGTGTCCAGCCCCTTGTCCGCGCGCCCCAGCAGACTTTGACAAGCGGCCTTACGCAGCACATCCATGCATTCGGCGTCGGTCGCCCCGGGATTCACAAAGAGAAGATTTTCACGAATCGTGCCTGAGAAAAGCTGCGTATCCTGAGTCACCAGGCCGATGCGCTCGCGAAGCGCATCGAGATCGACGTCCTTGATCGACACACCCTGATATCTGACATCACCCGACTGCGGACGATACAAGCCGACAAGAAGCTTGACCAGCGTGGTTTTTCCGGAACCCGATGGCCCGACGAAGGCCACGGTTTCACCCGTACGCACCGAAAACGATATCTCGTCGAGCGCCCTGGTTGTCGCGGACTGGTGCTGAAACTCGACACGATCGAATTCGACGCGGTTCAGCGAATCCAGCGCCACCGCCTGGGCAGGCATTGGCTCCTTCGGCGTATTCATGATGTCTTCGAAATTCTTCAGCGAGACTTCCGCTTCGCGATAAATGTTAACGACGTTACCCATCTCCTGAAGCGGACCAAAAATGAAGAACGAGTAAATGAACAGCGTGAAAAACTGTCCCACCGTGATCGCACGCGAAAAAATGAGATACATCATCAGGAACATGATTCCCGTCCGCATCGCATTCACGCAGGTGCCCTGGACGAAACTCAAGCTGCGCAGATACTTCACCTTTTTGAGCTCGAGCTGCAGAATCTTGCCGGTCGTGCCGTTCAGCCGTTCGATTTCCTGCTTCGCCAGCCCAAGGCTCTTCACCAGTTCGATGTTTCGCAGCGACTCCGTCGTCGAGCCGGCAAGCGCGGTCGTTTCCGCGACAATCACCTTCTGAATGGTTTTGATCTTGCGGCTGAGGACCGAGATCAGTCCGCCCAGCAACGGAATCGTCAGGAAGTAGACCGCGGCGATCACCCAGTGGACGCTGACGGCAAAGACCATCACGAAAAGGAGCGCGATGATCGACGTGAACAGAATATTGATGAAGGCGTTGAGCAGCTTCTCGACGTCCTGCCGGACTTTCTGCAGCTTGCCGAGAGTTTCCCCGCTCCGCTGATCCTCAAACACCGAGTACGGAAGCTCCAGCGAGTGACGGATGCCGTCGGAATAGACCTGGGCGCCAAGTCTTTGCGTGATGACGTTCAGGAAGTAATCCTGAAAGTTCTTCGCCACGCGGGACACAAACGCCACGCCGACCGCCATCAACAGCAGGGTGCCGACGCCGCGGAAAAACTGGGCGCTGGAGTATTGGTCGTACTTTGTCGCATACCGGTCGATGACGTATCTCAGAATGTAAGGATCGAGGAGCGAGAAAATCTGATTGATCGCTGCCAGGACCAGCGTCAGCACAACCAGCGGCCAATAGTTCTTGAGATAGCGAAAAAGCAGTTTCATGGGGTGTAAATTCGGTGTCAGCGGTGCCTGACACCGAATTGCCTCTTTGTTAGACGGTGCGGCCCCGCTCGCCTGTCGACCGGTCCGCAATGACGGCCTGCGCCGCGGCCAGGCGGGCGATCGGGACGCGGTATGGAGAGCAGCTCACGTAATCGAGGCCGATGCGGTGGCAGAACTCCACCGACGACGGCTCGCCGCCATGCTCGCCGCAGATTCCCAGTTTGAGGTTCGAGCGGGCCGAGCGGCCCTTCTCGCACGCCATCTTCATCAGTGACCCGACGCCTTCCTGGTCGAGAACCTGGAACGGATCGACTTTCAGGATGCCCCTCGAAATGTATTCGGCGATGAACTTCCCGGCGTCGTCGCGGGAAAAACCGAACGTCGTCTGCGTCAGATCGTTGGTGCCGAACGAGAAGAACTCGCCCACCTCGGCGATCTTGTCCGCAACGACGGCCGCGCGAGGCAATTCAATCATCGTTCCGGTCTGATATTCGACCGTCACGCCCGTGTCCTTGAATACCTCCTGAGCCACGCGATCCACGATCTCCTTTTGCTCGGACAGTTCTTTGGCCGTGCCGACCAGCGGGATCATGATCTCCGGCTTCACGGGCGTTCCCGATTTCTGCACGGCACAGGCCGCTTCGAAGATTGCGCGGCACTGCATCTCGGAGATTTCGGGGAACACGATTCCCAGGCGGCAGCCGCGATGGCCAAGCATGGGATTGAACTCGTGCAGCTGTTCGACCCGGTCCAGCAGTTTTTCCTTTTCTTCGATTTCTTTTTTGTCGCCGGACTTCGCTTTGAGGACCGCCAGCTCAACCATCAATTCTTCGCGTTTGGGCAGGAACTCGTGCAAGGGAGGATCCAGCAGCCGGATCGTCACCGGCAACCCGTCCATCGCCTGAAACAAACCTTCGAAGTCCGAACGCTGGAATGGAAGCAGTTTGGCCAGTTCCGCACGCCTGGCCGCTTCGGTCGTCGACAGGATCATCTGCTGCACATGCGGGAGCCGGTCTTCCGCAAAGAACATGTGCTCGGTCCGGCAAAGACCGATTCCCTCCGCGCCGAACTTGCGGGCAACCTGGGCGTCGCGCGGGATGTCCGCGTTCGCGCGAACCTTCAGCCGCCGGACCTTGTCGGCCATCGCCATGAAGTCCGCGAATTCGCCGCTGCTCGGATCGGGTTCCATGGTGGGGACCTGTCCCTCGAAGATCTTTCCGGTTCCGCCTTCCAGCGTAATCCAGTCGCCTTCGTGAAGTTCCCTGCCGGCGACCGTCAGGGTCTTCCGGCGTTCGTCGATTTGAATGGTCTCCGCGCCGACCACGCAGCACTTGCCCATACCTCGGGCGACGACCGCGGCGTGGCTGGTCATGCCGCCGCGCGACGTCAGAATGCCGACGGCGACGTCCATTCCGTGAATGTCGTCCGGCGCCGTTTCCTTGCGTACGAGAACGACCTTGCCTTCCTTTGCTTTCTCGACAGCGTCATCCGCCGTAAACACAATCCTTCCACTCACCGCACCCGGCGAGGCGGGAAGTCCGTGAGCCAGCGGAGTGGCGTTAGCCTCGGGATCGAGGATCGGATGGAGAAGCTGATCCAGTTGCATCGGATCGACGCGCATCAGCGCTTCCTCGGATGTGATCAGGCCTTCCTTCACCATATCCGCCGCAAGCTTTACCGCGGCCTTGCCGGTGCGCTTGCCGTTGCGGGTCTGGAGCATGTAGAGCTTGCTCTCCTGAATGGTGAACTCGAAGTCCTGCATGTCGCGGTAGTGCTTCTCGAGACGGTCCGTAATCTCACGCAACTGCGTGTAGCACTGGGGCATGACCTTTTGGAGTTCCTTGATCGGCACCGGAGTCCGGATTCCCGCCACCACATCCTCGCCCTGCGCGTTCATGAGGAATTCGCCATAGAATTCCTTATTGCCCGTGGAGGGATTGCGCGTAAACCCGACACCCGTTCCGGACGTGTCGCCCATGTTTCCGAATACCATCGCCTGCACGTTCACCGCGGTTCCAAGGTCTTCCGAAATCTTGTTGCTGCGCCGGTAGTAGATCGCGCGCGGATTGTGCCAGGAACCGAAGACGGCGACGATGGCGCCCTGAAGCTGCCTGAGCGGATCGTCCGGAAAGTCCGCGCCGGTTTTTTCCTTCACCATCGCCTTGTATTCCTCCACCACCTGCCGCAGGCCCGCGGCACCGATATCCGTATCAAGCCTGGCGCCGGCCTTCTCCTTGTTGTGGTCGAAGATCTGGTCGAACGCATGTTTCTCGATTTGCAGTACCACGTTACCGTACATCTGGATGAAGCGGCGATAGCTGTCCCATGCGAACCTTTCGTTGCCGGTACGGGCCGCCATCGCCCTGACGGTCGTCTCGTTGAGACCGAGGTTCAGGATGGTGTCCATCATGCCGGGCATCGAAAACTTCGCGCCGGACCGCACGGAGACCAGCAGCGGTTTTTCCGAGGAGCCGAGTTTCTGGCCGGTTGTGGATTCCAGCCGGGAGAGCGCTTCCTGGATCTGCTGCTGAATGTCGCCGCCGAGCGTGTTCTTGTTCTCGTAGAAGATCCGGCACACTTCGGTGCTGATCGTGAAACCGGGGGGCACCGGCAGTCCGGCATTCGTCATTTCCGCCAGTCCGGCGCCTTTGCCGCCGAGCGTGTCCTTCATGTCGCCTTTGCCTTCGGCCGTGCCGCCGCCAAAAAAATAGACGTATTTCTGCATCTCTTCTCCTGTTGGGAGGGCGAAATCCAGTCAGACCTGGATCTTGTCCTTATTATTGTTGAAGCCGTTCTTCCAGGTACCGCTCGAGCGCGTCGACGCCGATGCGTTCCTGAAGCATCGTGTCGCGGTGGCGGACGGTGACCTGTTGATCCTCAAGCGATTGGTGATCGACGGTCACGCAGAACGGCGTTCCGATCTCATCCTGCCGCGCGTAGCACTTGCCGATATTTCCGCTGTCGTCAAAGAGCGACCGAAGCCGCCCCGTCGACTGCAGACTGCGTTTAATCCGCTTTGCCATCTCCACCATGTCCGGTTTGTTTCTGGCCAGTGGTATGACGGCAACCTTCACCGGCGCGAGATCCGGATGAAGATGCAGGACCGTTCTCTCTTTCCCGCCGTCGAGTTTCTGTTCTTCGAAAGCGTCCATCAAAAAAGCCAGCGTGATTCGATCCACTCCGCCGGACGGTTCGATCACGTACGGAAACAAATGCCGATTCGTCGGCTGATCGAAGTAGGTCTGCTTCAGAACCGCGTGTTCGTTCGGCAGGGAGGAACCGTCTTTGAAGACCGTCTTCCCGCCTTTGGTGTGGCACGTCAGATCGTAGTCGGTGCGATTCGCAATCCCTTCAACTTCATCGAACTGTTTCGCGTCCTCCCGTTCCGGGAAAAACCGGTAGAGCAGATCCGTACAGGCCTTGGCGTAGTGGGCGAGTTCTTCGGACGTTTGCGCATGCCGCATGAGGTTTTCCGGTTTCACGCCGTACTTGTGATACCAGGCGACGCGATCCGCAATCCATCGCTCGTGCCACTCCTCGTCCTGGCCGGGCATCACAAAATATTCGATCTCCATCTGCTCGAACTCGCGGACCCGGAAAATGAAATTTTTGGGCGTGATCTCGTTGCGGTATGCCTTTCCGATCTGCGCAATGCCGAACGGCAGTTTCCGGTTGGTCGAGTCGAGGACGTTCTTGAAGTTCACGAAGATCCCTTGAGCCGTTTCCGGACGCAAATACGCGATGTTGTCCTCATCGACGACCGGACCGACCGTCGTCTTGAACATCAGATTGAAGGGCCGCGGCTCGGTAAAATCGTGCAGCCCGCCTTCCGGACATTTTTCGGCCGGGTCGACCTGATCCGCCCGAAAACGGCGTTTGCATTTACGGCAGTCGACGAGGGGATCGGAAAACGTCGCCTCGTGTCCTGAATAGCGCAGCACGTACTTGCTCATCAGGATCGACGCATCGAGCCCTTCCATGTCGTCGCGTTCGTAAACGTTGGCCCGCCACCACGCGCGCTTCACATTGTTTTTCAGCTCGACGCCCATCGGGCCGTAGTCCCACGTTCCCTGAAGCCCTCCGTACAATTCGCTTCCCTGGCACAGGAACCCGCGCCTCTTACTCAGTGAAACAATCTTATCTATCGTATTCATCCGTGTTCATCGTTCCGAATAGTGCCGGATCCAGTACCGGTTGAGCTGCTGCAAATCGCTCAATGTTTTCGCCTCGAAATCCGACTCGGATTCCCCTTCGAGCGGCCGCTTCAGGACCCGCAGCACCAGCGCCACCACACCGGGCAGCACGCCCACGCCGGCCCGATGATCGCAGTCGCCGCAGATCACCGCCTGAAGCCCCGGCGCCAGAAAACGTTCGTCTTCAGATTGAAGCGTTCGTGAACAGACCGAACACACAAACAGGTTCGGAAAAACACCCGCCAGGCGGAGCATCCAGACCTCGAAGTAGCACGACGCAAAGTCGATCGGACATCCCTGTTCCAGAGCCCGAGTCGTCATCCGCACCAGCCGGAACACCGTGTCCTGAGGCTCGTGCTCCGGCAAAAACCGGTCGACCAGTTCGATCATATGACCGGCACAGACCGCCCGGTCGTAATCCCCGAACAGTTTCATCGGCGAATCCAGCAACTCCGCCGACTGAATCCGCACCAGATCCCGGTTCTCCTTTTCAAAGTACTGGATCCGCGAGTGCGCCAGCGGCTCCAGCGACGCCCCAAACCGGTTCTTCATCTTGCGAGCGCCGTTCGCCACACCGCGGACTTTCCCCCGGTCGCGGGTGAAGAAGGCCACGATGCGATCCGCCTCTCCCAGCGGATACGTCTTCAGGATAATGGCGTCACTCTGATGGAGAGGCATTCTGGAAAACCGTAAGCCCATAAAGATAGCACGGCGCCGGTCCCTTGCGATCTGTACAATTCAGGTGTACAAGTGAGGGCCATGAAGCATACGAAGAGGAAGGAGATCACTTTCACGGAAGCGCGACAGCGGCTGACTTCCATACTGGACGAAGTGGCCAGTTCCGGCAAACCGGTGACGATTCTCCGCCGGGGTAAACCCGCGGCGGTGATTATTTCGCACGAGATGTATGAGCGGCAGGTCACCCGGACGAAACCCTTTCGCCTTGCGGGATCCCTGAGAGTCACGCCTGGCGTCGACATCGACGAAGCGCTTGCGAAGGCGAAGGAAGAAAGAATCGGGCAGTGGGAAGACCGGATGAAACGCTGGGACAAGGACGCTACCTGACGATGTACGTCACCGACACTCACTCACTGGTTTACTACTCCGGCCAACAGTTCAGCCGATTGGGCAGGAACGCCCGCCGCTTGTTCAACAGTGCCGATGAGAATGAAACTCTGATTTACATTCCAACCGTCGTTCTGTGGGAGGTTACACAGCGGATCGCCGGCGGGGCCTTGGCCTTGCCGATGCCGTTCGACCGGTGGTGTCGCGCATTCGACTCCACGACCGGCTTCCTGATCGCACCGCTGGAATGGCAGGATATCGACCAGGCCCGGACGTTCTCTTTCAAGGACCCGTTCGACCGCCTCATCGCCGGGACAGCGTTGCGCCTGGGAGTTCCTCTGATCACCAAGAACAGGGAGATCTGCGATTCGGGTCTCGTCGAGACCACCTGGTAAGACGCAATGCTTCCAACCGTTGACGTGGTGGGACTCGGGTTGAACGCGATGGACACGATCTGCGTCGTCGATCGGTATCCGGAACCCAAGACCAAAACCGCCATTCAAAGAGTCCGCGTGGAACCCGGCGGACAAGTGGCCACCGCCCTGGCCGCCTGCGCGCGCTTTGGGCTGACTGCCCGATACATAGGCTCCGTCGGCGGCGACGACGCCGGAAAGGCTCAGCTCGCGAGTCTGCGCGACGCGGGATTGAGCACCCAGTTTGTTCGCGTTGTGGAAGGAGCGACCACGCAGTTTGCCGTGATCGTTCTCGAAGAGGGCGTCGGCGAGCGGACCATTCTCTGGCACCACGATCCCCTCCTCGATTGCCTCGCTGAAAACCTCCAACGCGAGAGCATTACGTCTGCGCGAGTCCTTCATCTCGACGGCTGCGACTCCGCGGCCGCGCTCAAGGCCGCCCGCTTCGCCCGCGAGGCCGGCATTCCGGTGGTCATCGATATCGATGAGGTTTACGACCACACCACGGAGGAACTCCTGCGAAACGTGGACTACCTCATTGCTGCCCAGGACTTCGCGAAGGCCCTTTTCGGAGAGCGGAGTCCCGAAGATTCCGTCCGCGCCCTGGCCGACCGTTTTCGCTCGCCGGTTGCCGGAGTCACGATGGGCGATTGCGGGGCGGTCTTCTTCGAGAGAGGACGCATTCTTCACTCCCCGGCATTCACGGTTCCGGTCGCGGATACCACAGGCGCCGGTGATGTTTTCCACGGCGCGTTCATTTACGGATTGCTTCAGAAGTGGATTCTCGACGACATCGTCCGCTTCGCCAATGCCGCCGCCGCTCTGAAGTGCACACAGATTGGCGCCCGCCGCGGGATTCCGTCGCTTGAAGACGTTCAGACGTTGATCGCCGGAAATCGGCGATCGTAGCAGGCGGCGCGATGGTCATGGATAGAGTCGCAGGATAAAGACTTTTCCCCGCCTTGGCGGCTTTGCACAAAAAGTCAGATGTCTCGTTGAAGTACTGCTGTCCCAATGAAGCGAAATCGAGGAAAAGCGTTTTCCCCTCCTCGACGGGGAGGGGTGGCGCGAAGCGCCGGGGTGGTGCTGTAGAAACTGATTTTGTTGAACGAACCGCCCCGCCGCTTCGCGGCACCCCGCCTTGGCCAGGGCGGGGAGAAGTCCTTGTGGAAAACGATTTTCCTCGTCTGCCGCCTATCCCTTGTACGGTTTCCGGATGAATCCCTGGGCAGTTTCTTTGTAATCGGAACCGCAATCCAGCTTAAGGACGGCGTTGTACTGCTGGACCGCTTTCTGACGTTCGTTGCGCGAGTCGTAGATTTTTCCCAGCCAGATGTAGGCATCCGCCTTCTCTTCCGGCGTGGCTCTGGCGCCGGTCACCACCTTATTGAAAGCGGCAATGGCGTCGTCGAGGTCCAGGCGGTAAACGTTGGCTTCGCCAAGTTCCCTATAGACGAGTTCTTCGCGAAGCCGGTCGTAGCCATCCTGTTTTGCGACGGTTTTGGAAAGAACGTGCTGATACACCTGGACCGCGCCGTTCCAGTTCTTCATCTTTTCGTAAACGCCGGCCTTTTCCAGTTCGAGCTGGAAGTTCCGTGGATATTTGGCGAGCAACTCATCGATGAGGTGAAGCGACTCCGCGAAACGCTTTTCCCGGTTGTAGGCCACGATGAGGATCAGCTTCGCATCCGTGGATGCGCGAGCCCCCTTCGTGGCGGCGATTTGCAGCTTGCGGATGCCTTCATCCTTGCCCGAGCCGCACACGCCAAAGATGCAGGCGATCATGCGGAAGAACGGGGGAATGACGCTCACGCCGTAATCGAAGGTTCCGATGGCCAGTTGAGCATCGTGGAAATTCGGGTCGAGTTTCAGCACCTGCTGGTGGTAGTTCCTTGCGGTTTTCGCACGGCTGACGGCGGAGCGATACGAACGCTGGGCAATACCTTCGAACGCCGCGAGGGTCGCGTTCGAAACGCCGAGTGCATATAAAGCGCGCACATCTTTCGGGTTTCGTCCGCGCATGGCGCCGGCCTTCGCTATCGCCATGTTGACGGTGTCGCGCAGCCGTTTTTCGTCTGCCGGTTTGATGGAGTCGCGCGACCGTTTGTCGCCAATGTCGGGTCCCGAGTAGCTGGCCACGTTCAGTTTCTGCTGGTCGTAGAGAATCTTGAGCCAGATCGTGGAGGCGAGACCGTTCCAGTAATCCGGATTGGATTCGTCCTGCCGGATCAGGCTATTGAATGCCGCTTCGGCGATGCTAAAGTCGAGGTTGTACAGGGCGTCCGCAGCCTGCTGGTAGGTGACGGCGGACGACTGGGGCGTCGCAACGGCAAGGGTTGCGGAAAGCAATACGACGATGATTCCGTTCAAAGACAACATTCCTTCCCGCACGATTCCTTTCATCACCGTTCTGATCATCATTCTCAATGTGCTCGTCTTTGTCTTCGAGATCTCACTCGGTCCTCGAACGCTTCAGGCTTTCATCTACGCTTTCGGGGTCGTTCCGGCACAGTTCTTAGCGGAGCCATACATCGTTCCGTTCTTCACTTCCATGTTCCTGCATGGCGGCTGGATGCATCTCATCGGAAACATGTGGTACCTCTGGATATTCGGCGACAACGTCGAAGATAAACTCGGGCACTTCCGGTTTCTCCTATTCTACCTGCTGTGCGGCCTCGGCGCGGGAATCGTCCACATGGCGTTGAACGTAAATTCCGTCATTCCCAGTGTCGGCGCAAGCGGCGCGATAGCGGGCGTGCTGGGCGCCTACATGCTGTCCTATCCGGGCGCGCGGGTTCTGACGCTGGTTCCGATCTTCATCTTTATCCAGGTGATCGAGATCCCGGCGCTGGTCGTTTTGTTTTTCTGGTTCGTCATGCAACTGTTCTCGGGAATGGCGTCGCTCGCGGTTGCCACAACCAGCTCCGGCGGTGTTGCCTGGTGGGCGCACATCGGCGGCTTCGTCATCGGAATGATTCTCCTCGGCGTCCTCGGGCGCAAACCTCGTTATGGCGATTACTCCAGGTATTAGACGCATCTTCCGCGGCCTGGTCATGAACCCCGTCGCCTTCGACCGGGTGGACGCCTACGACCCCGGATACCTCGTCGTCCACGATGGCCGCATCGAGAGCATCGGCAGCGCCGATCCCCGGCCCCAATTTCCGGACGCGGAGTTTCTCGACTTCAACGGCGATGCGATCCTTCCCGGTTTCGTCGACACGCATGTCCACCTTCCGCAGTTCGCCATCATGGGACTCGGCAGCGAGTCGCTGCTGGACTGGCTCGACCGATTGACCTATCCCGAAGAGGCGCGGTTCTCCGATCCGGAATATGCCCGGCTGATCTCGGAATCTTTTTTCGACGCGCTGCTCGCTAACGGCACAACCTGCGCCAGTGTCTACTGCTCCATTCATGAACACGCCACGGATATCGCATTTGAAGCCGCGCGAAGCCGCGGCATCCGGGCCTTCATCGGCAAGGCCATGATGGACCGGCATGCGCCGCCACCTTTATTAGAAGATACCGGCGAGGCGGTCGACGCCAGCATCCGCCTTCACGAGAAATGGGACGGCGCGAACGGCGGGCGCCTGCGCTACGTTTTCACACCGCGGTTTGCCGGATCGTGCTCGATGGAGTTGATGCAACGCACCGGGAACGCCGCAAAGGAACGGAACGCCTTTATCCAGACGCACCTCAGCGAGAACAAGGCCGAAGTCGACTGGATCCGATCGCTGTTCCCGGAACGCTCGTCGTATACCGACGTTTACGACTTCGCGGGACTGCTTGGCCGGCGAACCATCGTGGCGCACTGCATTCACCTGTCGAACGGAGAGATCGGCAGGCTCTCCGAGACGGAAACGAACATCGCGTTCTGCCCGTACTCGAACCGGACGCTGCGCAGCGGCGTGATGCCGTTCGCGCGATTGAGAGATGCGGGATTGAAGGTCGGGCTTGGCAGCGACGTTTCGGGGGGGCCATCGCTCTCCATGTTCCGGCAAATGGGAGAGGCGTCCAACTCCACCTGGATGTCGCCGCGAAGCGCGTTGTACCTCGCGACACTGGGGGGCGCCGAAGCGCTGAACGTGGCGGATCGCACCGGCAATTTCGCGCCCGGCAAGGACGCCGACTTTGTGATCGTGGATCATCGAAGGACCGATCCGATTCCCGGAAAAGGAGCATACAATAGCCCCGACCATGTGCTTTCCCGTCTCTGTTATCGCGCGGATTCGGACTGCATCAGGGACGTTTACCTCACAGGACACCGGGTATGAGACTGCTGAAATCGGTCTGCTTCATCTTTGCGTTACTGTGCACCGTCGACGCCAACGCGGCAGATCCGCTGATTACCTTCAACAATCAGGTGATTCGCATCTTCCAGCAGCAATGCCAGACTTGTCACCGGACCGACAACATCGCCCCATTTCCGCTCCTGACCTTCACCGACGCGCTGACGCACGCCACCGCCATCAAACGGCAGGTCCAGTCGCGCGCCATGCCGCCATGGAAGCCGGTCGGGTCGAAAGGTGTGTTTCAAGGGGAACGAATGCTGACCGATCAGGAGATCCAGACGATCGTCCGCTGGGTGGATGAAGGCATGATCGAAGGATCGCCGAACGATCTCCCCGAGCCGATCAAGTTTCCCGCCATCTGGACCTACAACACACCCGATGTCGTCGTGCAACCGGACGTCTCCTATGCACTGAATCCGGCCGGCGGCGAAATCTACCGCTGCTTCACGATGCCGGTGAACTCGATCGCCGATTTGAACGTCCGTGGATACGAAGTCCTGCCGGGTAATCGAGAAATCGTCCATCACGTTCTTCTGTTCATCGACACCACCGGAATCTCCGCCGGCCTCGACGCCGCGGATCCCGGCCCCGGCTATACGTGTTTTGGCGGTCCGGGCTTCATTCCCGACAGCGCTCTCGGTGGATGGGTCCCCGGGATGACGCCGGAGATCTTCCCGCTCGGTGTCGGCGTCACGGTTCCGGCGAATTCAAGAATTGTGATGCAGGTGCATTACAGCCCTCTCGGCCATCTTTCGCATCCGACGGACGGTCCTCCCGCCCCGGACAGGACTCGGATCGGGATGTTCCTGTCGCCGTCGAAACTGAGGCCGGTGGAATACTGGCCGGTCGTGAATCCGCTGTTCTCGATTCCTGCCGGGAACTCCCGGTATCTCGTCACAGCCGTCATGCCCATTCCGACCACGCTCGACCTCACCGCCGTCACGCCCCACATGCATCTGCTGGGACGGGAAGTCCTGGTGGAAGCCCGGTTCCCCAACGGCGCTACGAAAGAGCTGGTCCACATTACGGACTGGGACTTCCAATGGCAGGCGACTTATACGTTCAAGGAACCGGTACGGTTGCCTGCGGGAACGGTGGTGACGTCGCGAGCGTGGTACGACAACTCGTCGAACAATCCGCGCAACCCCTCGAATCCTCCGGTTCCCGTGCGATGGGGCGAAAAGACCACCGATGAAATGTGCCTGACCTTTCTGTCGGTGACCGCTCCCGGATCGCGGTCGATGACGGAAATTCCGTTTACCATCGGCGATCGCGGCGGCGTCGCGATCAACGGAACCGGCGAAAGCGCCTCGACGACGGTCGGTTATGCGAAGCTGACCCCGCTACCCAACAATCCGTCTGCGGAAGGGCTCGCCATCTTCGGATTCCGTCAGAACAACGTGCTCGTGACGGAAACCGCCGTGTCCGCTTCCGCGCCGGTCACCGGCGGCCGCATCTTTGCCGAGACGAATGGCCCGGTGAACAGTGGCATCGCCATGGCGAATCCGGGAGCGGACCCGGTCACCGTCTCGTTCTATTTCACCAACGGCGCCGGAGTCCAGATCAAGTCGGGTTCGACCGTCATTCCCGCCAACAGTCAGATCGCTTCGTTCCTCAATGAACCTCCGTTCGACGGTCCGGCCGACTTCGTCGGAGCGTTCACGTTCAGTTCGATCAGACCGGTATCGGTCGTCGCATTGCGCGGCACCGTCAACGAGCGCGGCGAGTTCCTTCTCACCACGCTGCCGGTATCCGAGGTGACCTCATCCAGGTTGGTGTTTCCACATTTTGCCGACGGCGGAGGCTGGCAAACACAGATCCTCCTCGTGAATCCGTCGGACTCGGCGATCTCCGGGACCTATCAGTTCTTCGACCAGGCCGGACTCGCGACGGGCGCCCCGTTGAGCTACTCGATCGCGGCCAGGAGCGCGGCCCGCTACTCAACGCCCGGAACCGCAAGCGCCGTCAGCGTGGGATCCGTGCGGTTCACGGCAGCGGCGGGCACGTCGAACCCGCGAGGATCGCTGGTCTTTTCATACCGCAATGGCGGCGTCCGCGTCGCGGAGGCGGGAGTGCCGGCGATTCCCGAAGCGAAGACATTTCGGGTGTATGTCGAGTCTTCCGAAAACGGATTGATTCAGTCGGGTGTGGCCATCACGAATACCTCCGCTTCACCCGCCAGCGTGACCCTCGAACTGACCAACCTGAATGGCAGTTCCGCCGCCCGCACGACCGTCAGCATTCCGGCAAACGGTCAACTCGCGAGCTTTATCGGACAGATTCCCGGTTTCGAATCGTTGCGGCTTCCCTTCCAGGGGGTGCTTCGGATCACAAGCGCCTCGACTCTCTCGGTCGTTGGACTCCGGGGTCGCTACAACGAACGATCGGACTTTCTCATCACCACCACTTCGCCGGTCATGGAAACCCCGGCGACGCCGGCCGCCGACAAATACTTCGCGCATTTCGTGAACGGCGGCGGCTACACCACCCAGTTCATCGTGTTCAGCAGCTCGTCGGAACCGAATGGCGGCACGCTGCTCTTTTACTCGAATTCGGGACGACCCAACAGCGTCAGCGTGAAGTGACGGTTTGGGGACAGTCCCCGAACTCTCCTCTGAAAGAACTTGCGATCACCGCTTGGTTCAGGAATTATTGTGGTCGCCCCTTGCTTTTGAACGTGGCGCTCGCACGAACGGGTTGCCCGCCAGGAGCAACATGCCTCGAATCGCTCGAGCCGTGATTCCGGAAGTTCCTCATCACATCACTCAGCGCGGCGTCCGGCGGATGCCGGTGTTTCTAGACGACGCCGATCGTCGGAGGTATCTGGAACTCCTGCAAGAGAATGCCGAACGCTATGGGCTCTCGGTTCAAGCCTATTGCGTGATGACCAATCACGTCCACATTGTGGGGGTCCCGGCGGCCAGGGATTCGATGTACCGCGCCCTGCACCGTTGTCACGGAATGTATGCGTCGGAATTCAATGTCAAGTATCAGAAAGCCGGACACGTCTGGCAGGCACGGTTCTATTCCTGTGCCCTGGACGACGCGCACTTTTGGGCGGCAATGCGTTACGTCGAACGAAATCCGGTGCGGGCCGGGATGGTGGAACGCGCAGAAGACTATAGATGGTCCAGCGCCGCCTTTCACTGCGGACGGGCCGCCGACCCTGTGGTGATGCGGAATAACCAGCCTCAGGGCATGCAGCCGGAGCAGTGGCGCCGGTGGCTGGCCGGAGAAAACGAATCGAACCTGGATGAACGAATCCGGGAACGGACGGGAACGGGCCGTCCTTGCGGCGACGATGGCTTCCTGAAAATGGCCGAGCATCTGACCGGACGGAGGTTGGCGCCGACAAAGCCCGGCCCAAAGCCAAGAGAGCGAGGGGGTCCATCATGACGCAGTCCTGTGGAGTTTGTGGAGTTCGGGGACTGTCCCCATTCGACACGCGCTTGCGACACTGGCCTATCGCGCGAATCGTGCGATCCGAAATGCGCCGCCGTCGTTTGCGGAGTTTCCGGCAGGCTCTCCGGACCGGACGCCACTGAAAATCCTCTCGCACATCAGCGATCTCCTGGACTGGGGCTTGTCCATGGCAAATGGCACGCCCGCATGGCGCGACGCGCCGCCGCAGCCGTGGGACCAGGAAGCCGCGAGATTCTTCGCGGCTCTGGAGGCGTTCGACCGGCGACTCGCTTCGGAGGAACCCCTGGCTTGTACCTGCGGACCGATTCTTTCAAGGTCCAATCGCGGACGCGCTCACGCACGTCGGGCAGCTCGCGATGCTGCGCCGGATGGCGGGATGCGGCGTCGGCGGAGAGAACTACTACGTCGCCCGTATCGAGACCGGGCGTCTTGGCCCGGACCAGGCGCCACCGGTCAGAGAGTTCTAAATTCAGGGGCGGGGCGCGTCCACGCTGAGCGCGATTCCTGTCCTGGTTCGGCGCTTCGTCCTACACGCACACCTGCGCCTTGAAATCCGCGGGGGTGGCGCTACCGGGTCAACGCTTCGGCGGCAGGTATTTCTTATCGATGATCGCGATCACGACGTAGTTGGGATCGACCATTTCCGTCAGATGGATGCGAGCCGCGACCGACAGGAGTTCGTAGGCGTCCACCCGGTTCAGACCGTAATCTTTTTCGATCCATTTCACGAGTTCGGATGCCGCGATACGCAGCGCATCGTCGAGCGGACGGGTAACGCCCACCGCCATCAGCGACTCCGCGGTTTCGAACCGCGGCCAGTCGATCGTCTTGCCTTTGATGATGTCGACCTGAAAGCGGACGCGGGTCGGCACCTCGATCGCGGTTCCGGCCAATTCGCCATCGCCCTGGGCCGCATGCCCGTCACCGACGTACAGCAATGCGCCCGCAACATTGACCGGCAGGTACAGCGTGTGGCCGACACTGGCTTCGGGTGAATCCATGTTGCCGCCCCACTCGCCGGGAGTTTGGGAGTTCCGCGATTCGCCTCCCGCCGGCGCTACGCCGACGCAGCCGAGGAAAGGCTTCATCGGGATCTTCGTGGTGAAGTTGGAGTGAATCGCCTTGAAGGTTGCCGTATTGGAGGCCTTGTCGATGTCGTAGAACCACACGTTCTCCGAAAAATCGGGACTGATCATCGGCGTGAACTTGTTGGTATTCAGGATTCCAAAACCTGGAGCATTCGCCCCCCAGCCCACGCTGCCTTCGACCTGCAGGTCCAGAATCTTCACGGCTATCGTGTCGCCCGGCTGCGCACCTTCGATGAAGAACGGCCCGGTCAGCGGGTTGAACCCCTTCGCCTTGCTGAGCGTATCTCCCCGTTTTTGAAGAGCGCCGCCTGCCGCATCCAGCGTGTTCGTTTCCACAATCTCACCGGCGCGCACACGCGCAACCGGTTCTGCCGGCCCGAAGGTGTATTTCACAGAATTGATCGTCGCTTCGTAACGGACCGGACGGGGCGCTGCCTGGATCAACACGAGCGCGCCGAGTAGCCATGTTCCGAGCATAGTCCCTCCATTCGTAGGCCCAACCTTATATACGGTGTCCGGCCCCGGTTTCACCAGCAATCCAGTGACGGGCCAAAATTCTAGAGGGCGATGTAGCGGACGAGAAACAAGGCGGTGAAGAGGACCATCAGCCAATGCAGCTTGCGCCACCGGCCCGAAGTCAGGCACAACGCCACGTAGCTGATGAATCCGAAGGCGATGCCATCCGTGATGCTGAACGTGAACGGGATCAGGGCCATCGTGATGAATGCCGGAATGTATTCCAGCGGATCGCTCCATTCGATTCGTCCGGCTCCACGCATCATGAAAGCGCCCACAACGATCAACGCGGGCGCCACCGTCGGATAGAGCGTCAGACCGGAAGCCGCCTTGTACCCTTCGCCGACCATCTGCGCCAGCGGCGCAAAG
This sequence comes from Acidobacteriota bacterium, assembly GCA_023265365.1. Classification (GTDB taxonomy): domain Bacteria; phylum Acidobacteriota; class Terriglobia; order 20CM-2-55-15; family 20CM-2-55-15; genus JAHFTY01. The sequence continues at coordinate 34,658 of JAHFTY010000004.1, forward strand.
AACAGCCCGGACAGCATGAGCAGCCCCGTCACCACACTGGCCAGCCCCGTCTTCGCACCCTCCGCCACGCCCGCCGCGCTTTCGATGTAGCTGACGACCGGTGAATTCCCCAGCAGGCCCGCGATCGATGTGCCGATGGCATCCGCCAGCAGCGCTTCCCGGGCGCGCGGCAGTTCGCCCTTTCGCATAAAACCGCCCTGCTCCGCTATTCCGATCAGCGAGCCGATGCTGTCGAAGAGATCGAGAAAAAAGAAAATGAAGATCACCGGGATGGCGCCGAGTTTGAATGCGCCCAGAACGTCCAGTTTGAACGCGATCGACGCGATCGACGGCGGAGCGCTCACGACGCCGTGAAAGCGCACCACGCCGAGCATCAGACCGATGATCGTGCTCGTGAGAATGCCCGCAAGGATGGCGCCCCTCGAGCGGCGGACCAGCAGCGAACACGCCACCATGAGTCCTGCCCCCGACATCCAGACCGCCGGTTCATGCAGGTTACCGAGTGTGAGCAGCGTTGCCGGATTCGCGGTAACCAGGCCACTCCATTCGAGACCGACCAGCGTAATGAGCAACCCGATTCCCACCGCGATTCCGCGCTTCAGGGAATCCGGAATCGCATAGACCAGCGCCTCCCGTACTCCCCAGACCGACATGATGAGAAACACAATCCCTGAAATGAACACCGCGCCGAGCGCGATCTGCCAGGAGTAGTGCATTCCGGCGACGACCGTGAATGCAAAGAAGAAATTGTGACCCATCGCGGGCGCCACGGCGATCGGATAGTTGGCGAGGAATGCCATGAGGAAGGTCGACAGAGCGCTGACGATACACGTCGCGGCGAGAACCGCCTGGAAATCCATGCCGGTTGTCGAGAGAACCGCGGGCTGGACGAAGATGATGTACGACATGGTCATGAACGTCGTCACGCCGGCAAGCACTTCAGTCCGGACCGTCGAGCCGGACTCGGTCAGATGAAAAAGCCGGTCGAGCCGCGCATTCATGACAGGGGTTTACAAATACGAGAGGATGGCGTCGGTGACTTCGCGGGTCCCGAGTTTGCCGCCGATGTCCGAGGTCGTCTGGTCCGCAGCAACACACTTCGCAACAGCCGACTCGATCGTCCGGGCCGGCTCCGCCAAACCGAGATGTTCGAGCATCATCGCGGCGGTAAGGATCGAGCCCATCGGATTCGCCACGTTCCTGCCTGCCAGCGGCGGCGCCGAACCGTGGACCGGCTCGAACAAGGAAACTCCCCCGGGATTGATGTTTCCGGAGGCCGCCATTCCCAAACCGCCCTGCAGCGCGGCCGCGAGATCCGTCACGATATCGCCGAACATATTATTGGTAACGATCACCTCGAAGTCCGCGGGTTTCAACACCATCAGCAGCGTCAGCGCGTCCACGTACAGATGGCTTGACCGGATGCCCGGATACCGCGCCCCGACGTCTTTGAAAGTCCGCTGCCACAGATCGCCGGCGAAGCGCATGACGTTCGATTTGTCGCTCATGCACACTTGGCCGCGGCCCTTCGCCTGCGCGTACTCGTAGGCATAGGCGATCACGCGCTCGACGCCCTTGCGCGTATGAATCTCCTCCTGCGTTGCGATCTCGTCCGCGGTGCCCTTCTTGAACACGCCGCCCGCATTGACGTAAGCGCCTTCCGTGTTTTCGCGGATCACGGTGAAGTTCACGTTTTCCACAGCGGCGTTCTTCAATGGGCAGAGTTTTTCGTGCATGAGCACCACGGGCCGGACATTCGCGTAGAGATCGAGGCCGAAACGCATGCCCAGAAGGATGTCGGCGGCGTGCCGGTTATCGGGAACCCGCGGATCGCCGATGGCTCCGAAGAGAATCGCCGCAAAGTCGTTCCGCAGCATGTCGAGCGCGCCGGCGGGCAGGGTCACGCCTTCCTGGAGATACTTGTCGGCGCTCCAGTCGAACTCGGTGAATTCAAGACCGGCGCTGAAGGTGTCGTTGACGCGATGGAGGACGCGCATGCACTCGCGCGTCACGTCCACACCGATCCCGTCGCCGGGAATTACCGCTATGGTTTTCATTGTTCTAGAAACGGAACTTGACTCCCAACTGGATCTGGCGCGGGTCCGACGCGGAGGTAAAGCCGAGCGGATCCGTCGGGCTCACGTCTTTGCGGGCATCCACCCGATACGTTGTGAACGTGGTGTTGCCGACAACGTTGTTCACGCCGGAGTAATTCACCCGGTTGAACAGGTTGAACGCCTCGAAGATGCCTTCCAGACCATAGTGGCGGTCGGGACCAAACGATGCCTGCTTGGCAAGGCGAACGTCGAAGCTCATGTAGTTCGGGCCCATGCCCGTATTGCGTCCCGCTCCGAGGGGCCGGTCGGTGTTGGCCTGCGTGTCGTTGTTGGCGTCAAAGCCGAGCAGCAGGTTGAACGGATGCCCGCTCGAGTACGTGACGATGGGAGACAGCGTCACGCCGGAAAGAACCCGTCCCACACCCGACGCCGGATCGAGCGGCGATCCGAACACGCCGCTGACCACAAGCCGGTGCCGCTCATCGAACGACGACAATGAGCGCTCGGCCCGAAGGTCCAGCTGATTGGCCGGCTGCAGGTCCGTGATGAAATCCGTGGTGTCGTCGATCGCTTTTGAGAACGTGTACGACACCTGAAACTGATAGTGATCGCTGAAACGCTTCGACACGCTCGTCGCCAGGCCGTGATAAATGGAACCGCCGGACGACTCCGCGATGTTGTCCTGCAGAATCCTCGGATTGATGGAAGTGAAGGTCGGTCCGAAGGCATTCGTTCCCACCTGCCTCAGGTTCACGTTTCGCGAACGCACCAGCTTCAGCCCGCGGTTTCCGAGATAGTTCAGGCTGAGATTCATCGTTCCGGCCACTTCACGATCCAGGCCGAAACTGAACTGCTGGCTGTATGGATTCACCACGCCCGCATCCGCTCGCAACAGAACCGGAGGGGTGACCCCGGGACGGATGCCCAGCGGCGCAATGTCCGCTTCGGTGAGCGATCGCGTGCACGGATAGGGATTCGAGGCCAGGGCCGTGCCCGTGCAGGCCACGGCCTTTGCGCGTCCCCACACCTGTGCGGACGTGGCGTTGATCCCGAGTTGGGGCAGGCCTGTCAACGGAACGAACACTTGCGAAATCTGGGTGCCGTCCAGAACGCGGCCGACGAAAGCGATGGCTTCAAACAACGGCGCAAAGTAAACGCCATATCCGCCGCGCACCACAGTCTTCGCGTCCGGACTGTATGAGAAGCCCAGGCGGGGGCCGAAATTGTTCTTGTCGCGGTGGATCGGCTTGGGCTGCAACTCGACGTCGTACCGCAATCCCATGTTGAGCGTCAGGTTCGACGCCGCTTTGAAAGAGTCCTGCACGTAGCCCGAAAACAGGTGATTGGTCAAGGCCGCTTTGGGATTGCCGAAACCCTGCTGGTAAACGATCGGCAAACCGAAGTTGTACGACTGCAGCGCGCTGATCGGCGCGGACAGGTTCGGAATCAGATCGGCCCGGCCCGCTCCCGCGAGTTGGGCGCCGATGCCGCTGGCGGTTCCGGCCCCGGCAAAGCTGTCCAGCACGAGACCCAGAGGCACCTGTTCGCCGAAAATGAATCGGCCGCCGAGGAAGACTTCCGTAACGGTGTTGAACGGAATGTAGTTGTAGTCGCCTCCAAATTTCAGCTCATGCTTGCCGACAACGGCCGTGAAGTTGTCCAGAAACTGGTAACGCTTTTCATTGCGGGTCGACGGCAGGAAGAAATCGCGGCCCAGCAGAGCGACGCCGTTGATGTTGATTTCGGGCCCATACGGATCGCGCGGCAGGGTCGCATAGTCGCGATTGGCGTATTGAAAGCGGAATTCGTTCACGCGTATCGGACTGAAGAAGTGCGTATCGCCGAAGACGCCCGAGAAATCCTGAATCTGATAATTCGCGCCGCGAGACGGTCCCTTCAAGCCTCCGAACGCGCCACCCACCGTGTCGATGTCGGAAAAGGTGAATCGGCCGAAAAGCTGGTTCGTCCCGTTCACCGAATGATCGATGCGCAGCGATGCGGTGTTGTCGTTGTTGCGGAAGGGGAAAGCGCCGCTGTTGGAGCGGAGCAGACGCACGGTGTCCGGGAACAACTGCTCGTTGGTCGTCAATAACGCGCCGAACTGCGCGGCGATGGTGCGAAGCTGGACGCTGGGGCTTGCGGACATGCCGGCAAGCAGGGCTCGCTGTGACGGGGTCGCCTGGAAAAACTTGTCGTTCTCCAGGAACGTTGAAAAACGGGATTCCCGTTGACGCAGTCCTTCATAGGAAAGAAAGATGAAACTGCGATCCCTCTTCAGCGGACCGCCCACCGTGAAGCCCGCCTGCTGCCTCGAGTACGGCGGATCGATATTCGCGCCGAGCGCGCCGAACGCGAACGGATTGCGCGCATCGAGCGACTGATCGCGGAAAAACGTAAAGACGTTCCCATGCCACTCGTTGGTTCCGGACTTCGACACGATGTTGATCATGCCCCCGGCGGCGCGGCCGAACTCGGCGGAATAGTTGGACCGGTTGATCTGGAATTCCTGAACGGCTTCCTGGCTCATGGTCGAACGGACCGCGGCGACGGCGTTGTCGTTGTTGTCGACGCCGTCGATGGTGACGTTGTTCGAGCGGCCGCCCTGTCCGAGAAAAGAAAGGCCGGAGGTCGGCGCCATCGGCAGGCCGAAGGTGACCAGGCCTTTGCCGTCCGTGACGCCGGGAGTGAGAAGCGAAAAATTGAGAAAGTTCCGCTCGTTGATGGGAAGGTTCTGGATGCGCTCTTCGGTAATCGTGTCGGACTGCTGCACCTTTTCGGTCTCGATGAGGGCCAGTTCCTCCTGCACCACCACTTCCTGTTGAATCGCCGCCGGCTTCAACTGCGCGTCCGCCACGACAGCCTGCCCGACCGTGACCTGAACGGGACGGCGCGTGTAGATCGAAAACCCGGGGACCTCGATCTTCAACTCGTAGGACGCCGGCGGAAGCACCAGGAACCGGAAGCTTCCTTCGGCATCGGATGTGACGGTCCTGGCGACTCCGGTTTCAATATTCGTTGCGGTGACCTTCGCGTTCGGAATGACGCCACCGGTTACATCGGAGATGGAACCCTTGATGTCGCCCGAGGACATCTGACTTTGAGGGAAGGCGAACCGGGTCAGGAGCAGCATCAGGAAGACCGCCTTCAGGATACGCATTATTTTCCCCTTTTCTTAACGAGCGTGTCGTATTCCGACATCAACGCCTGAAGATGAGACGCTTCATCCTCGGCAACCTCCAGAAAAATCTTCTTGCCCCGGCGGTCGGCGATCTGCCGGGCAAAATCGCTGAAGAACCGGTGAGACCGGCGTTCCAGGTCCATCGCGAGATTCAGGGCCTTCAGATCGCTGGTGCCTTCCATGACTTCAATCTTCAACAGCGCCTTCTGTGGAAAGATTCCGTCCGCAATCTTCCGGCTCACCGGCAGTCGCGCCGGCTCTTTCGTGAGCCACGGGCTCCCGATCATCAGCATCCGATACTCTTCCTGAAGACGGCGCAAATGACCCGATTCCTCGGCAGCCAGTCGATGGAACATCAAACGTCCTCCGGAGTCCTTCGTCTTGCGGGCCGCATTACTGTAAAACGTGTAGCCGCGGCGCTCGATCGCCAGGGTCAGTTCAAGCGCGTCGCGAATCATGGTTTTCTCAAGGCGCTGCTTCTGGCTCATGCCGGCGTGCTTCGCTTCCTTCCTGACGCAGGATTTGCAGAGGCCGTGAATCGCATAGCGGCTGTAACGCTCCTCGAAACCATGTTCCTTCGTCACCTGCCGGATGAGGGTTTCCACCTTGCGCGACGGAAACTCTACGTTGCTACCACAGCTGTTGCAAATGAAATGCAGATGATTGGGCTGCCCAAACACAGGCTCGTAGCGGGTCATGCCGTTCAGTCTCGACTGCCGGACAAACCCGGAGGCGAGCAGAATCTTCAGCGTCCGGTAAATGGTCGCGACGCCGATACGGTGGCCTTTCGCAATCAGCAGATCGCGAAGTTGCTCCACAGAAGGATGCCCCTTCACGTCGAGCAACGCTCCCCAGATCAACGCCCGTTGCGAAGTCCTTTTCAGGTTCTTCTGTGCCAGCAGATGTAGCAGTTCTTTCCGTTGTCGCATGCCGGCCCCGATTATATGAGATGCTATAGTGACGCTATGAAAAAACTCGGTTTAGGCCTTGTTTTCACGTTGATTCTGTCGGGCTGCCAGACGGCCGACACCCCCCGGACGGCCTCCGAAATCAAGCCGGCCTCGCTGGACAACGGTAAACCGCTTCCCCAATTCGAAGTGCCCCGGCTTACAGGCGGCACGCTGAAAAGTTCGGACCTTCGCGGCAAGGTCACGGTTGTGGACTTCTGGGCAACGTGGTGCAACCCCTGTATCGCGGAAATTCCGAACTACAACAAGCTGAAGGAAAAGTTCGCGGGCAAAGACGTCGAGATCCTCGGAATGACCGTCGAGTCCGGCTCGCTGGAGGACATCAAGCCGAAGGTGGAGGAGTTCAAGATCCAGTACTCCGTCGTCGTCGGCACGGATGAGATTGCACAGGATTTCGGCGGAATCATCGGCTGGCCCACCACCTTCCTGGTGTCGAAGGATGGCAAAATCGTCAAGCGCATCATCGGATCCCCGCCGGGCAAGATCGAACAGATGGAAAAAGACATCGAAATGCTTCTTGGCCGCTCCCCACAATAAACAAAGTTTCCCCTCCGGTCACATCGCTGGAATCCAAGACCTTCGTCAGAGCGGCAAATTCAGCGAGAACAGCAGGAACTTCGAAAAGAACTCCCCGAACAACACCGCAACCACGCCGAGATACAACAAGCCCGTCGCGGCCTGCGTGTGATTCAGTTTGACGGTGCTCCAGATCATGACGGCAAGCACGATGGGAACAATCACACCGAAGATCACCCGCGGCCAGAAGAAGAAACCCTGCCGGATCATCAACTCATTCAGTACGTTCGCCAGAGGAATGGACTGCTCCGCCCGCAGCACCACAAGAGAAAAGAAGATCGCCGTCACCCGGAGTCCGATCGCGACGCTCATGACTTTGGTCAGTCGAGCCAGGTGCTCAATGGACAATCGGGGAATGACCAGATACCAGTGACCGAAGACCATGGTCAGCATCACGGACCCCAATAATGCCGTCGCCGAGAGATGGTTGACCACAAGCACCCAGTTTTCCCATCCGCCCAGCGCCATCAGTTTGGTAAAAGCAAAACAGTCCCAGACGATGGATAGCAGTCCCGTCCCAATCACGCCGGCGAGCAGGACGTTCGCTGCCGTGAATTTCTCCACGTCGACGACGCGGTTGTAAATCGCCATCAACAGCGCCGAGGCGGCAAGCAGAATCACCGGCAATTGCCCCGACCTGACGGGCGATGGAAACAGGAAATCGAATCCCAGCACGACGCCCAGAAGGATCGCAGCCGTCAGGCTCGCAAACTTGAAAAAACTGTTCCCGATGCTGCGCGGCGAGATGAACATCAGGCAGAGCATCATGCCGACGCCCAACTGCGAAAACAAAAAGAAAAATGTGGATGAAATCATTTCGAAATGGCGATGACGCTTTCCGCGGCGCGCCGTACCGATTCACTCTTGCCGGCGGCAACACGATCGACAAACACAAAGAACTTCCAGAGGGCCCTGTGCTTCTCTTTCAGTATACGGATTTCGTCGTTGTTGCTGCCGGAGAGCGGCGCAAGACGCCCGCCTTCGAGCCTCACCGGAACCTCGGCCTCCGGCAACGACATCCCGATCGAGGGACAATAAACAATCACCTGGCGCGGCTCAATCCCCACCGCGAGCGCAATCGCGCGCTCGGCCTCGTCGCGTTCCGCGAGGTCGTCATGAAAGCGATGCACGATGTCCTGCTGACGCGCTTCGCCGATCTCGGATGTCAGCACAAAACAGGCCTTGTAAAGCTGCCGGGCCACGAGCTTGTCGATGAGATAGCCAATCGCCGGCTCTTTTCCAAAACGCTCGGTAAGAATTAAGAACAGCGTTTCGTCCTTCAACACGCGCAACTGCTCCGGCCTCAAGCCCTCACGAAGAGCCAGCTCGACCGCTTTGGAGATCATCGCGCCGGACGCAATCTTCGTGTGATGAAAGTAAACGCGCTCGGACAAGGTGTACCGGATGCGCAGCAGGTTCACGAGTTCCGACAATGCGTCCCGGCGGAGCATTCCGTTCTTTTCAAGATTCATCACAAGCCGGTTCCGCTCGACGACGAAAGTTTCGAACACGCGCGCATCGTAGTTTTGAGCGAGACCGCAGAAATAGGTGTCACGACACAGATAATCCAGCAGGTCGGCGCTGATGGCGCCCGAGGCGATGTCGGACATGAAGTCGTCCTGACCTTTCAGGATGCCGGCAATCTTGTCCTGGATGCCTTCCCTTTCGAGAATCCGTCCAACACGCGACTCGCCCAGGAAATACGTGAGGCGGAAGTCGTCCTTATCGTGGCGGGGAAGGACACGCCGCTCGTCTTCGAGCGTATGCCCGAACGGGATATGCGTGATGTCGTGGAGCAGAGCGGCCACCCGCACCAGAAGCTCTTCGTCCTTCGAGATTTCGCGCGTGCGCCGCACCGCCTCGACGATGCGGTGGGCCATCCACGAGGTCCCCAGCGAATGCTCGAAACGCGTGTGCACCGCCGACGGGAACACGAGGTACGCCGTTCCGAGTTGCTTGATTCCGCGCAGCCGCTGGAACTCCGGCGTGTCCATCAACTCCACTTCGAGGGAACCCATCTCAATGTCGCCATGTACGGCGTCGCGTATCAATTTCCGGCTCATGCTATTGTGGATTCCATGGCGATCGACTCATTCGAGCACCCATTCTACGACATCGAAGTGGAAACCCTGGACGAGACGGAAAATCTTCATCTCATCAAGATCCTCGCGATCGACGGCCGCCGTTTTACCTACCAGTTGAGCGGCAGCCTCGACGACCACGCCATCCTTTATATAAAGAGCGTCATTGACGCCGCCTGCTTCGGCGACATGCGGATCGAACGCAACGGCCACGACTTCACCATCACCGAAGCCCCGCGCCGCCTGAAGCGACACTCGTAAATCCGATTTACCCGATTCGCCGCGATCTGTTAGGATCTCCGGAGTCTTTTTGGGACGTCGTCCAACGGTAGGACCGCAGACTCTGGATCTGCTTATCGGGGTTCGAATCCCTGCGTCCCAGTTCCTACACACAAAAAGAGATACCGAATGGCGGGTATTGTCTCGCCGTTTGTATTCTGGCCAGTGTGGGGGATTTTGTGGGACCGCGAAGGGAAATTGCGCTTGCGATCCCCGGGGCACTTTCTTTTTACGCTTGAGCGGCGGCAGCAGCAGGCGTAGGCAGGATGTGCGATTAAAGCCGGTTGGCAGCAGCGCGGTTTCCGCCGGGAATCAGATGGCCGTAAAGATCGACAGTGGTCGGGATGGAATGATGGCCCATCTGCTCTTTCACGTATGCCGGGGATTCCCCTTGCTGAAGCATCGGACTGGCGTACGCATGTCGTTTGCCGGCGAATTCAAACTCGTACCAGTAGTACTTTCCGCGCTTGTAAATCATCGTTTCCCCTTTCGCGGCCCCGCGGTTTTCTTTGCCGCTTTGGCATCGTTCTGGTACTTCGCTTTCACTTCATCAAGCGAAACGACCTGCTCCGAGCCCGTGCGCACACGTGCCAGAATCTTCTCCGCTTCTGTTACGTCCATGTGGTCCTCGATCGCTTCGAGTATGTTTAGGTCGTCCATCGGAACGATCGCCGCCACATCCTTCCCGCGGCGGGTGAGCACGACACGCTCCTTCCCATAGGCAGCACGGTTGAGAATATCTGCCAAATCCTTCCGAGCATCAATCACTGCAATCTTTGCCATCGTTACCTCCGGTAGACCTCGCGCCGATGGCGGATTCTCGTAATCACGACTTTCCGTTCTTTGTCGTTGACGTTGTAGACAATCCGATAGTCGCCAACGCGGACTCGATACGTAACGTCGTCGAGTTTCTTGGAATCCGTCCCACGAGGGTCTTTCCCGATCTCTTCACATTTTTCGATGATTCGCTGACGAAGCACCTTTTGCATGCCAGCGAGTTCTTTCTCCGCGCTGGCAGCAATCAGAACTTCGTAACCCTTCATAATGTACTACATGTACATGAAGTGCGTTATGTTCTCAATGTAAATTATGAAAATTGTACGCCCAGGAAAGACGGGCTCCACCAAGGTCACTCGAACCGATCACAATCTATTTCACACGACGAAGGACCGAATTCATACGCCTCGACGTTCTCGGTCTCATGTTTATTCAACTGGACCTTCTGGGTCGGAGTTGACTTCACGGTATAGCCAAGCTTTCGCCAGTCGCCACTGCCGTTGCACGGTTCTGGTTGAAACTCCAAGATCCTCCGCGGCCTCTTCGATGGAAAGGCCTCCGAAGAAACGCAGTTCGAAGATGTGGCTTTTTTCCTAGTCCACGAGCGCCAGGCTGTTCAGGGCTTCGTCGATGAGAATGAGATTTGTATCCGGCCGGCTGGTAACGACGCAGGCATCATCCAGGTTGATCTTCGAGCCGGCTGCGCGCTTGGCCGCCTGACGGGCCCGAGCATGATCCACCAGGATGCCGCATCATAGTTTTTCGGTTACCGGATCGAGACCGGATTTTTTCGTTAATCCTTGGCTGAGTTTGCGGCGGCGGCAAGCGCCGACGCGTCCAATCCACATGAATAGAGTCATTTCGAATAGCGGACACGAGCGAGAACTTCGGTTCCAGGTGCGCCTGGGGCGCAAGCTCGCCAGCCGGTCAGATTTGGCCGAGCGCCAGACAGGATGATCGTTGTTTCCGCACGCCGAGTGCCGGGGCGCAGACCGGCCTCGACGCGCCATCCCGAATGCGATCGAGGAGCGACTGCAGCTGAAGGAGCGACAAGGCGAGTGGCGCCGGTGGTACGCAGGCGTGCAGCTTCGGCCTGGCATGCCCAATAGCTGGTTCTGTCTCCGGTCAGAGTGGCGCGGGGAAGGTCCGGTTCGACCGCGGGCTCATTGTCGTCAATCTCCACCGTCCACAACACGCGCTCGACACCGGCCAGATCCGCCGCCTCTCGAATCTCCTGGTGGCGCAGGAATTCGGCCCACGCCGATTCAGGCGTCGATGAGAAGTATTGAGCCGGTCCTTCGCCATCGCCGTGCCATCGAGCCGGTGGCTGAGCGCTGGTCTCCCACAAGAAGGGGACGTCAATGTCAGTGTTGCGGAAAACGATCACGCAAGTAACTCGACCGCTAATTGCATTGCGGCTTGAGGACCAGGTTCATCCGGTGACCAATCGCCGCGCAGCGTGCTGGCCGGCGTCCGGCCGCCGAGCGTCTGGCGTGGGCGTTCAAACCAACGCCGGATGCCGAATTCATTGAAACTGCCACGCAGAATCGCTATCAATAACGCCAAAAAATGCAACCGCTGCGCCGCAGGATCGGGAACTTGCCTCTCACCTGCGGCGTAACGGCGGAGGGAGGGCTCCGACACCGCAGCCAATTCAGCCAGCCGCGCATAACCAAGAATGGCGGTCAGCCGGGGGATTTCACCTTCCGGCAGCGGCGACGATTCCAAGGCTTCGAGCAGACGACGCGGATGGATCTGGCTGCCGACTGCGATGCCTTCGGCGATTCCCGCCTGCCGAGCCGCTGCGGCCAGGCGTGCGAGTGTGTCCTCGTTGATGGACTTCCCCGGCTGATGCTCAACTAAACCCATCAGATCCGCGAGACGTGTTGCGACGACGGCGGCGCGCGGCGCATCCAGTTGGTCCAGCACGGATTTGGATTGGATTCTAGCCATTATCCATACAGTATCCGCGCTGCCGGCCAGTTGTCAAACACGGTGGTGTTCATTCTGGAAGGAACCGCTCCGTGTCCTCGCGGGTTCAGTTTGCCAGCCGAGAGAGCCGCACCACGCTTTCAATGTGTTCGGTGTGCGGAAACATATCGACAACGCGAACATCGTCAACGCGGTAGCCGGCGCGGAGCATTGCCGGCAACTCCGCGGCCAGGGCGTCCGGATTGCACGAGACATAGACGACACAGGGCGGGCGCAACCGGTCAAACACGCCGGCGATGACCCCCGGGGGACAGCCCTGGCGTGGCGGGTCGAGGACAACGGCATCCCAGGCTTCGCGTGCCAGGCCGGGCAGGGCGTCTTCAACTCGAGCGCACATCAGGCGTAAACGTCCAGGCGCGACACGGTTGATTCGCGCATTCGCCTCGGCATCTTTCACCGCCACCCTGTTTTCCTCGATCGCAACCACCCGGCTCGACTCGCGTGCCAGAGCCAGCGAGAAGAGTCCGCTTCCGGAGTAGAGATCCAGAACCCGGTCTCCCCGGATTGCCGAAACAACCAGCCGTTGAAGTGCAGCGGCGGCCATTGCGTTGGTCTGAAAGAAGGCGGCCGGTGAGATCAGGAACGTGATTCCATTGATGGACTCGGCAACATGGCGTTGTCCGGCAATAGGGATGGTCTTCGGTCCAACCATGAACGGCCCCGGCCCCGGATGGATGTTGATGAAGAATCCGTCCGGCCGGTCTGCGGAGTCCATCAAGGCACGGACCGGCCGGCGCAGGCTCTTGTCATTGCCGGTCACCACCAGCATGGCCACCGCCTGGAGATTGTCCTGGCTGGCGCGAACCAGCAAATGCCGCAGGACGCCTCGCCGGGATCCGGCCGCCTCCACTCCGGCTCGGACCAGTTGATCGCGCAGAGCGAACGCCACCCGATTTCCACGGGCGCTGTGCACCGGGCATTCGGTCACCGGCACCACCTTTTGGGATCCCCGCGCGTAGTGTCCCATCACCAGGCTGCCATGTGGACTCGTACCAAAAACGAATGCCACCTTCTGCCGGAATCCGCCGGGCATCCGGTCATTCGGAAACAAGGGTTCGAACTCCGGCGTCATGCTCACCCCCGCCGATGCCAGCCGGCCGGCCAGCGTCGCCGCTTTCAACCGCAACTGCTCCGCATACGTTTTACCCAGGAGATCACAACCGCCGCATATCCCTGAATGACGGCAGAACAAACAACACGCTCCTTTCGCGCAAACCCTATTCTGCAACATTGCCCGGACGTCATCGGTTCTGAATACCGCGCCGCCGGTTTGGCGCCGGCGGCGCTGAACGCGCTGACGGAGCATTAGACCTCTGTGCGAAAACATGGCACTCTACTGGTCCATTATGCGATCCATCGTCCCCGGCATTCTTGTTCTGGCGGCAAGTCTCACGTTTGCCGGGCAGCAGAAGACTGCGCCGGCCGCCACGGGACGTATTGAAGGCGTGGTGGTGGACGGCGTCAGCGACAAGCCGGTTGCCGGCGTGAATGTGACGGCTCTGCAGGAGAAGGACCGGCGCAACATCACGACCGATCCGCAAGGCCGGTTCACCTTCACTCTTCCGCACGGCACCGTTCGACTGCATGCCGCCAAAGATGGCTACGCGCCGCTGCGCGTGGACGGACACCGCTTTCCGACCGATGGTGTGCTCGTCAGTGTCGGTCCCAATCAGCAGGTTCGAGGCGTCCGGCTGAAGCTTTTCGCGAACGGCAGCGTTTCCGGCGCCGTTTACGACACGAAGGTGAAACCCGTGCAATACGCCAGGGCCCAACTTCTCCGCTACTGGTATGACGACAATGGCGATCGCACCCTGCAGCCGGCAATGACCGGTAAAGGTGGCGAGACGAATGACCACGGCGAGTTTCGTATCGAGGGCGTGGATCCGGGCGATTACCTCATTCAGATCACGCCACCCATCCTCGCCGAACGCGAGCCGGGAGAACCCTTTACTCCGACGAAACCGATGCCTATCGTGGTCAAAAGCGGATCCGACACCAGGATTGACGACGCCACGCTTCCCTCCGTGCGCGGCGCCGGCATTCGGATTCATCTCGTGAATCAGACCGGCGAAACGATACAGAACACACTCAATAAATATCTGCGCTGGAAGGGTAAAGACACGCCGGGCATCTCGGTGGTGATTCCGCTCCTGATCATGGGAGGACCCGAGCGGGCGGAGATTCCCGTCGCACCGGGAACGTACGAGGTGGTGGCCGGATGGTCCCGCGGAAACGCCGCGCCGATCGGCCTCGGCCGCAGGACAGTCGAAGTCGTGCGGAACAACGTGAACGTCGAAATCCCCGTGACCCGGGGCGTGCCGGTCACGCTTCAAATGCCGGCCGGCGTGCGTTGCGATCTGAGTAACGACAGTTACGGAACCGTTCCGGCTTCGGACAACGTCCAGGCCGGAATCTATCGGGTCACCTGCTCGGGCTTCCCGTCCGACTCCTACGTGTCGCAGATTCGCCAGGGCGATCGCGACGTCATGAAGGACGGACTGCAGGTGCACGCCGTGGGAGATAACACTGCCGTCGTCACACTGAGCAATATCGTGACGACCGCCGAGGGGACAGTGACCGATTCGAAAGGGCAGAAAGCAGCCGGCGTCCTCCTCGCACTGGTTCCGGACGCACGCGACGCCAAACACCTGTATCGCACGACAACCACGGACCAGAACGGCGCGTTCACGCTGCGATCGATCGCCCCGGGCGCCTATAAACTTTTCGCGTGGACGGAGTTGGAAGGCGCCGCATATAAGAACCCGGACTTCATGAAGACGTCTGAAGACCAGGGTTCCGTCATCAAAGTGGACCGCACTCCTCTGAAAGAGATTGCGGTCCGGCTTGCTCCGAACAGCAGCAATTAGTATCTCCGGTCGTCAGGCCGCGCGGCCGCCCGGCGAGTCGCGGCGCTGCGGTGACTGAACCGTGAGACCTCCGAGCGGACCATCGCTCCCACGGTCGTGTTATGGTGGACCCGCTATGACCAAGGAGCAGTTGCTCGATAGACTTCAGGAACTCTGGGCCCAGGCGTCGAACAGTTGAGGGCGCGTACTTCCCCAGGTACTGGAGGAATTGCGCGAGATCGAAAAGCAACTGGAGGAACTGGAAGCGAATCAGGCATAATCTGGATTCCGCTCGGCCCCATCGTCTAACGGTCAGGACGTGGCCCTCTCAAGGCCAAAATACGGGTTCGATTCCCGTTGGGGCTATTC
>JAHFTY010000105.1:0-8875 GCA_023265365.1 Acidobacteriota bacterium
AACCATTGCTGAAGGATCCGACGATATCGGACATTCTGGTGAACACCCATAATCACGTCTATATCGAGCGCCACGGGAAGCTGACGGAAACGAGCATCCGCTTTCAGAGCGACCGCCACCTGCTGCACATCATCGAAAAGATTGTCTCCAGCGTCGGACGGCGCATCGATGAATCGGTGCCCCTGGTGGATGCGCGGCTGCCGGACGGTTCGCGCGTGAACGCCATCATTCCGCCGCTCGCCGTGGACGGGCCATCGCTGTCGATCCGCCGGTTCGGGCGAAAGGTCCTCACGAATGAGGAAATGCTTCAGAACAAGACGCTGACGCCTTCGGTGATGGAGTTCCTGGCAGCGTGCGTCGAAGCCCGGCTCAACATTGTGATCTCGGGCGGTACAGGTTCGGGGAAGACCACATTTCTGAATTGCCTGTCGCGCTTCATTCCGGAGCACGAGCGGATTGTCACGATCGAGGACACGGCCGAGCTGCAACTTCAGATCGACGACGTCGTTCGAATGGAAACGCGCCCGCCGAACATCGAAGGCAAAGGCGCGATCACGCAGCGGCAACTGTTGATGACCGCGCTCCGCCTGCGGCCCGACAGGATTCTGCTCGGCGAAACCCGCGGCGGAGAAGCGCTCGACATGCTGCAGGCGATGGGCACCGGCGTGGAAGGCTCCATGACCACGGTCCACGCCAATTCTCCGGCCGATGCTTTCAGCCGCCTGGAGACCATGGTCATGATGGCGAAGCTCGATCTGCCCAGCCGCTTTATCCGCCAGCAGATGGCTTCGGTCATTCAGTTACTGGTGCAGACCGCCCGCCTCAGCGACGGAACCCGGAAGGTCACCCACATTTCCGAGGTCGTGGGGCTGCGCGGCCTGCAGATCGATGTCCAGGATATTTTCGTGTTCGAGCAGACCGGAGTCGGCGAAGACGGCCGCGTGCTCGGACGATTTCGCGGAACAGGCGCGTCACCCGGATTCCTGGAACGGCTGCGGGTGCTGGGTTTGCCGCTCTCCCCAAAACTTTTCGAAGAAGTGGTGACGGTGACATGAAGTCTTTTCGACTGTTCTTGCTCCTGCTGGCGGCAACACCATCTTTTGCTCAGAACACGCACGCATGGGAGTTCTTCGGCGGGTATTCCTTACAACGTTCCAACGTTCGCGAGTTTTACAAATCGACTCCGATCATTTATTCCAGCCGGTACGTGAATGAAAACCTGAACGGCTGGACCTTCTCGGTGACCGAGAACATGAACCGCCGGAAAGTGGGCGGGACATTGGAAGTCAGCGGACACTACAAAACGCCCGTCCTGCAGGGCGTGCCGAGCCGGCAGCGCATTCATTCGCTGATGTACGGTCCGCGATTCTCGTTGAAGAAGGCAGGCGGCGTCAGGCCGTTCGCGCACGTTCTGGTCGGCATCGCTCACGCGGAGGTTCGAGTCACGCCCACCGGTCCGCATTTTTCGGACTTCGCGTTCGCGGCGGCCGCAGGCGGCGGGGTGGATGTGAGCCTGGGCAGGAAGTTTGCCGTGCGCGCGTTCGAGGCGGACTACTTTCGCGCCAACGTACTGAATGCGAAACCCAATGCCTTCCGTGCCTCGGCGGGCATTGTCTATTACCCGGGAAAGTAGCCGCCGGCCGGTATTCCCCGTCCGGACCGCGTTTTCTCGTATAATGACGCGGTTCTTTAAGGGAGGTGCCATGGTGATACAAACCCGGTCTGAGATCTCTCGTAGCCGAATTCTTTCTTATTTATCGATCGTTCTGGGGCTGTCGATTCTGATCGAGGCCGTCGCCCGCTACTCGTCCGCGTCGCAACCGGCACAGGTCCTGTTTGTGCTGCTCGGCATTGCGGCCCTTCTGGCAATCGTTTTTGCCCTCATCCAGTTGTACTCGACTCCCAGGAGGAGTCATGCCCTGATCATTCACCGCGCCGATGAAGAGATGGTGCTCGCCACCAACGCCGTGCATGAAGGCTTCAAGCTTCGATTTTTGCGCGACGTTTTGCACGAGCACGTGTACTCGTTCAGCGACGCCGATCGCGACCGTTACAAGCCGCTCGAAGAAGACGGCTATTATCCGGCGATGCTCATCCGGAGCATCCGGAAAGTGCTGCTGCTGAGGCTGTGCACGATCATGTTCGACGATGTGTTCCTGGTGGATCAGGCCGACCGCTGGGAGCACCACGACAGTTCGAATACCTCCGAACCGACTTTTCACAAGCGCGAAATGCCGCCGCTTCGGGCGTGGAAGGGAATGGGCAATATTTCCGCTTGAAGTTTCGGGGTCAATTCTGTAACTTTTGCCTCGCGCTTCAGCGCTATTTGTTCTTTTGAAAATCCATACGTGGCGATTTAAGGCAACTTGCTCCACGTAAAAAACTGCTAAACAGCTCGACAGGGTTGAATCAGAAAGCCCCGTGCTATTTGGCGCGGGGCTTTTTATTTTGGCCCTCTGTCGAAGCTGTCAAGAAACCGGAGATGATCCATGAGCTTCGTCAGAGGACTGAAATGTCGTGAGTGCGGGCACGAATATCCCGCACGGCTTCAGGCCGGATGTGAAGATTGTTACGGGCCGCTCGAAGTCGACTATGACTACGACGCGATCAAAGGCGTTCTTTCCCGCCGGCTGATCGAGTCGCGTTCAAAAACCATCTGGAAATACCGCGAACTCCTTCCACTCGACCGCGAACCCGTCATCGGCCTGGGAACCGGAGGCACGCCGCTGCTTCGCGCGGACCGGCTGGGGCGGGCGCTCGGCCTGGACAATCTGTACGTCAAGAATGATGCGGTGAATGTCCCCACGCTTTCCTTCAAGGATCGCGTCACGGGTGTTGCGATCAACAAAGCGCTCGAGTTCGGTCTCGAGGCAGTGGGCTGCGCGTCAACGGGCAACCTGGCGAACTCCGTCGGCGCAAACGCGGCGGCCGCGGGACTGCCCTCCTTTATCCTGGTTCCGGAGAATCTGGAGCCCGCGAAGATCACGGCAACTCAGATCTATGGATCGCTTCTCATCAAGGTGCGTGGCAACTACGACGACGTCAACCGGCTCTGCACGCAGATCGCGGACCGGCATCCCTGGGGCCTGGTGAACGTGAACCTGCGGCCGTACTATGCGGAAGGTTCGAAAACGTTCGGCTACGAAATCGCGGAGCAGTTGGGCTGGAAGGCGCCCGATGCCGTCGTCGTTCCGATGGCGGGCGGCGCCCTGATCTCGAAAATCCACAAAGGGTTCAAGGAACTGGAACGGCTGGGCCTGCTGAACGGCGAAGCGGACACCCGGTTTTTTGGCGCGCAGGCCGCAGGCTGCAACCCGATCGTCGACGCGGTGAAACGCGGATCGCGCGACATCCGGCCGGTGAAGCCGAGTACGATCGCGAAGTCGCTGGCGATCGGCAATCCCGCGGACGGGTATTTTGCCGCGGGACTGATTGCGCAGACGGGCGGCTGGGGCGAGGATGTGACGGATGAGGAAATCGTTTCCGGAATCCGTCTGCTCGCGGAAACCGAAGGCATCTTCACGGAAACGGCCGGCGGCGTCACGGTGGCCGTGACCCGGAAACTTGCCGCGCAAGGCCGCCTCCGGCGCGACGCGCTGACCGTGCTGGCCATCACCGGAAACGGACTGAAAACTCAGGACGCCCTCCAGCTCGAGCCCGCTCCGGTCATTGAACCGAAACTCGCCGCCTTCGAGGCGGTCATCGAGCGCGCCGCGGCCGGCGCGGTCGCGTAGGGAGGACACATGCCACAAAAAGTCGTGATTCCGGCGCCGCTGCGCAAATACACTGCTGGTGCTGAAATCGTCGAGCTTGAGGCTGAGACGATTCAAGGCATCATCGACGGCCTGGAAACGAGGTTTCCGGGGATTCGTTCGGGAATCTGCGAAAGCTCAGGTTCCCTTCGACGATTCATTAACATTTACGTGGACGGCGAGGACGTCCGCTTCCTGAGTAACCTTGAAACCGCCGTCCGCGATGGAGCCGAGATTGCGATCGTTCCGGCCATTGCTGGGGGTTAAGTATTGGTGATATGGTGCACCATCTATGAGTAAACAAAAGCTGTTCCCCGTCACTGTT
Organism: Acidobacteriota bacterium; assembly: GCA_023265365.1. Taxonomy (GTDB): domain Bacteria; phylum Acidobacteriota; class Terriglobia; order 20CM-2-55-15; family 20CM-2-55-15; genus JAHFTY01. The sequence continues at coordinate 4,078 of JAHFTY010000105.1, forward strand.
GTGGGTTCCTGGCCGCGGCCGGCATGGCTCGTCCAGGCGCTCCGTAAGCGCCAAAAAGGCGATATGACCCAGGCCGAGTTCAACGCCGTCGCCGATGACGCCGTACTGGCCGCAATCAAATATCAGGAAGACGCCGGTGTCGATATCGTTACCGACGGCGAGGTTCGCCGCGACAACTTCTATTCTTTCGTTACTGAAAAGCTTTCCGGCATCAAACTCATGAAGCTTTCCGAGCTCATGGATTACGTGAAGGACCGCGCCGGATTCGAAGAAATCCTCAGGGCTTCGGACGTTCCGTCCTTCGCGATCAAGAGTCCGATTGCGATCGACAAGGTGAAAAGCACCGGCACCGCGGGCATCTCGCTGGACGAATACGATTTCCTGAAGGCCCACACGGACCGCCAGACCAAGATCCCTCTGCCCGGACCGTACCTGCTGACCCGCTCCGCCTGGTTCGAAGGTCTTTCCGACAAGGCGTATCCGACCCGCGAGGATCTCGCGAAGGACGTCGTACAGATTCTTCGCAACGAGATCATCGAACTGAAAAAGCGCGGCTGCGACTTCATTCAGTTCGACGAACCGTCCCTGACGCAGGTCGTTTACGGCGACGAAGCCGAACAGACCTTCATGTGCGCCGCTCTCGGCACGCGGCGCGATCCGGGCGAGGAACTGGACTTCGCGGTCCGCCTGATGAACGAAACGGTAGCGGGCGTTGACGGCGTGCGCTTCGGCGTCCACATCTGCCGCGGGAACTGGAGCCGCAAGGAAGACGTGCTGCTCAAAGGAAATTACGGGCCACTGCTTCCCTCGCTGATGCGCATGAACATTCAGCAGCTCGTTCTCGAAATGGCGACGCCGCGCGCCGGCGAAATCGAAGTGTTCAAGGAGTTCAAGAACCAGAAGGAACTCGGTTTCGGCGTGGCGAATCCAAGAACCGACAACATCGAGGATCCGCATGCGATCGCACAGAGTGTCCGCAAACTGCTCGAGTTTTACGACGCGGACAAGGTCTTCCTCAATCCCGACTGCGGCTTCGGCACATTCGCCGAACGCTGCGTCAACACCCCGGATATCGCGTACAAGAAGCTGCAAAGCGTCGCGCGCGCTGCCGAAATTCTTCGCAAAGAGGGGTAATGTGTCGGCGCCGGCTTCGGCCGGCGCGACCTGCGAAGCAAGCTATCGATTGATCGACTCTCGGAGGCACTATGGCAAAAGAAGAAAAAGAACTGAATGGACTGCGTCCCGGAAAGATTAAAGAAATCCTCGATTCGATGCGCGACGACGCGGAAGTCTGCAAGGCCGTCACCGGCCCCTGGAAGTCGCGGGTCGTGTGGCAAAAGGGGTTCAAGGCGAAGGCCTACATGCGGCAACACGCCGTGCAAATGGATGAGCCCGAGGGCCTCGACGCACAGGACTCCGCCGCCAGCGCGCATGAACAACTGTTATCGGCGATGGGTTCCTGCCTCACCGTCGGTTTCGTTCTGAATGCAACGATGCGCGGAGTGGAGATTCACGACCTCGAAATTGCGCTTGAAGGCAACTTCGACAACATCCTGAAATGGGCCGGCCACGCCAACGAGGGCAACCCCGGATACGGCTCCGTCAAAGCAAAGTGCTTCGTCCGGGCCGACGCCGATGACAAAGTACTGGCCGAAATCTGGAAGGCCGCGGTGGACGGATCGCCTGTCGTGCAAACCGTGACCCGGCCGACCAAGGTCGTGACCGAATTCGAACGGGTTGGAGCGTAATGGCCACATTTGTCACAACGGCGTGGGTCGAGGAGCGGCTGGACGATCCGAATTACGTCATTCTCGATCCGCGCCGGCCAATGAAATACATGTCGGGTCATTTGCGGAACGCCGTGAATCTTCCGGCATACAAATCTTTCGATGAAAACCTCGCCTTGCTGCCGGCGGACGCCCTCGCCAGAACCATCGGCGCCGCGGGTCTGGACGATCACCACACACCCATCTTGTACGACTCTTACGACGGCCAGAATTCGAGCGTGACGGCCTGGATTCTCGAATACCTCGGCCGCGACGACGTCCACATCATGGATCGTTTCTACGACACCTGGCTCGCGGAGAAACGGGAAGTGCTCTACAAACCAGTCGACGGAACTCCGCGAACGTTCACGGCGAAAGTGAATCCCTCCATCCGCGCGGACGCGGACGCCATCCGCGCCGGTTCGCCAAAGCTGGTGGATTTCCGAAGCGTCGAGGAATTCAAGGGCGAACGGGATATGGATAACAAGCCCGGCCACATCCCGGGCGCCACCCATATCTTCTGGCGGGACCTGGTCACCACCGAAGGGTTCCTCGCATCCAACGATCGCCTCCTGGAACTCTTCTCAGGCGCGGGACTGAAGCCCGGCGACAAGGTGGTTTCGTATTGCCGAAGCGGAATCCGCGCGGCCGTCGGCTACCTCGCGCTGAAACATCTCGGCTACGACGTTCAAAACTACGACGGCTCCTACCACGACTGGGTGAAACGGGGCCTCCCCGTCGAACTTTAGATTAGCGTCACTTCGTTTTCCCCTCCTCGACGAGGAGGGGTGGCGCGAAGCGCCGGGGTGGTGAAGTTCAAAAGTTGATTTTGTCGGTCGAACCACCCCGTCGCTCCGCGACACCCGCCTTGGCCAAAGCGGGGAAAAGTCCTCGTCCTGCAACTCCACGGTTTGATATTAAAACCACACCTTCCTACAGCTCACATCGCTGGAATCCAAGACCATCGTGCATTTCAGGCAGAACCGAAACGGCAATTGGACAGTTTTGCGTCCTCAACCGCAGCCGGCTTGGCGTTGGGAGCCCAGCAGACATTCCTTGAATTTAGGGATAGGTGGTCCAGAAACAGGCGACGCTCGCTTCGTTTGCTTTTAATTCCTCGCGCCAGCAGCCTTCAACTAAGTGCCTCACCAGAACATCTTGCCGATTGCGGACAAGGCGAAAGGACAAACAGAATAGGCCGACCCTGGCGTTCGCTTTGTCATGAAGACAGCAAGCGCCTAATCAAGATGTTCAAGAATCCTTAATTTGTTAGGTTCGCGCGCGCCGCTCGCGGCTGAGCGCCAACGACGTTCGGCGGACTCCTGCTTCACAGTGGTCTCGGAGTACAATTCCTGCCATGAGCATCAAAGAGATTGAAGCGGTTGCCCTCAAACTCGTTCCCAGGGATCGAGCACGCTTAGCGGAAGTTCTGCTGAACAGTCTTGAGGATCTTTCGGAAGAAGAGAACGAGATGATCTGGGCTCAAGAGGCCGAGCGGCGGGATGCTGCCTGGAGCCCGTCAGCGGATGGCAGAAGGACAGCAACGAGGGTATTGCGCCGCGCACGCGCCAAGCTCCGATAAATGGTGCGAGTCTCGTTTCATGAACTCACCGAGCGAGAAATGAATGCCGCGGCGCTCTATTACGAAGGCGAGAACCTTGGGCTCGGCGTCAGATTCCTCGATGAACTCGGAGCGGTGCATTTCCTTGATCATCAAGAATCCGAACGCCGGGGCCAAGATTCGTGGCGAGGTTCGCAGACACATCCTTCGCAAATTTCCATGTGGAATCCTTTACTCGGTGAAGGACGAAGGCATTCGAATTCTCGCAATCATGAACCTGCGGCGGAGACCGAGCTACTGGGTACGCCGGTCCTGAAAGTATGCCGCCGATCAAGCGGCTGGAGCGGACAGGCGAAGCAGCGGGTCGCCGTATGCAACCATCGGCACCGCCGGCCGCTCAGCCGCAATCCGTTAGCCCGCCCAGGTAAGTGATGGTACGAATGACATCCGTGCTGCTTCTGCTGCTGCCTGCCGCGTTGGTGGGGTGTACTGGAGGGAAGCGGATTGGCTCGAATTGCGAATGGCATGACGAGACCGTTCGGTGGCTTGATCTACGGAGCCAGACACAACAACGACATCTCAGTGATGATGCGTTTGTCGCAGAGGATCTAGCCATTCGCTATGCCGATTCGCTGGGAGGGCCGCACCGCCTAGGTTGGGATGAGTATCACCAGACAAGAGACCAATGCATGGCAGCACTATTCAACGTAATTGCAAATAACCACCATGTAACGCCCGGACAGGTTCGGCAATCCTTGGGGCATCGACGTGGTCGTCTTGACCTTGTGGTCGTCCTTTCATTCATTGCGCTCTATTATGGCGTCGTCGGCAGAGGGATAGCTTCATGGGTGCATCGTTGCTTTCCAGCAGGCAGAAAATGGCTCGCCCTGGCGGCGGTATCCATCTCGTCAGTCACGGTCAGCAGTTTCGGGGTAGCGATAGGGGAACTCTGGTCTGGGGCGCTGGAGGCTTTACGAGTTGGCAACGGCCATCTCAGTTATCGAGTCTCTCGCATTCCCTGGAATGCGCACCGTCTGGACATTTTCATCGTTGGCGTCATCCTTTTCTTGCTGATTGCCCTACTTCGCTATCGATTCAGTTCCTCGACGATGGCGACTATGGTCGTGACCCCTGGCCGCGGTCTAACAAATTAAGGATTCTTGAACAAAACATTGCAGCCGCCAAACCGCACGTCACGGTGATTGGAAACCGAAAAGGCCGGCTCGCGCGGCTTGCGGCGGAACGGGAAGCCGTTGGACAGCCAATACTGCGGTCGTGAAGATGTCCCGAACGATTGTTTTAGTCTCAATCCCAATTGTGCTCGGCGGGTGTGCCGTGAAAACACAAGAAGCAACCACCGCGGACTTCATCGACTGGAGGCAGGAAACATGCAGATCCATTACCTCGAAATCGTGACCAAGGCAGTCGACGCCGTGTGTGCCGCGTACGCCGCGACGAATTCGGTGCAGTT
>JAHFTY010000105.1:8885-16570 GCA_023265365.1 Acidobacteriota bacterium
CCGGACGCCGGGCTCGGCAACGCCCGGACGGCCGAGCTGCCGGGAGGCGGGCTCGTTGGGGTGCGGGCGCCCATGCACGAGAGCGAAGTGCCGGTGGTGCGGCCCTACTGGTTGGTGGACGATATCGAAGCGGCCGTCGCAGCGGCGCTGAGATCCGGCGGCCAGGTCGCTCATCCGCCGATGGAGATCCCCGGCCATGGCACCTTCGCCATCTACATCCAGGGCGACATCCACCATGGCCTCTGGCAGCGGTAAACCTGTGGCGATACGAAGCCGCTTTTGATTGCTCGCGCCGGCAGCCTTCAACCGAGCTGACTCACCAGAAGGTCTTGCAGGCGGACAAGGCGAACGGACATACAGATGGGCCGTATCCGGACGAGAGTGAGCGATGGTGTCAGCCGCAGGAACCCCGCAGGAGGAAGACGTGGTGAGAGGACAAACGCAGCGAGCCGCAACCGTCGGCGTGGCCGAGCACGGTAACTCGGCGGTGCTCGTTACAGTCGCGCCAAGCGGCGAGTTCCTCGATCGCCGAAGCATCGAACTCACCGATCGCGGTCTGCCGACGCACCCGCATCATCACGAAGGATCCTGGGCTGTGGGCCGTTACCTCAACTTCCCGGGAGCGCGGGCGCTTTCGCTCGCTGACGCCGTGGCGCTCGTCGAGCGCGTGCGGGCATCCGCCGCGCACGGCGCGCGCGAGAGCCTCGAGGCTCTGGCCGCTGCAGTGCCCTTGCCCATTGCGAGCATCGCGATCCGCGCGTGCCCCACGCTTCCGGCGACGACCGAGGAGCGGATCGCTGACAATCGCGCGCAAACCTTCGCCGACTCCGTCATGTATCGCGAGGCCCTCGCGACCGCAGCCGAAGGGCGCGGCTGGTCCGTGCATTGGTACGACCGCGAGCGCGTGTTTCGCGACGCCGCAGCGGTGCTATGCGGCAAGGACGTCAACGCTTTCCTGTACGCAATGGGTCGATCGATCGGGCCACCTTGGCAGGCCAAACACAAGCTTGCGGCCGCTGCAGCTCTTGCGGCAACAGGGCACCTCGCGCCGCGGCCAACCGCCGGATAACAAGTTCGTGCGCGGCGGCGTCCCGGCCAAAAGATGCCCGACACCTTTCCTATTTTCGTTGGGCGGACATGGCCCCTTCGCCGACGTTACCGACCTTCGCGACGCCGCTAATGGAGTTCCGATCCACTTTCCCGCTGAAGCTGATCTTGACGATTCCGCCTCCATCGGGATACTCCCAGTCGAACTTCACCTGATCGCGATTGATGGAACCTTTCAGGTCGAACTGTCCGACCTCATTCAGCATGTAGCCGGTCACTTCGCCGCCCTTCTGAACCAGGAACATGGTGAAGTTGGTCTCGCCCAGAGGCAGCGTCAGTTGTGCAAACCACTCGCCGCCGACATTCGCATTCGCGGTTTGTTGAAACAGGAGGATTGCGATAAGTGCAATTGTTTTGATCATGCCTAGTATTTCGGAGTGACGCCGAGGTTCCTGAAGATGAATGAATAAATGTCCGCAGCCTGCTCGATGCTCTTGGTCGTTGAACTGGCGCCATGACCGGAATTGGTATCGATTCGGATGAGGACCGGGTTATCGCCTCCCTGTGCATGCTGGAGGGCCGCCGCATACTTGAAAGAGTGCGCCGGCACGACGCGATCATCATGGTCCGCAGTCGTCGTGAGGGTCGCGGGATATTTGACGCCTTCCTTCAGGTTATGGATGGGGGAATAGGCGCGCAACGCCTTGAACTCCGCCTCGTTCGCTTCGCTCGATCCGTAATCCGCGATCCAGTTCCAGCCGATCGTGAACTTGTGGAAGCGCAGCATGTCCATGACACCCGCCTGCTGGATCACGGCCTTGAACAGGTCCGGACGCTGGTTGGCGACGGCTCCCACCAGCAGGCCTCCGTTCGACGCACCCTGAATCGCGAGCTTTTGAGGAGAGGTGTATTTGTTGGCGATCAGATAATCGGCCGCCGCAATGAAGTCGTCGAACACGTTCTGTTTCTTCAGTTTCATTCCCGCCTGGTGCCACTTCTCGCCGTATTCCGCTCCACCACGCATGTTGACGGAGGCGTAGACCACTCCCTGTTCGAGCAAAGCGATCCGGGTGGAACTGAAGGAAGGATTCGTGGTGAGGTTGAATCCGCCGTATCCGTACATCAGCACAGGATTGCTGCCGTCCAGCCTGATGCCTTTCTTCGACACGATGAACATGGGGATCGGTGTGCCGTCCTTGCTCTTGAAGAACACCTGCTTCGTCTCGAAATCGGCTGCGTTGAAACCCGGAATCTCCGGCGACCGGAACAGCGTGGATTTCTTCATCACGATGTCGTAACGGAAAATCGAGGAGGGATAGTTGAACGAGTTGAACGTGTAGAAGATGAACTTGTCGTCGCTGTTCCCTCCAAAGCCGCCTGCCGTACCGAGTCCGGGCAGCGCAATTTCGTTTTCGAATCTGCCGTTGAGGTCGTAGACATATGCACGCGTCGTCACGTCCTTGAGGTAGGTGACGAACAGCTTTCCGCCCGCGCTGCTTGCGATCTCCAGCGGCTCGGGCTTTTCCGGAAGAACGGTGATCCAGTTCTTTTCCGCAGGGTTCTTCGGATCGACGGAGACGAGTTTCCAGTTCGGGGCGTTCCGGTTGGTCTTGACCAGAAGGCGGCCGCCGGCATTGTCGATCACATCGTAAACGTCGTTCCCGATATCGGGAATCAGCGGCGTCCATGGCTTGTCGGCCTTGATGGCGGTATCGCGATAAAACACCGCGTTGCCGTCGAAGCCTTTCCCCCGGTCCGAGATATCCAGGATGGAGAATCGCTGGTCTTCCGTCGTCCCGACCTGATGGAATCGCTGCGGGTTTGCCTTGTCGGTGTAGACCAGTTCGTCGGCGGCTTGCGCGGTATTGACGTGGTGAAAGAAAACCTTGTGATCGTCATTCGACGACGTCATTTCCCGGCCCTGTTTCGGAGCGTCATAGCGGCTGTAGAAAAAACCGTCTCCCTGCCAGGCGAGTCCCGACACTTTCACCCAATTCAAAACGTCCGGCAGGACCTTCCGGCTCTGGACCTCCATGACGTGCACTTCACGCCAATCCGAACCTCCCTGCGAGATGCCGTAGGCGAGATATTTGCCGTCCTTTGAAAGTGCGAAACCGGCAAGCTGAGATGTGCCGTCTTTCGCAAACTTGTTGGGATCGATGAGAACGGCGGGAGTTCCATCCAATCCTTTTTGGATGTAGTAGACACTCTGATTCTGCAGCCCGTCGTTTTTCGAAAAAAAGTAGTACTCCCCGCGGCGCAACGGAGCGCCGTAGCGCGGGTAGTTGAACAGCTTCTCGATTCGCGCTTTCACGCTCGCGCGATACGGAATCCGATCGAGATATCCGAACGTGACTTTGTTCTGCTCCTCGACCCACTTTGCGGTCTCCGGGGCGTTCTCGTCCTCGAGCCATCGATACGGATCCGCAACCTTCTCGCCAAAGTAGTTGTCGGTGTGATCGACGCGTCTGGTGTTCGGATACTGCAGCTTCTGAGCCGCGATCGACGAACAAAGCAGAGCAACCACGGCGATTGTCGCAGCGAGCCTTCGAATCATTCGGAACCTCCAGGAGCGTCCGCTGAACTTTACCCCAATTCGGGACCGTGGAGAAATGCGCTTGAGGCGCTCGAATCGTGGAGATTCACAGACCACGATCCGGACCGATTTGTGCCCCTTCCCGAACTACTGCCGCAGATAGGACTTTTTCATCTTGGCAACCACGGTGAAGCTCGGATCGACGACATTGGCGATCTCGTATTCGAGGGCCTGGCCCATCAACGCGGCGGCGCCGTGTTCGTTGAAGCCGTAGTCGGAAACGAGGAGTCTTTGCATTTCGGTGGTGGCGATCTGGAATGCTTCCAGCAGCGGGCGGGCGCTGCCGAGGATCATGATGTAGTCGTTGTTTTCCAGACGCGGCCAGGCGATTGTTTTCTTCTTCACGATGTCCACGGTGAACTCGACGTCCATGGAGGTTTCCATGCCGGTCCCGACCACTTCGGCGTCACCCTGCCGGGCGTGACCGTCTCCCATGAAAAGCAGCGCGCCGGGTTCGTTCACCGGCAGCATGACTTTGACGCCGGACACCAGTCCGTTGTAGTCCATGTTTCCGCCCCAGGCGCCCGGTTCGGTGGCGATATGCGCTTCCTTGCGCGACGGCGCGACGCCCACGCAGCCGAGCATGGGCCGCAGGGGCAGTACCATGACCGGCGGCATCAGGTCGGGATTTTCCAGCCGCGCGACGCCCTTGGCCTTGTCGATCACCCATGCGGCGCGCGGCGCCTGGCCGGGCTGGCGTTGAAGCAGAGACTGAGGCGTGACCGCGTATCCGGAGAGGCTCGTTCCCGAGCTGGAGGTGGTCCGGTTCGTTTCGATTTTTTCAAAAGTGACGACCAGCGTGTCGCCGGGTTCTGCGCCTTCGACATAGAAAGGGCCGATCTCCGGATTGGCGCCCATCGCGACGCGGTTGCCCTTTTCGTCAGTGCCGCCGGAATCCGCCGTCTTTGTAATGACGCGGTCGCCCGGCTTGATTCGAAGAGCGGGCGGATGCGCGAACGAATAGGTGCTGTAATACGTCGTCGGCTGGAATCGATGAGTCTGCGGCTGCCCGCTGACGAAGGCGGGAGCCAGGGCCATCGTGGTGATGCCAAGTAGAAGCCGGACGGTGAGTCTCATAGTCCTCCTTAGGAACATGAACGAAAAAAGTCCCCGGCCGGAATGGCTCGAGGACTGCGGCGCCGCCACCGGCACGGCGTTGGGCGCGGTGGAACACTTCTAGGCCATCGATTCCGGGGTGTCAATAGAGACTTCCAAACTTAGGGCTTGCATTCGATCCGCCAGACGGTAGACTTTTGACTCCCTCCCCCCGTGATTGCGACAAATTAAGACCTGTCAGTACACCTTTGTCCATGCGAGGAAATCTATGAAAAGGCTCCTGGTTCTTTCTCTGTTCGCGCTTCTGACGGTGCCCATGTCGTGGGCCGACACACAGGACTCCGCTGTATTCAAGGCGGCGATGTCAACGGACAACGAAGTGCCGCCCGTCAGCGCGCCCGGCACCTCCGGTGTGGCGACGATCACGGTTCGAGTGACGCGAGGTCTGGATGGAAATATCAATGCGGCGACCGTGATTTTCGACATCGACTACACGCTTCCGGGCCCCGTGACTTTCACAGGGCTTCACATCCACAACGGCGTCGCCGGGCAGAACGGCAGCGTGGTGATCAATACCGGACTTTCGGGCGCCAACACGCTCGCGGCGAGCGGCGCCGGCCACATCACAAAGGTCGTCAATTACGCGAGCACGGACGCGGACGGCCTGAAGTGGGTGACCGGTCTTCTGGATTCCCCCGAAAACTACTACGTCAACATCCATACCACCACCAACGCCGGCGGCCTGATGCGAGCGCCCCTGCTTCGTACATCGTTGACGTTCCGTCCGCCGATGCAGACGTCGCAGGAAGTGCCGCCCACTTCCAGCGTGGATGCGGAAGGCGCCGCGCTCATCCAGGTCCTGGTCAACCGCAACAGCGCCGGGGCGATCACCTCGGGCACCGTGACGTTCGATGTCGACTATCGAATACCGGCCGGTTCGACGATTACGGGCCTTCACATTCACAACGCCGCGGAGGGAGTGAACGGATCGGTGGTGATCGACAGCGGCCTGAACGGCTCGACGCGATCGGTGACGACAACCACCGGACGGGGCAACCTCTTCCGGATTACCGACATCGACAGCACGAATACGGCCGGACTGGCGACCCTCACTGCCCTGATGTCCGATCCGACCAGGTTCTACGTCAACCTTCACACCTCGACGAGCGCCGCGGGCCTCATCCGCGGGCAGCTGTCGACGGATACATACGCTTTCTTCGGACTGATGACGCAGGCCGAGGAAGTCCCGAATTCAAACTCAACCGGCGTTGCGAACACGATGACCATCGTGAAAGTCGTTCGCGATTCGACCGGCAACATCGCCAGCGGCGCCGTGAGTTTCAACGTGGCCTACAGCGGTTTTGGCGGCGCTCAGACCTTCACGGGCCTTCATATCCATAATCAGGTGTTCGGAGTGAACGGCGGCGTGGTGATCAACACCGGTTTGAGCGGAACCAACAACGTGGTGTCGCCCGACGGCAACGGTTCGGTGAACCGCGACGTCGTCATCGACGGGACGAATGCCACAACGCTAAACGCTCTGAAGGGCGTGCTCGCGAATCCGGAGAACTACTACGTCAATATCCACACCACGGTCTTCGCCGGCGGCATCATCCGCGCACAACTGGCGCGCGAGGCGTACCACTATCGAACATCGATGAGCCCGGCAAATGAAATCCCGGCGGTCAATTCGAGCGCCTCGGCAACGGGCTGGGTTACCGTCACAGTCAGCCGGGCACCCGCGACCGGCGCCGTGAACGGCGCAACAGTGACCTTCGATGTCAACGCCGCCGGTCCCGACAGCCAGACCACGTACACCGGCCTGCATATCCATAACGGATCGGCATCGGTCAACGGCGGGGTGGTCATCAATACCGGACTGAGCGGAACGAACCCCGTGGATTCCACGACAGGCACGCTGAATATCACACGGGTGGTCAATATCGATCCGTCCAACGCCGCGCAGATCTCGATGCTGAACACGCTGATCAGCACTCCCGATCAGGCCTATATCAACCTGCACACGACGACCAATTCCGGAGGTCTGGAGCGGTCCCAGATACTTCCGGTCGTGAGCTACGTTCCTCAGGTCGCCGGCGGAGGCGAATGGATTTCATCGATCGCCATCACCAACCCGTCGGCAAGCTCGTCCGTCCAGGGCATCGTGGACACGTTCCAGAGCAGCGGCAGCGCGATGGGCGCGGCCTACATCGATCCGAACATTTCGTTTCTGATTCCGCCGGGCGGATCGACAACCGTGAACCTTCATAACAAGGGAAACCTCGTCACCGGTTTCATTCGCGTGTACTCGAACGCGAATGTGAGCCTGGCGGCGGCGTACAACTTCCCGGCGTTCTCCACCACTGCCACGCTGACACCGGTGACATCGCGCATGATCAGCATTCCGGTCGCCGTGACCAGCAGCGGCACCGCCAATACCGGGATTGCCGTGCTGAACCTCACCGCCGGGCAACTGCTGCTCACGCTGCGCAACTCGATCGGCCTGCCGGTTCCGGGTGGCAGCCGGCTGATCGACGTGGCCGCCGGCCAGCATATCGTCGGTTTCGTTCGGGACCTGTTCCCCGATTCACCACAAGGACAGAGTTACGTTGCCACCGTCACCGTCGAGAGCCGGGCATCGACGGGAACCGGCCAGCTTTCGGCAATCGCGCTCCAGTTCGACAGCACGACCGCATTGTTGACACCGGTGGTCGTCACGCCGATACCATAGCAGGCGTGCCGGACGACGTTCGTATCGAGCAGATGACCGGGAACGGATCCACTCCCGATACAATCGTCCGGCCTTCACACTGGTCTTCCGCATCGTCGCCAGCCGCGAGGATGCGGAAGGCGCGAGTCCCGCCTTCGGCCTAGTCCTCCGAGAAGGAGAAGCCGGCTATCTGGAAATGTGGTTGTGCAGGAATGCAGAAAAGTCCAGCTAGAATCCCAAAGCAAACATCAATGCCCGCCGGATGCTCTTCATCTT
>JAHFTY010000248.1 GCA_023265365.1 Acidobacteriota bacterium
GCTTTGACGCGTCAGTTACCCTTCGCGCCAGGGTGCGTTCTTCTGCCTCTGTCTGCTCGACTTTAAGGCGGTGATCTTTGCATATCACAAGCTCCATTCACGCCTCTTGGCGCACGATAGCCGGAATAAGCGGGGTGTGGCCTCTTCAACCACAACGATCGGCGTGAACTTCGCCGTACGCTTGCGATTCTGCTCCACGAGAAAAGACTGGCCGGCACGGATCGTGACGGTGGCCGTATTTTGAGTGAGCCCGATGCGGACGATGGGCTCGATCGGCTGTGAGCGGACCGTGATCACGAGAAGAATGAACAGGACCGGAATGGAGAAAAGTTTTTTTCCACATGGCGTCTGGTTTACGGCACCACCCCGGCGCTTCGCGCCATGGGCAGTCGCAGGACGAGGACTTTTCCCCGCCTTGGCCAAGGCGGCGTGCCGCGAAGCGGCGGGGCGGTTCGTTCAACAAAATCCATTTCTTGAACAGCACCACCCCGGCGCTTCGCGCCACCCCTCCTCGTCGAGGTCGAGGAGGGGAAAACGCTTTTCCTCGATTTCGCTTCATTGGGACAGTGTATCCTCGTCAATCGTGCGCCAGGCCTTGGGAAAACGCTTTTCCTCGATTTCGCTTCATTGGGACAGCAGTGCCTCAACGAGGAGACATCTGAGTTGTTTTCTCGTCCTGCGACTTTTTGAGGAGGGGGAAAACGGTGGCGCGAAGGGACGGGGCGATCCTATTTACGCATCCAGTGTTTCCGGACGTTCTCGGTGACCTGGCGAAACCGCGTCATGAAGTCATCGACACCCAAAAGAAACCCGAGAGCCTTTGCGTCCTCAACTCCGAATCGCGTGGTCGCAACGGAAGACCAGAGACGAAGCATCATCTCGCTGCGGCGCAGAAACTCGTAATCCTCAACCAGCCCGGGCCGCAGCCGCTTGAGCGCCGTGACGGTATTCGGCGCCCGGAAGTTCGCGCGAATCTGTTCCATCTCACTCAGGAATTCGACGTCGACCGTTCCGCCCCGTCCCGTTTTTAGATCGAATGCTTCGACGGTTTCCCGCGCCAGCTCGAACTCCATGCGGTAGCGGATCCCTCGCATTTCTTCTTCGTCCTTCAAACTGAACGGCCTGAGGTAGACGAACTCGTGAATCCGTTCCTGGACCGTCCGGCCAATCTCCACGTTGCCCGCGACGAATCGCGCTTTCGTCAATGCCATCCGCTCCCACGTCTCCGCGCGTGTCGCCAGATACTCGCCGTAAAACCCGGTACGAAAGATCGTCGATCCCTTGTTGCCGTCAGGGCGCAAACGAAGGTCGACCTTGAAGTTTTCGGAAAGCCGGGCCAGCAGGCGATCCACAAGCCGGATGGCCGGCGCATGGTCGCCTTCGAAGGCAATCACAATATCGAGATCCGACCGCACATTCAGGTCGCGCTCGCCGAACTTTCCGAGCGCGATGACGGCGATCTTCGAGTCCGCGGGAACATGTTTCCGCACTTCCCTTTCGGCAAACCGCGTCAGCACTCGGGTGGCACGGCGGCGCGGAATGATTCCGAACAAACACTGTGCGCCAACGTAGAACTCCTGCACCCGGCGATCCTCACTGGCAACCGGCTCGCGGAGGGGCGTCTCGAACCGCCGGTCGTCAATCACGAAATCCAGAAGCTCCGGCAGCGCAAACAACAACTCGGAGAGATAGTCCGACAGCGTCAACAGCCGGATGACACGTTCGATCGCACGCGAGTTCTCCAGCAGCGAGGTGAAGAACGCCTCCCGTGCTCCGACGCTTTCGGCCAGCCGCGCCAGCCCGGTCAGCGCGCGGTCGGGACGAACAAGCCGCGTCGCCTTCTCGATCGCGGACGCCAGCACATTCGCCAGAAGGTTTTTCATGCGCGTCGGCGAATGTCCAAACGCCGGCGCATCCCGAAGCACGGCGAGAAGATGAACCGAATTCGCGGGATCCTCGAAACCCAGGCCGGCCAGCCACTCGCGCGCCTGGGCCTCATCCATTTGATGATTCACGAAACGGTGCACGCCTCCGGCAACGCCGACCTCCACGCGCGTCCGGCCCGCAAACAGTTCCAGAAACGTCTGGTGAACCCCGTCACGATGCATCTGAAGCTCCGCCTGAAACCGCTCCAGCGGCAGCTTCATCCGCGCCGCGCACTTCGCAAGCCCGGCGGAGTCGGCCGGCAGTTCATGCGTCTGGAGCTGGTGAACGATCTGGAGTTTGTGCTCGAGATTCCTCAGGAACACATACGCGTCTCTGAGCTTCAGCGAGACCTCCGACTCGACCAGCCCCTCTTCGGCCAGGCGTTCCAGGGCGATCAATGTGTTTCGAGCCCGAATCATCCCGGTCCGGCCTCCGTAGATCACCTGAAGAACCTGGACGAAGAACTCGATCTCACGAATGCCTCCGCGCCCCAGCTTGATGTGCCGCTCCAGTCCAACCGAGCGCCCGACCTGCCTGTCGATCCGCAGTTTGACGTCGCGGATTTCGTCGATCGCGGCGAAATCCAGGTACTTCCGGTAAACAAAAGGTTCGATCAGCGATTCGAACTGCGCGCCCGCATCTTCGTGTCCTGCCACAAACCGGGCTTTTGTCAGCGCGAGCCTTTCGAAGGTCTCGCCCCAGGAATCGTAGTAAGTCTGAAGCGCGCCGATCGAGGAGACGATCGCGCCGTGGCTGCCTTCCGGCCTGAGCCGAAGATCGACGCGATAGAGGGCGCCTTCGCTGGTGTGCCGGGTCAGGATCTCGGTGATGCGGCGGGCGAGTTTCGGCGCGAAGCCGGTGGGATCCTCGCCCGAAAACACGTAAATGAGGTCGATGTCCGAGCTGAAATTCAGTTCCTCGCCCCCGAGTTTGCCGACGCCGATGACGGCGAATCGGAGAGCCGGATTCCCGAAACGCTGTTCGAGTTCCCTCCAGGCCTGCTCGAAAGCCACCTGGACCACGGCGTCGGCGAGCCACGAGATTTCAGAGGTCGTGTCCCGGACGTCGTACCGGCAGGTCAGATCCCGCGCGCCAATCCGGAGGATCTCCCGCCGATGGAATCGATGAATGGCGGCGGCATGATCGTGCGCTTCAGCGAGAAACGTGGGCCGGTCCTTCGGGCGCGGATCGTCGACCTGGGCAATCAGCCAGTCGAGCCACTGAGGATTGGAGACGAGAACGTTCGAGAGGAATGGCGATCCGCCAAAGATGTCCGCCAGAATGGATTTCGCGGCCTCATTCGTCATGCCTTCGTCACAGGCCTCGCCGCGACGGGCATCATGCCCGAGCCAGCTCTTCCAGCAGATCCTTCTGCAATCGGGTTTCGACTTCAGCCGTGAGCTTCCTGCCATTCAGGGTCAGGTAAAACACGTCGAGGGCGCGATGGCCTTCCGTATTGATGAGCACGACCTCGATGTTGCAGCCGTGCCGCGAGATGACACTCGAAATGCGGTGAAGCAGGCCGAATGCATCCTGCGTGACGAGTTCCATGATGGAACACCGGCGGGAAAACTCGTCTTCGAAATGAATGCCGGGTGGAGCCGTCATCGTTCCGCGTTTCGGCTGGAACAGGATACTCGTGGTCTTTCGCCGCAAGAGTTGCGCGAGGTCGACCCTGTCCGCGATGACGTCGGTGAGGACGGCCTTGAGCCGCTCGATCTCCGGCGGATTCTTCTCGAACATCCGATCCTCATCCTCGAACGTGATGAGATCGAAAATCGTTCCATGCCGGTTCGAGAACGCCTGACCGCGAAGAATATTCATGCCGAAATAAGCAAGGACGCCGGTGATTTTTGAAAACAGGAACGGACGGTCCATGGTCATGACCAGCATCTCGCAGGTGTGTCCCCGGCGGCCGATGTGCATGATCACCGGACGTTCCGCGAGTTCCCGCGACATGAGGTAATGCTCCGCGATGTCGGTCTTCGGCGTGTTTTTCAGGTAACGGCGCGGAAACCCGTCAAGGAAGTCGCGGACATCCTGCGATCGCGTTCCATCCGGAAGCAGCGCAATGATGGCCGCAATGTCCTGTTCGAGGGCGGGCTGTTGCGTGTATTGGTCGTCCGCCAGGCCGAGCGTGAATCGGTTGTGTGTTTCGACGTAGAGCTGCCAGAGCAGATCCTCTTTCCACGGCGTGAGCACTTCGTTGTTGACGGCTTTGACGTCGGCGTAGGTCAGCAGCGTCAGCATCCGCAGGTTTTCCAGGTTGCCGACCAGATCCGCAAACTGGTCGATCACCGCGTCGTCGCTGATGTCGCGGCGAAGAATCACTTTCGACATCTCGAGGTGATTCCGGATCGCGAACACCACTTTTTCCGCGGATTCTTCCGGCAGCTCGATCTTGCGAAGGATGCCCTTGACGCCTTCGGTGCTGGGATGAACGTGGTTGCCTTCGTCATGCCGGTGGGCCTTGCCGATGTCGTGGAACAGCAGCGCTAGCAGGAGCAGCTCCGGATTCTCAAGCTCGTTGAGAATCAGCGAGAACCGGTGTTTCGGCGGCAGCTCTTCGATGTTCCGGACCGCGATCAGCGAGTGCTCGTCGACCGTGTACTTGTGGTAGAAGTCGCGGATCACGCGGCAGCGGATCTCTTCAAAATCGGGAAACACGCTTCCCAGAAGACCGACCTCGTGCATCACCAGCAGCGTGTCGTAGATCCCGGGCCGGTCCTTCATCATCTCGAGAATGGCGGCGCCGGCCCGCGGATTGTTGGCCAGCGCGTCCCCAAGGTCGTTGATGCGGCGGCGCATCCGGAGCAATGTCGCGGGATCGATCTTCGCTTTCCGGCGATGCGCGTGGGCAAACGTGCCGATCATTTCGAATGGATCCGCAAAGTCGGAATCCGCCGAGATCCGGTTCGGACTTCCGATGATCGCTTCCTCCCACACCGTCGCACGCCGCGAAATCTCGGCGGCGT
The DNA here is from genome assembly GCA_023265365.1 of Acidobacteriota bacterium. GTDB lineage: Bacteria > Acidobacteriota > Terriglobia > 20CM-2-55-15 > 20CM-2-55-15 > JAHFTY01. Next base: position 4,902 of record JAHFTY010000248.1, read on the forward strand.
TCAGGAAGTAGTCCCGCATCAGATTCTCCGCGGCTTCACCGTGCTCGGAGTCCTTGTAGCCAAGCCTGCCGGCGATTTCTTCTTGGAACTCGTAGGTGAGGACATTGAAGTTCCGGCCGGCACGGAAGTGGAGGTAGTTGCGAAGGCAGTGATGAAACGCCAGCACTTCCGCAGAAACCCGGCTGTCGCCACTGCCCGCTGTGGGAAACGCCTTGCAGGCCCAGTCCGACCAGTGCGCGTCCCGAAGCCCGCCGGGCGCGTCCTTCAGATCGGGTTCGAGCTGGAAGATCGTCTGGCCGAACCGCTGATGCCGGACCCTTTTCAACTCGACCAGGGCGCGAAGGAAAACGTCGCGGTTCTTCCTCAGAAGCTCCGGAAAGGTCTGAAGCTCGAATTCGCGCGCGGCCTGGGCATCGCCCGCCAGGAATCGGGAGTCCAGGAAGGCGGTGTAGGACTCCATTTGCGATTCCTCGAACCGCCTGAAGTCGGATGAATGCCGAATCTGGTGGCCGACGCGAAACGGCAAGTCCCAGAGCGGATGAAGGATGGCTTTGATGCTTTCTTCGTCGATCCTGTCCCTGAAAAAAAACAGCAGGTCGATGTCGGACTCCGGGTGCACCGTTTCCCGTCCGTACCCGCCAATCGCAAAAAGCGAAAATCCAGCGGACGGCCGGTCCGCGCTTTTCCACAGGCTCCGGATGACATCGTCCATCCGGTTGCTGATGGAGCGTTCGACCGTGACCATGCTGGGATTCTCGAGGAATCGTTTCCTGAGGTTATCGACGAACTCCCGTATCTCTGTTCGCGTCGCCGGGTTAACTGAGCTCACCTTTTCTCCAATCTGCTCACAGTAACAGAACCTCCCCGGATTAGAAATACGATGCCCAATCCGAACGTGTCGATCACCTTATCATTCGTGTTGTCAGACATTTGTCCCCGTGGCCAAATGGCAGCGTCATTGCAACGGTTCCGGTCCGGAGCACCACGCGCTGGGCGGTCACGAGAATGTCAACAATTGAACGTATGATCGACACTCCGCATCACACAGAGACGGATCATCCGGCGCCCGAAACGGCGTTGCAGGAACCGGTGTCGTCGCTCAGCGTCGAGTTGACCCGGATCTCCGCCGAAATCCAGTCGATCAATTCGGGATTCCAGGCCCAACTGCAACACGCCCTGGCCGAAACCCAGGCCGCATTCGAAAACCAGTACGCGGAAAAAGAGAAGATGCTGCGCGCCGAGCTGCAGCGGGAGTTCGACGCCGAAATGCAGAGGCGTCTCGCCCGCGTGAACCAGGTGAAGGCGGAGTTCGAACGGGCGAGGGCGCAGTTTGAAGCGCTGGCGAAAGAAATCGAGACGATGATCGACGATCCGAACGTCGAACTTTCGAAAGTGATGCGGAAGAAGTCCGAGCACGCGGAACTGAAAGCCTACCTCAATGGCCTGCGCTTCTCTGTCGGCGAGCCATCGGGGCAGGA
>JAHFTY010000106.1 GCA_023265365.1 Acidobacteriota bacterium
GCTTGTGATGCGCATCAATATACTGGGGGTCCAGACGCAGTGCCTGAACATAACTCTCCGCAGCCTCATCGAGTCGTTGTAACTGGCTGAGCGAATAGCCCAAATGCAAAAACGCAACTTTCTCCGACCCGTTCAATGCCGTGGCCTGCTTCAATCGGTCGGCCGCCTCGCTGAAATCACCCTTCAACATCGCCATTTTGCCCAAACCATAAGAGGCCCGGGCATCCGGGTGTTCCCGAATGACGGTTTTCATCCGGTCACAGAACTCATCCGCTTTGCCCTGTTCAAACACAACGCTGATGTAGCTGTCATATGGCCAGAAAAAGGACGGATCCAGTTCCATGCTCTTTGAAAGTGCTTTTTCGGCTTCCGCGAGAGCCTTCTCGCGGCGGGAACGAAACTCCACCTCGCCGATCCCGGCGCGCCGGCTTTCAAGATCCTGAAGCATTCGGAGGTACGTGACGCCCAGGTTATTGTACGCAAACGCGGCGGACTTTTTGTCGTCAACCTCCGTCGTTTTGACGAAGGCGTCGACCGCTTCCTGCCAGCGGCCCAGAAGCATGTACATATTCCCCTGGGCCTCGATGAATGCCCGGCGATCCACCTTGTCTTGAACATGAGCCAATCCGTCATTCAACACGGCAACCGCTCGTTCATACTCGCCCCGATTGGAGTGAGCGATGGCGAGATTGTTGTACGCTCGTGCCTTCGCCGTGGACTTGGAGACGACATCCGTCCATAGCGAGATTTCGGTAGCCCAGACCTGGTTTCGCATGATCGTCGCAACGAACAGGACGGTGAGGACCGCCGCACAAACCGGAACAAGCTCGAATGACACGTAACGCTTCAGACTTTGAATCGCTCGGCCGGCCAGGAATGGAAAGGACAGAGCGATTCCGGCAAGCGCCAGGTAGAGGCGGTGCTCGGCGATCGTGTCATGAATCGGTATGACGCTCGACGTCGGCGCCAGGGTCACGAAGAACCAGAAAACAGACACAGCGAAAACGGGTTCCTTCTTTCGGAGATACCAGACCAGCGACAGGAGCGACGCAAGAAAAAGGAACGACAGGATGACGGAGGGTTCGAGGAAACTGGAGGACGGTCGAAAGTCATGGTCCAGATTCAATCCGACCGGGAACAGGATCAGACGGATGTAGGTCGTGATCACCCGCAGTTGCGTCAGGAAATAATCGTGTGGCGAAAGATTGTTCTGAACCCCGGCGCCAATCGAATTCACCAGAACGCTGCCGAGGACGTAATAAGAGGCGATCAGGCCCACGACGATGAACGTGCTGTAAAACGGCCAGCGTCTCAAGACCTGCCGGAAATCGCCTGCGGAAAGAAAAACGTAATCAAGGATCAGCAAGACGGCCGGCAGGCTGATGACGGTTTCCTTCGAAAGCATTCCAAGCCCGAAAGGAACGAGCAGGACCAGGCTCCACAAAAAGCCGATCCCATCGACGCGGCGTTTGAGAAACATCAGAACGCCCGCAAGGAAAAACAAAGTGGAGAGAGTTTCCGATCGGCTGGAAATGTAAGTCACGGACTCCGTTTGCAACGGATGCAGAACGAAAAAGGCGGCCCCCAGAAAGCTGTAGAGTCCGATCTTCGACTCGTCCGTGAAGACGCGTCCAATCAGATTCTGCGCGATGAAGAAAAGGACGACGCCCGTCAACAGGTGCAACAGCAGGTTGACGAGGTGATAGCCCCAGACCTCCATGCCGTGCGCGAGGTAATTCAAGGTAAAGGTCAGATAGAGAACCGGCCGCGTCGCTCCGAACTGCGGTGCCAAAAAGTCTCCGAAACGGACACCGGGATTGTTCTTGATGGTTAGAAGATCGTCAAAAACGAACGGCACGCCGAAAGAGTTCCAATAGGCGCCGATCCCCAGTGCGGCCAGCAAGGCAATCCAACCGGCGGGCGAAGACCTGGAACTTCTGACCGGCGCCGGGTTCCGTTTTGCTTTCGTTTTCATGAACCAATCATCTGCAACAACTGCCGCGCTTCGGGATCCTGTGGCGAGACGCTCAGAACCTGCGACAAGTGCTCCCGCGCCTGCTGCCGATTCCCGGTTTCGATGAATATCTTCGCCATCTCCAGGTGGGTTTGCTGCCGTGTGGGATTCAGCCGAAGCGACGCCTCGAATTCGTTCAATGCGCTTGGAAAGTTTCGCTGCCGCGAGTAGATCAGGCCCAGGTTGTGATGCGCGTCCCCAAACAGCGGATCCAGCCTTAACGCCTGGGTATAACACGCCTTCGCCTCTTCGAGACGCTGAAGCCGCTCCAGAACATACGCGTAGTTGAAGTACATCACTTTCTGCGCCGGATCGAGCGCCGTCGCGTCTTTGAAGAAAGCCGCCGCCGTGTTGTAGTCCTTTCTCAACATCGCGATCTTGCCGATGGCGTAATACGCCCGCGCGTCCTTCTGCTTCAAGAGATGGTTTTGCATCTGGTCGACGAGAAGATTGGCCTGACCGCTTGTGAAAACGACGTCGATGTACAGGTCATACGGCCAGAAGAGCGATGGATTCAACTGAACGCTCTTGACGAGAGCGGCCTCCGCTTTGCCCAGGGCATCTCTGGCCTGAGACTGGAACTCGGCTTCACCCAACTGGGCGCGTCGTTGCTCGAGTTCTCGATAGATCCGCATATAAGCATTGCCAAGATTGTTGTATCCAAGCGCGGCGGCCGCCGCATCGTCCACCTGAGTGGTCTCCTCGAAAGCGGCGGCAGCCTCCTGAAGGCGGCCGAGCTGCAAATACATATTTCCAAGGGCTTCGGTAAAACTGCGGCGGTCCATTTTCCCGGAAACATGATCCATTCCCAGCTTCAGGTCCACAATGGCTTTGTCGTACTGGGCCCTCTTGAAATGACCCAGCGCGAGACTGTTATAGCCTCGCGCTTTCGCGGGGGACTTGGCGACCACGTCCGCCCACAGGGTAAGGTCGCTTTGCCAGACCGCGTTGCGCCGGATCGTGGCGACCGTCAACGCCAACAGGGCGGCGATGCACGCGGCCACCGCACGCTTTTGGAAAAGCCGGTCCGCAAGGATTGGAAAAGCCAGGCAGATCGCAACCATCGGCAAGTACAGTCTGTGTTCAAACATCGTGTCGAGAATGGGAATGAAACTCGATGTCGGAGAAAGCGTGATGAAGAACCACAGGATCGCAAACGACAAAACCGGTTCCTTTTTTCTCAGGATCCAGGCGAGGGCGATGAGGCCGCCGAGAAACAAGAGGGACAGGATAACCGCGGGTTCGAAGATGCTCGTCGACGGCCGCACGTCGTAATCGAGGTTCAGGTCGACGGGCAACACCACAAGGCGCGCGTAGGAGACAATGACCCGGATCTGCGTGAGGAAATACTCGTATCGTGACAGGTGCCCCTGCAATCCCGGTCCGATGGAACCGGTCAGAATCCGGGTGATCAGGAAATACGCGGCCGCAACCCCACCGACCACGAATGTCGCGTAGAAAGTCCACCGCTTCAACACCGGACGCGCCTGGCCGCCGGACAGGAAAAGGAAGTCGATCAGGACCAGGGTTGCGGGCAGGGTAATGACCGTTTCCTTCGAACCCAGACCGAGCAGGAACGGAATGAGAACAACCAGACTCCAGAGGAAACCGATACCGTCCGCGCTCCGCTTCAGGAAGATCAGGACGCCGAGGGCGAAAAAGAGCGTCGACATCGACTCGGACCGGCTGGAGATATAGGTGACAGATTCGGTTTGAATCGGGTGCAGAAGGAAGAAGCTTGCCGCAAGCAGACTGTAGAGCCGGACCCTGCTTTCATCCGGGATGATCCGGCTGAATATGTTGGAAGCGACAAAGAATATGACGATGCCCGTCAGCAAATGCAGGATGAGGTTGACGAGGTGATATCCCCAGACCCGCTCCTGGTGCAACAGGTAGTTGATCGTAAACGTCACGTACAACAGCGGCCGGTTCATCCCGATCTCCGGCCGGAGATAGTCCCCGAACTGCACTCCTGCGTTTTTTTGAATCGAAGGAAGGTCGTCGAACACCATCGGGACATTGAAAGAGTTCCAGTAGGCAATCACCGCCACAACCGCAAGGATGAGGATGGACACGGCCGTCGACGGATTCGAACGGAGACGGGGCAACGCCTGTGCTTGACGGTCGGCCTTCATGGACGCACACGCTTCCTGACGAGGAATGCGAGATTCCGGATTCCATCCCGCCATGGCTGGAGTTTCTTTTCGCCGACGCGCTGCGAATAGTTAATGAAGATCTCGCGGAAACCGATCTGGCGATTCCGGATCGCCTCGATCTTGATCTCTTCGCTAAACGCCATGCCATCGCTGGTGAGTTTCATCTTGTCCAGGAGGTCGCGCCGGAAAACCCACATCCCCGACTGCGAATCATTGACCCATCGGAAAAACAAAAGGGACATCGCCGCCGAAAGCACGCGATTTCCGATTTTGTGTTTCAGACTCATTGCCGCATCGTCCAGTGTCGGCAGACGTGAAGCCGACAGGAAGCCGACGCCGGAGTGCAGAAAGGCCTCGAGCAGATAACTCAGCGCATCGATGGGATAGGAGTGGTCCCCATCCAGGGTAATGATGATGTCCCCGGTGGCCGCCGCGAATCCTTTCTTGTAGGCGCGGCCGTACCCCCGATGCAATTCGCTGACGACCACGGCGCCCATGGAGCGAGCGACGTCCGCGGTTCGGTCCGTGGAGTTGTTATCGACGACAATGACCTCATCGACGAAGGCCGGCACTTCCTCCAGAACCTGGCGGATACCTTCTTCCTCATTGAGACACGGAATCACGATCGTGATTCTCCGATTCTTGTACATCGATCAGCGTTCGGATTTGACGCGAAGGGAATAAACGGACATGGCGGAGGCTTTCGGAGGAGTCGTGAATGTCACGTAGACCTTGTCCGCCCGCGCGTCACTGATCTTCCGGACCAACGTCACCGACGCTTCTCCCTTTGCGGGTATTGGCGCTGGCAATTGATTCAGGGAAAACGCATCGTCTGTCGAAATCGAAACGACGGTGACGGCCTGATCGGTATTGTTGTGGATTCGCAGTTCGACTTTGTTTCCGACTCCGTCCACGAAGACCGCCGGGTTCTGAGAAATCGTGATCGGCGCAAATACCGATCCGCGGACAAGGACGGTACGTTCAACTCTCGCAGCCTCGGTGGAAACCTTGAGCGTCACTGGAAATGCGAAGTCGTCCTGCCAGAGTTCAGAAACCAGCGTCAGCCCGATTTCCTTCGTCGCGGCGTTAATGCTGGGGGACACGCCCTCGGTTGAAATCGCCTCATTCGGAAAATCCAATTGCAGCCTGGCCGGCTTTTCGCCCGTGTAGCCCAGATGTATCGGAAACCGGCGGCGTTCACCCTGCGGAATGACTCCCAGGTCGATGACACTTTCGGTGACGACAAGGCTTCTTTCCAAGTCTTCTTTGGACTTGTCGATGGACTTGCCTGCGGGGGCGGGCGCCAGATTGACCGGTTTGAACATTTCCCTGAGGGGCGCTTCGGCGGGATCCAGGAACCAGTTGTTTTTCGTCCAGACCCAGCGATCGGTAATGCTCGATGGCAGATAACCTACTGAAACATCCTGAACCATGACCTGAAGGGAAACGCGCACCAACGACCGATTCGGATCGTCCGTAAAATCGATCCCGACGACCCTGGGTTCCTTGAACGGCAATCGCGTTGAACTGACCAGGAGTTCTCGCTTTTCGGGTAGAACGTATTCGAGGGCTTTAAGCCGTTGATTCGACTCGAACAGATGCCAAAACTCCTGTGCCCGGGCAAGAAGCTTGGCCATGTCACGCGGTATCTTGCTTTCCTGTGCTGTGCCAGGAATCGACAGGAGGAAAAGTGAAACAAAGGAGAGGGCGATGACGCGCTTCATGTGAGATGGAATGTGAGTGGAAGTATAGCAGAATCCTGACTGCGAGACTTAAAAAGGGGGGGCCGAAGCCCCCCTCTTTTGAACGAACTAGTTGCCGAGGGTTTCTACTCCACCCCCGGGGTTGGAACGGCTGGCCGAAGCCGGCGGCGCCAACACCAGGACAGGACTGGCGGACGTGAACGAACGGAAGTCCGAAATGAAGGACGCACCGTGCGCATCGATGAACGGCGCCTGGATAAAGATATATCCAGTGAAGCTTCCGGTCTGGCCGGCTGCCGTGCGCAATTCGCTCAACAGGACGGTCCAGGTCGATCCGGAGTTCAGGTTGCCGCTGGAATCGAGACCGGCGCCCGGACGAACCGTCGCGCTTGTGGTGACCGCGACGACGGTCGGGGTTGCGCCCGTCGCCGTACGGCCATACAAACTGACAGTGACCGGACCGCTGGCTGCGGTTGCGCCACCACTGGCTGCACCGCCGAACGGGTCAGCCGTTGTGTTCGCAACAGCAATACCCGTGTCGAATCCGAGATCAGCAACGGCATAAGGTATCAGCATGACCGTGGTCGGGCTGATGACATTACCGATGGTCAGCGGGCCAAGATCCGCCTGGGCAAACTGCGGATAACCGGCGGTGGAATCGGGCTGGAGGCTGTTGCCCAGAGCCGCACCGACCGGGAACATGGTCGCTGTCACCTGGATGGCGCCCGTCGTGAACGCAGCACCCGTGGTGGATGGAGCCGCCATCGTGACGTCAAACTGAATGGTTTCAGTCGCGGTCAGCGATGACGTGGTGATGTTGAACGTTACCGTGGTTGAAGTGGCGGTCACGTTCTTCGGCCACGTACCCGCAGTGGGCAACGTGCCGAGGGTGCTGGTCACGTTCGGCGTCGCCACCGTGAGGGTCATGCCCGTCTGCAGTCCGGTGAACGTCAACCGAACCTGGGTGCTGTTCGGTGTGGTTCGCGTCGACGGATCGGTTGTCAACTGGGCTGACGAACGGAAGGCCGATGCGAATCCTTCGGTAATGGTGAACGAAACGCCGGCTCCACCGAGGTTTCTGTTGGTAAAGACGGTGATTCCCTGTCCGACACTCGCGGTCGTGGAAGTGCGGGTTCCGATCACCGGAGCGGTCATTCCAGCGCCGACGGCGTTGATGACCGTACCCGAAGTGGTCGAAAGAATGTAGTTATTGGCAGTGCTGCTCAACGAGAACGTGGCGGTGACTGGAGCCGTCAGACCGTTCACATCGAGTCGGGCGCCAACCAAGCGGAACGAACCGGACAGAGTGGCCGGAATGTCAACGCCGGCGCCGCCCAAACCACGGGTTCCACCGAGCGTGATTTCGACCACGCCTGTTCCATAGTTGATCGAACTGATCGTCGCGCCGGCAAAAAGGCCAGTGGCGCCTTCAATGCGCAGCGGATCGGCAGCAGGAATACTCGGGCAGGTTCCCGGAGGTGCGCCGATCGGCGTACCGTCAGCAGCGCGGTTCTGGCAAGGACCGCTCGACGTCAGGATGCCGGGATAGTCGATAACGAGCGTCGTCGTCGTCAGCGGAGAACTGGCAACGATCGCGCCGGAAATCAACAATCCCGAACCCGTCGACGTTGGATCGCCGGTCTGCACAGCACGGCCGGTCTGGATTTCCTGCGGCGAGGTCTGGGGGAAACCTGAAGATTGACTTGGGCAAAACTGCTTGGCGCGAGGGCAAGAACCACCATCATCGCAGCCAGCCCAAATAGGAATTTGGACTTCATTCTGTTTTTCTCCTTTCGAAGTCGTGGACAACTGAATGCAAAACAAAAAGTAAAACCAGCAAACGACTTTTGCCGCTCGCTAGCAGAAGACGTCAAAACGGTACGACCGGAGACTACCGTGGAGGGGAAATAAACCGCGAACAGTTATGTTCCTTGGGGCCCACGTGTTCTCCGCTGAACGGTTTAACCTCATCACCTCCCTCTCCAGTGAATCTTCCGGTTGATACTCGTTCTCTAGACAGCCCAAGATTTTTAGTCTAATTCCTTTGTGTCCAACAAATTGGCGCACAAAGCGGAAAAAAAGTTAGCATGCGTACCCAGTGCTGTCAAGGTCCATTTCGGGTGCTAGTCCAAGCCGCTCAACATGTTCGGCGTGTTTGCCCCACTCAGGAACCGGCTTTCATAGCAAGGCCGCTGCCAATATCGATTTATTGATTATAGAAGAGTTACCCAAAGGGACGGAGAGGAAGGGTGAGTTCCTTTTGCTCACCCCTGTGTAAAGAACCGCTATTTGACGATCTTTTTCAGCTCTCGCAGCTTCTCTTTCAACTCCTCAGTGGCCACATCCGCATCGGCGTGCGTTTTCAACACGTGGGGCGTGATCAGGACGATCAACTCGGAACGCGTGGTCGACCGACTCGTGTTGCCGAACAGGACGCCGATTCCCGGAACCCTGCCAATCAGGGGGATACGGCGGCGTGTGAGGTCGTTGTTTTCCCGGATGAACCCGCTGATTGCAATGGTCTGGCCGTCCTGAACCACAATCGTCGAATTCACCAGCGCCTTCCCGATTGTCGGCGCCGAGACCCCACCTCCAGCGGCGCCGCCGGCTGAGGCCTGGCTGACTTCCTGCGAGACATCGAGCGTCACATTCCCCCCCTCATTAATCAAGGGCTTGACCCGCATGATCACGCCGGTGGGCCTGAAGGATATGGTCTGCGCAAACAGGTTGGTGCCGCCGGACTGCACCGGCGTAACGGAAGTCGATGTTGGAACGGGAACTTCCGCACCCACCTGAAAATCCGCGCTGGCATTGTCGCTGACCATGACCGAAGGCGCAGACAGGGTTCGCACTCGTGACCGGTTTTCGCTGGCGTTGAGAAACATCAGGAGTTCCCTGGACCGCCCGACGAGAGCAAAGGTCTGCCCGCTGAGCGAGGGGACCCCTCCTGCCGGAGCGGCAAACTGACCCGTCGTCGACGGGGCGAGGGTTCCGCGATTCTGAAGCAGGGCAGAAAGGCCGAGGGACATCGAATCGTCGAGTGTCACTTCATAGATTTGAGCGTCGATCAGAACCTGCTTTCGCAGAATATCGATTTCGAGGAGCATTCTTTCGATTTCCGCATACATCGGCGGAGTGGTTTGAATAATCAGGGCATTGTTGACTTCGTCCGAGATCACACGCACCTGGCCGTTCATCGCAAAACCAGTGGCGGTATTGCCTGCGGCGGAAGCGGGCTGGCCTGGAGTTGCAAACAACCCGGTTCCCGAGGGCGCCGCGGGCGCACCGGCCGGAGCGGCGCCGCCCGGCGCTGCCGGGGCTGGAGCGGCGGCGCCCGGAGCCTGATAATTGCCGGACAACTGCACGCGCGATCCGTACAATTCACCGAGAATCGCCTTCAAGTCCGACGCTTTGGAGTTCTTCACCTTGTAAACGTAGGGCCGCAAACCGGAAGTGGCGCTCGTCTGATCCAGCCGTTCGATCAATCTGTCGATTTCCGGGAACACCGACTCGTTGGACGCCACAACCAGGATCGAGTTCAGGCGGGCCAGCGGGACGAACCGGACGGCACTCGTCGCGTCCGACATCGAATAGCCTGAAAAGACGAGTTTCAAGTCATTCGCTAGATCGGTCGCGAGGCTGTTCTTCACCACGTACATTCTGACCCGGCCGCCGGCGAAGACGCTGGAGTCAAACACGTCTACAATTTCGAGCAGTTTGCGCAGATTGCTCCGCCGTTCGCTGATCAGCAGGATGTTGCCCGAATCATGGACGACGACGCTCGCTCCTTCCCCGAGGTAGGGTGTCAGCACTCGCGACATCTCCGTCGCTGCGACAAAATTCATCCGCACGATCTGCAGCACCATCTGGTCATCCGGAGGCGCGCTGACGACGCGTTCCTGAACCTGCAGGGGCTGACGCAAGGCATTTGCTGCGGGAACGATTTCGTAAAAATTACCGGTCTTGATCATCGTCGCATTGTTGATTTTGAGAATGGTCTCGAGGATGGGCAGAAGGTCCGATCTTCGGAGGTTGCCGGCGGTATTGATGTTGATCGTCCCTTTGACCGCGGGATCGACGATGCAATTCAGCTTCAACGCATCGCAGATGATCTTGATCACCGGGTAGATATCCGTGGCGTTATCGAAGTTGAGCAGAATCGGACTGCCGCCGCTCTCCTGAGCCGGAGGATTCAGCGCGGACGCCGGAGCGGGCGCGGCCGGAACCGACGGCGGCGGAGGCGCCTGCGGTTGCGGAATCTGCGTCGCCGGAGCCACCGGGGTCACCGGCGTACCGGGAGCAACCGCGTCGGCATCCACTTCTTTGGGACCGAAGGGCGTTTGAATAATCACCCTGGGTTTCGGCGGATTCGGCGCGGGCTGTTGAGCCAGGCAAATCATCGAAGTAAAAATCAGGAGCAAGGGAAGCACAGTTTTTTTCATGGTATGGGGTCGATAAACGTCCTCGTTCCAAACGGAGTTTGAACGGTTCGGGTTTTGGTGCCGGGTGGAAGTTGTGCGGGAACATTGGGAGCCGATGGATTTACCGCGGGAACGGCCGACGTTGCGGACGGCGACGCCGTCACCGGCGCCGGTTGAGCCGGAGGAAGCGCGGCCGTGCGCACGACGTCCCGCGGAATTTGCGCGGTCGGGTCGTTCATGATCAATGTCTCTTTCGCGCCATTGAGCTCGACAACTGCCGTCTTTGCTTCGATCGAAACCACGATCCACCCATCAATACTTTCGCCAACCTTCAGGGGCCGGAATGCCCGATTCCCGGGCTGACCGGAACCCAGCATCGCGACCTTCTGGCTGTCGAAGAACATGATGCCGAATAAAAGCGGCTTCGGCGCCGCCGGCTTTGGCGCGGCGACCTCCACGGGAGCGAGGACGTCCACATCGTTCCTGTCAAAGCTGAAGGGATTGCGCGCCGGGACTTCCGTCCAGTTCTCCGGAACGGCGGCCTTGACCACCTGGACCGGCAGCGCAGCCAGCGGTTCGACCGCGGGACGAATCGCGGCCACGGTATGCGCCGGCCCGAACGCGAGCCAGCTTGCGCGAAGTTTCATGACGCCGAATCCCAGCAGCACCAGCAGAGCGACATCGAGAACAATTAGCCGACGCGACATGTCATTACCCCTTTCCGGCCGGCCCCGGGGCCGGTGGACTCGCCAGAATGGCGCCGATGGTCAGATTCACACGAACCGTCTTCTTCAGGTCGCCTTTGGGTGGATTGGCCTGGACAACCTGAACGGGCGCGGCCTGAACCTGCCGGACAGTCACAAACTTCGGTGCGCTCCGGATTTCCGCCAGAAACGCCACCAGCTGATTGGGTGTGCAATCCATGGAAACGGCCACGGTGATTTCGTTGAAGAAGTCGTCCTTCTTTCGCGCGGCGGACATGTTCCGTTGACCGAACGTCATCCCCACTTTCCGGGCCGCGTCTTCGACAATCGTCTGGAGCTCGACCGACGCAAGCGACGGATTGTCGCCGCGAATCAACATCGCTTCGCCTTCCGCCACGTTTTTCCTGGCCTGCTCCAGCAGCTTGACGTCATTCCCGCGACGGACCTGCGCTCGCCGATACTTCTTCAACTGCTCTTCCTTTTCCGCCGCAGCCGAGGCCGATCCGTTCAATCGATCGAAGGCCGGCAGAACCGCGAAGCTGGAGATCAGATAAATGACCAACGCAGCGCCCAACAAGGCCAGGGCTCGTTTGTCACGCTCGCGAACCTGAATCTTCATCGCTGCACCTCGATCGAAGCTCTCAAGGTAAACCGGTCTTTGCCGCCGGCGTCTTTCGTGACGGATGAAGTGAATTGAACGTCCTTGAACAGCAGGCTGTCCTCGAGAACCTTCTGGACCTCGGACGCGCTTGCCGCAAAACCCGCCAGCGTCAACGCTCCATCCTGATAGGTGTAGTTGATCAAAAAGGCCGTGGACGGCAGGACTCGCGTCAACTCCCTCATCGATTCCAGATTCAGGTCGCGCTGCTGAAAGTGACCGGCAAGCGCCCGGTATCGATTCGTGAGAGCGTCGAGTTCGGCTTCCTGCTGCGCCACGTCCTTCACTGCCGGCGCCAGTCGTTTGATCTCGCTTTCGAGTTGCGAACCGTACATCGACATCTGATACGGCTCACGGACGAGAACGGCCAGACCAAGCAACACGGTCATGCCAACGAGAACGTAGGTGGGGATGAGGTGAAGCTGGTTTCTGCGATGCCGAAGCTGTTTGGGAACGAGGTTGGCGGAGAAGGCGGTGGACTTGATCCCCAGTAAAGCGGCCGCAATCGACCCAAACGCGTGAGCGCTTTCTCGCTTCGAGTTCTCGATCGGCAAATCCGGATTCTCCCGCTGGAATTCCTCCGTCTTCGACCCGTAGGTCAACACCCGCTGGAGTTCCGCGGCGCTCACTCGACCGGGCGACAACAGTTTCTCGCTGACGGATTTCAGCAGTTGGGCGAGGTCGTTGCCGGTCAACCGAATGGCTCCGAGCCTCCCCTGCTTGACCAGCATTCCTTCAACCGCGCTTCCATCGCTCTCGAGGACGAGCATCGGTCCTCCGCCGGCCCACAGAGCGCCAATCGCATGGGCGCTGGAAACGGTGGATAACGAGGCTCCGGACAGGGGAAGCCGGACCGCTTTGAAAAACTCGATCCAGGGATCCAGTTCGAGCCGGGGCACGATCACGACGGTCACACGAAGCTGCTTTTCCTGTTTCTTCGGCGCCTCGAAGGAATAGTCCCAATAGATTTCGTTCGCAGGCCATGGCGACAAAGTTTCGATCTGCAATTCGAGCGCGGCCTTCAGCGTCTCTTTCACTTCGACGGGAAACTCGATCTGCCGGACCATTCCCCGGTGATGAGGCAGGCTCAAAAACACGCGGGAAGCCGAGAGCCGCGTCTTTCGAACAAGGTCCATCACTTCTTTCTTCTGCTTTTCCAGGGGCATCTGGAAAAACTCCGGAATGAGGGATGTCCGGACAAGACGCACTTTGCCGAAAGTCGACTTCAACAGTGCGATCCGCAAATCATTGCCTGTGATCTGAATTCCTATGCTGGTCTTGATCATGTTTACTGGTACTGCCACCGGTCGAAAGTAACTTGCTCAACCTTCTTATAGAGAAGCGGTGAAAAAGTCAGATATTGAATTTTCTCCTCGCGTTTGAACAGCAAACGGACCGTGCGGGACACGCCTGAAGCCGCGACGGTGGCCCGGGAAACAATAGCGGCGGGGAGCAAGGGTTCGAGACTCAAATACTGAAGCGCATCCGTGTCCGCCAGCCCCGGAATTCGTTGCACGAGTTCGCTCATGTTCGAAAAGCGTTTCTTTTTGCGTTCCGGCTCAATCCCCTCCGCAATGGACGGGGTCATCCCCGGAAGCGCACGCAGAACCCCGGCCGAAGCGGTGTTCGGATTGACCTGTTCACGATGCGACGCAATTGTGAGGAGTTCGCGAATGCCGGGAACGCGCCGGTAGGCGCCCGTCGTGGAATCGATCACTACCGTTCCATTGAACAATTCAGGGGTCATGTTTTTCACAAGAAGCAATTCATCGACGCTGCCGAACGGGCCGTTTCTCGGCGGCGTTCCGCCCGCATAGTCGTTGACTTCGGCTCCGTAGAGGTGAGGAATGTCATCGCTGTCACGCCAGTCCAGAATCGAATCGACAACCCGGTTACGCTGCTCCTGGCCGATCCCCAGGGAATCGAAGGCCGCCGCGAGCAAATGGTCGGAAGCGGCGTTCAGGTCGATGAGTCCGTCGCCGGATTCGAATCGAACGCGCGCTTCGCCCGAGTCGAATGTGAAGACGTATTCCCCGTTATCGACAACGACCGGCGAGTCATCCGGAAAGTCTTCTTTGGCCGCAAACTTCGAATAGACGACCTCGGCCGCTCCCCTCGCCATGAAGAATGCTTTCTCGGAATCCATGATGCCGAGTTCGGATTGCGCCTCCACTCGCACGGAAGCGGCCAGGGAAAACGCGACGAGCGAAATCACCAGAACCACCCAGAGCACCGAGATCAGAATCATTCCCCGATCGTTCATCGCCGATTCACCATCGGCACCATCAGGACGTCATCGTCAATCCGAATCTCGACAGCGACAGGTATTCCCATGTCTTCATGCCACTCGTCGAACCAGACGTTCGGTCCTTCTTTCCGGCTTCCGACAAACCGGAAAGCCACTTTCGAAAACGCACCCACCGACCTGTCGGGATTGCCGCGAATCTCGCCTCGGCTCACAAACAGAGGCGTTTCCCGGTACAAGAAGCGGCCGCCGTCCACAACGTATTCGATCACCCGATGATCGCCGGGACCATCCATCAGGGAATAGTCCGAAACAAATTCAAGGCGCCGGCTCGAACCCTGAAACAGGATGTAGGTCTGGCCGTCCCTCTGAAATTGTTGCGGATGCGCGAGCGCCAGCTGCCGCTTGACTAAACGCTCGACTGCCGACCGCCGGTCCATCTTTTCAAGCGCATTGGAGCCTCGCCTCCAGCTTTCGAGGCCGACGCTGACTCCGGAAAACGCGACCGCCACGATGAGCGACATCAACGTCATCGCGACCATGACCTCCAGCAGTGTGAAGCCTTCAGTTGGGCAGAATGTTCTGGATCGCATCGTTCAAATTGGAACTGTTGTAGTCGATTACCGCGGGTCTGACGGTTTCAAGTTTCGTGGTTCGCTCACCGGCGCGGCCTTGCCACCGGATTTCGACGTCCACTTTCATCACGGCCGCCGGCGGATGCCCTTCCAGATCTTTCGGCAGCCACGGCCGGATTCGCACCAGCCACTGCGCGTCCAGATCATCAATCCGGCCACGGACATCTGCGGACGGAGGCAATGCGGCGATCAGCAACACTCGATTCATGAGGCCTTCGCCGGCCAGTTGGACACGGTGGAGGTCTTCCACCCTCCTCAAATTGAAAAGCGACGTGGATAAGAGCGAAAAAAGAGCGGTTGCCGCCAGTCCAATGACGGCAACCGCAACCATGACTTCGATCAGGGTAAATCCACGAGACTTTCGGTTCATTGCAGCGCGACCTCGATTTCCCCGGCGCGGCCGCGGAGACGAATCGACGGGCCGCGAAGCAAACCGGCGGGCGTAACCAAAACGGAAGCCGTATCCGAATCGCTTTCCAGGACAATGTCGATTCCTGAGGGCAGGGTTTCCTGCCGCTGGACTTCCAGATCGGATCCCACGAGGACGACGGACCGCGTTTTTCGATTCAGCACAACGTACTGATGGCGTTCCGTGCGCTCCGCCTGGAGACGCGCGAGTTTCAGCATGCGCTTGACGGTCTGGGCGGATTGGTTGAGATACAGGCCGCTGAACCCCGCCCCAATTCGGGGACCGACGAGGCTCATACTGATGGCGATGATTGCCATCACGATGACGATCTCAATGAGTGTGAAACCGCGCCTTCCGGTCATACTCCTTTGAAGACGCAGGCGGCTGGGGAAAAGACGGGCGGCGGATAAATTACTTCCAGTTGACGATGTCGGTGGCGTCTCCTTCGCCGCCCTCGGCGCCATCGTTGCCATAGGCGATCAGGTCATAGTCGCCGTGCTGGCCGGGACAGCGGTAAACGTAGGGATGCCCCCACGGGTCGGGGGGGACGTCTTTTTTCATGTAGGGACCGTCCCAGTTCGCGACATTCTGCGGCTTCACCTGAAGAGCCTGGAGTCCCTCCTGAGTCGTGGGGTATCGCCCCACATCGAGCCTGAACATATCGAGAACGCTCTCGAACTCCTGGATCTGGGCCTTGGCCAGCGTCTGCTTTCCCTTCTCGACGTTCCGGAACAGCCGCGATCCCACCAGCGTCGCAAACATGGCGATGATGACCATCACCACCAGCAGTTCGATCAGCGTTATGCCGCGGTCGCGTCTTCTCGGTTTCATATTCATCTCAGAATCCAATCTCGTTGATGCTGAATATTGCCATGAGCATCGAAAGAACAACGGCGCCAACCAGTACGCCCATCACCAGGATGATCGCCGGTTCGAAAACCGAGGTAAGCGCCTTAACCGACGTCCGGACATCCTTTTCGTAAACATCGGCGATCTGCAACAGCATTTTATCCAGATGGCCGGTCTCCTCGCCGACCTCCACCAGATGCACCGCCAGGCCGGGAAACACGGCCGCGTCGCGCATCGGCTTGGAGACGCCTTCACCTCTCTTGGCTCCGGACGCAATTTTCGCGATGCCCTCCGCCACGATCTGGTTCTTCACAATATCCTGGACGATGCGCACCGCCGCGATCAAAGGCACCGAACTCGCCATCAGTGTTCCCAGCGTTCTCGCGAAGCGGCCGACCTCCATCTTCAGCAGGGTGCTTCCCAGGACAGGAATTCTCAGCTTTGCGGTATCCCACGCGCGGCTGCCCTTCGGCGTCCGGATCCATGCGCGCGTGCCCAGGACGACAGCGGCAAGACTCGACAGGACAACCCACCAGTAATTCCGGGTCAGGCTGGATATCGTGAGGAGCGCCAGGGTCGCCGGGGGTATCGCCGCGCCCATATCGGTGAAGATCGCGGAGAACTTCGGGATCACAAAGTACAGGAGGAGGCCGACCGATCCGATGCCGACGGCCATGAGAAGGCAGGGATAGATCATCGCCGAAACAAGATAGCTTC
>JAHFTY010000107.1:0-11771 GCA_023265365.1 Acidobacteriota bacterium
CAGGCACTGCTGCCCCATAAGGCGAAATCGAGGAATAGCGTATTCCCCTCCTCGACGACCGGGAGGGGTGGCGCGAAGCGCCGGGGTGGTGTTGTTCAAGAAATGGATTTTGTTTAACGAACCGCCCCGCCGCTCCGCGGCACCCCGCCTTGGCCAAGGCGGGGAATAGTCCTCGTCCTGCGACTCAGGGTTTCATGTAAAAACCACACCTTCCACGAGGTTACTTCAGGAGTGTGAAGCGCCGGGGTGGTGTCACCGCATGGGTTCACCTTATTCCGGCGCCTGCATGTCTCAGAACCTGTAGCGGGCGCCGACGCGGAAGATCCGTGGTTGCAGGATCTGCGTGGCGCGTCCGAAGCGGGGAACGGTTTTGTTGTAACGGTCCAGGGCCGTGGTGCTCAGCGAGTCGACGCCGAGAATCGTATTCGCATTGATCACGTTGAAGAGATCGAATGCCGCAGTCAGCCGGTGGTTTTCGTGGATCTGAAACGTCTTCTCGATCCGCAGGTTCTGGAGCGGGAGCGTGGGCAGGTAGTAGGTGCCCGAGTGTTCCATCTGCAGGTTCGTGATGGTGCCCTGCCTCAGGGCCGCGGTACGGCCGACAAGACTTGCCGCCGTGACGTTGGTGGTCCGGTTGTAAGGCTCGCCTTTCTGAACCTGTAAATTCCCCGAGACGGTGAATCCCTTCGGCAGTTCATACGAGGCGAGGATCTTGTATGTCCATAGCGGCGTGTGCGTGCCGCCGCCGAAGACGAGCGTGTTCGGATTGAGCGTGAAGGACTGCGACAGATTGCGTTTCGTCCAGTCCGCTCCCGCGAGCATCTGCCAGCGGTTGCTCATTCGTTTGGTGACGCTGAATTCGAGAGCCGAGTAATTGGAGCCCTGATCGAGCGTGGTCAGGTAGAGGTCGGAGGCGGCGGGAACGAGCCGCTCGTACACGGTGATCTGACGATCGTCCGCCGTTCGATACAGCCCATCCTTGCCGGGATCCAGAGCAGGCACCGGCGCGAAGCCCGATGTCGGTTCCGCACTGTTGATGGTGCCCCACGTCTTGTGCCCGATTTTTCGTACGAAGCTGCCGTGGACGCCGAGGTTGGCGAACAGTTCATGGTCGATGCCGACCAGGTACTCGTCCGTAAACGGGTTCTTCATTTCCGGGTCGACCGCCACGGGCGTCGCTTGTCCCGACACCGAAAGCAGCGGCGATCGGGCCACCACCGCCGGGGTGATGGGGAAGGTCCCGTCCCATGCGTAGGTCTTGCTGATGCCGCTTCCGGGATTCACGGCCGACGAAATTCCATATTGCGGGTTTTCGGCGAATCGGCCGAAGTTGAGTTTCAAGGCAGTCTTGGTATTTCCGAACACGTCGAACACGACGCCGAAGCGCGGAACCACATCATTGAAGATCACGATCGTCTTGCGCGGAAACTCGGATTTCGTCGCGAATGGACCCGTGCCGGGATTGCCG
The DNA here is from genome assembly GCA_023265365.1 of Acidobacteriota bacterium. Taxonomy (GTDB): domain Bacteria; phylum Acidobacteriota; class Terriglobia; order 20CM-2-55-15; family 20CM-2-55-15; genus JAHFTY01. The sequence goes on from JAHFTY010000107.1 coordinate 1,469, forward strand.
CCGGCAGGATAGTAGTTGCCCTGGCGGTCGTAACGGACGCCCAGGTTGATCGTGACCCTGCGGCCGATCTGCCATTTGTCCTGGACGAAAAGGAACGTTTGCCGGACGGCGGGGCGATACGTGTAAGGTGCGTCGTCCGTCTGAAAACTGTCCGGCGACGCGTAGTTGTTGTTGTAGTAGAGAACGACGTGGCCCAGCGTTCCGGGGTCGCCGATGGCGCCCTGGACCTTTTGCCGGTTGCCGTGATCGCGCTGGCCAAAGCCCAGCTTGAGGTTGTGGCTGCCGCCGAGGACTTGAGGCGTGTAATAGCTGAGGTTTCCCGATCCTTCCCACATGTTCCGCAGATAGAGCGTGTGTGTCGGATGACCGCCGCGGATAAACCCTGTGGTCTTGTCGATCCTGCGGCTTTGTTCCACGTTGGCGTGGTCGACAATGTGGTAGCCGTAATTGTTGGCCGACACGTCGAACGTGGCCTGGTTGTTGATGACGTGGGTCCACGATCCTTTTGCGATCCAGAACGGGCCGTCCTGTGTATACGTGGACGCCATGTTGTACTTGTACGCATCCGCGCCCTGCGAATTGCGGACGGGCTGATACTTGTCGTTGTACTGCAGCGTCATGGCGAGCTGGTTTTTCGCATTGGCCTGCATGTTCATTTTCAGAATGATGTTGTTGATCTTCAGCCAGTAGATGCCGCCCGGCGTCCCGTCATTCTGGAGCACCTGGGTTTTGGTGGCGGAGTAGTTATCGCGATAGGAAGTGAACCACCAGAGTTTGTCCTTCTTGATCGGGCCGCCGGCGTTGAAGTTGTAGTCGTGGTAACTGTCGAACCCGTCTCCCACCGCGACGCCTCTGTCCTTGAGTTCCTCGGTCAGGTTGTGTCCCTGCATACGCGAGTTCTCGAAGTCGACATACCCTTCGCCATGCAGTGCGTTGCCTCCGGTCTTCAACACCTGGTTCAAACTCGCCCCCGGCGTGGGCATCTCCGCCGAATTGCCGGCGGACGACACCTGCAGTTCGGCGACGGCTCCGAAGTCGTTATAGAAGCAGGTGACGACGACGCCGTCGACCGTTTGCCAACCCTGGCCCGACAGTCCATACGCCTGGTACCCGGTCGACTGGCCCATGTGGGAACCGCCCACATCCACGCCGGTCATGCGAATACCGGGAGTGGTCGCCAGAACCGACCACTGATCGCGCGGCCCGACGACGCTGTTCAAAGCGGCCGTGTCGAAATTCACGCCGAGTGTGGCGGCGGTGACGTCGACGACAGGGGATTCTCCGGTCACGGTGACGGTTTCGGCCTGAGTCGCGACCTCGAGTCCGGGATTGATGGTTGTCGTTTTGCCGACGGCCACCACCACATCCTCACGGATCAGCGTCTTGAAACCGGGCAGCGCAAAACTGAGAGTGAAATTGCCCGGCGGCAGAAGGATGAACCGGTAGTTGCCGGCCTCGTCCGTGACGGCCGATTGTTCGCCTTGAATCGCAGGACTCTTGAGCGTTACGGACACACCCGGAATCACCGCTCCCGAAACGTCGGCGACGCGGCCGTTGATATTACCCGTGGACTGCTGACCCAGCGCGAGGGATGCCGTCAAACCGGCAACCAGAACCAGCAGGAGTGAACTTCGCAAAGAGATCCTCATCGGAAACCTCCATGGCGCAACGACGCCGAAACCCACCTTGGCAGTTGAATTGTGAAAGTCAGTGCGGGCAGTCTATCCCTCCAGCGGGAATCGAAACAAGGTGTCAGTGGTGCCTGACACCGAATATCATGGCAGCCATGTGGCTTCCCACGGCTGTTCTGGGACTCGCGCTCCAGGCCGTTCTCCAGTTTCCCGCGAGCGGCGATCCGAAGGCTCACGCGGAATTTCTTCTCGGCGTCCAATCGCTGCATGGTTCGGCATACGACGACGCGGCCGCGCATTTCCGGGCCGCCGAACGCATCGATCCGGACTTCGTCCTGGCGTTCTGGGGCGAGGCCATGACCTTCAATCACCCGTTCTGGAACCAGCAGGACATCGGTGGCGCCCGCCGCGCGTTGCTGAAACTGGCCCCGACCCGGGCCGCGCGCGCGGCGAAAGCGAAGACGCCCCGGGAGCGCGCCTACCTGAACGCGGTCGAGATCCTGTTTGGCGACGGCGATCGGGACTCGCGCGATTTCGCGTTCGCGGAAGCCATGAGAAAAGTCGCCTTCGACAACCCGGACGACTACGAGGCGGCCGCGTTCTATGTGCTGGCCATGCTGAGCGCCCGGCGGATCGGCGATACGACGTACCTCCAAACACAAGCGGCGGCCGCCGCAATCCTCAACTCCATTCTTGGAAAATATCCCGGGCATCCCGGCGCCCTGCACTACCTCATGCACGCCTACGACGATCCGGAACACGCGCCGCTCGCGCTGGATGCGGCCCGGCGGTACGAGAAGGTCCCCGTCACCGACGCGAACTTTCACGCGATCCACATGCCGTCGCACATCTATGCGCAGCTCGGCATGTGGGACGACGTCGTCCGGCTGAATCAGAAGGCGCTGGACGCATCGGATCGGGCGGGCAAAAGGGATTACCACAGTCTGGAGTTTCTTCAATACGCCGAGATGCAATTGGGCCGGTACGACAACGTACGCCGGTCGCTCAAAGGCAATCCTCCCGTGTTGGCGGCCCGGTTTGCCATCGAGACCCGCGAGTGGAATGTTCTGGCGGCCTACCCGGAAAACGACCGGACATCCGAATTGGCGTTCGCCCGGGGATTGGCGGCGCTCGCCAGTGACGGCGTCTCGAACGCCAAACGATATTCTTCAACTTTGGATGCGATCCGGCGGGAAGACCTGACCGCAATGCGCCGCAATCACGCGGCGAGCGTCGAGCTTCTGAACATGCTGCTCGCGTCGCGAATCGCTTTCGCGGAAAAGCGATTCGATGACGCGGAAAAGCTGGCCGCCACCGCTGTGAAGTTCGAGGTGAAATTGGACGTCCCGGCCGAGTTGAACGGCATCGTCAAACCGGCCGCCGAGTTCTACGGGGAGCTTCTTCTGGAGCTCGGGAAATCCGATGACGCCGCCGTCCAGTTTTCGGCCGCATTGAGACAACGTCCCGGACGGCGGCTTTCGCTCGAGGGTCTCGCCAGGTCCCGGCCGCGAGGGGCTGCAGACCAGGACGCCGGCGACAGGAGTTACCGTGCCAACGGATTCGGCCGAAGTTGAAGGTGGACGACTTTGCTGGTCGTGCCCTTGCCGGTATCCGTGTGAAACGGCGTCCGTGTGGCGTAGGTGGTCCAGAGACCTTTGCCTTTCCAGCCTCCCCTGGGATCGTCGATCCGGCCGTCGAGTCCTTTTGCGTAGAAGCCGAGCGGATAGGGGACGGTAAGCACCACCCATTTCCCGTCCTGCATCGCAAGCAGTCCGCCCCACTCGTTTCCGGTCGCGATCGGCGTGTTCTTCCCGAGTCCGAACGTGTCGAACTGGTCGACCCACGAGTAGTAGCTCGCCTCGGCGCTTCCAAGGTCCTCCGCGCCTTTCAATTTCGGTCCCGGCATCGGATAAAGCGTCCAACCTTCAGGACAGTGCTGCCCCGTTGCGGCTGGGCCATTCAGCGGGCCCTTGCACTTTCGCCGATCGAAACTGGCGAAGTGTCCGCTGGCCAGGGGCGCCCAGACGACGCCGTCGGTGGTGATGTCCAGTCCCCGCGGCGAAAACCCCTGGACGGCGGCTTTGGGATTGTTCCATGGCAGTTCGTAGACTTCTGCGAGCGCTGTGGCCGCGGGATCCGTCCCGGGATTGATGCGCACGACCGATCCCGGGAAACCCAGCACGGAGCCCCATATCGTCCCGTCGGCGGGATTCACCGTCACTCCATAAAACGCGCCGGAAACGCGCGTGTCCTTCGCCGGATCGGCGGGTTGACTGGGCTCGACGTACCCGTCGCGTTTCCCGTTTCCGTTCGTGTCCAGAACCAGGGGCGTCCATCCCTGCGACTTCCGTTCGTCGCCGGTTTGCTCGAACATCTTCACGTTCAACCAGCCCACAACGTCGCCGCCGCCGCCGCTGCTGGTCCACAGCGTATTGTTCGCGTCGCTTGCGAACTGAAGATGGTGTGTGCTGAAACAGGTATCGATCAGCGTCAGCTTCGTGGTCTTCGGGTCATACATGGCCAATTGGCGGCCGGAGTTGGCGAGCGGAAAAACCTTTGCCGAGGGATGATCCGAGCCTTGCTTGCAGAAATCCGGATTGTTGTTCGGCCGGATCTTCGACGTGAACCAGACGCGCGCCTTCTCATCGAACATCGGATTGTGAACGTTGGTCTTGCTGTTCCAGATCGGTTCGTCACCCCAGTAGACCGAAGGCGTAATGCCCGTCTGCGGCGCGGCGAACGGCGTGTTCGGGTCGCGTACCGTCAGGGCGACGCGGCTCGTGGTGTGATGCGCCGGATCGAGAACCGGCAAATAATCCGCGCTGAGTTCCGGCGCGCCATAGAGCGGGCCGTTGGCGTTGACGGTCGGGTTGCGCTTGTCCGTGGCGATCTCGTCGTGCAGGTAGACGTGAGGATCCGCCCAGTCCCACATCGTCACCACGACGTTGCGCTCCACGCCCTGCGGACGCGGCGGCGTTGGAGGCAATTCGCCGGCGGAGATCCTGTCGGTCCAGTTCGAGAACGCCTTCAGAATGCTCGCCCGGCCAAACGCGTTGAGACCGTTGTCCATCCCGGGGCCCGCCTGCCCGGACTTGACGCGGCGATCCCATGCCGCTGTGGAATTCGGGAACGTGCCGATGCCCTCCGGGATTTCGCGCGTGGCCTTGTTGCCGAGTTGATGACAGGTCACGCAGCCATCCGTCTTGAGCTGGCGGACCCACTGGGCCTGACTCTTCATATTTTGCGAGATGCCATTCGCCCCGGTTCCCGGAAAGTCGGTCCTGGGCGGAACCTGAAGCATCGAGAACCAGTAGATGGCCGGATAGTATTCCGCCGCTGCTTTCGGGCCCGGAGCAGTCATTGCCGTGAGCTTGAGGTTTTGCCCCGGAGTCGCTTTCACTTTTGGCGAATCGATGAGGCCGTAACCACGAACCCAGACGTCGTAGCCGGCTTTCGGGAGATCCGGGATGAGATACCGCCCCTGATCGTCGGTAACGACCGTTTTGATCAATCTTGTCGGAAGACCGGTCGTTTCCGCGATCACCCAGACACCAGCTTCGGGACCTTTCGAGCTGGCGACCACGCCTCCAATGTCGTCCGGATCCACGCGGACAGCGGGACTGGTGGACTGTCCAATCAACGACGCGGCCAGGCCAAGCGTCGCGATGCCGAAATAGACGAATGTTCTGATCTTCATAACCGCGTATCATGCTGCGCCGTGCATCGGACGGCAAGAATTTTGAATCCATGACGTCATGGCCCGTCGAACGAACCGCCCCGCCTCTGCGTTTTTTAACGATGGTCTTGGATTCCAGCAATGTGGCCTTTCGGAAGGGCTGGTTTTTAGTCGCAGGTCGAGGACTTTTCCCCGCCTTGGCCAAGGCGGGGTGCCGCGGAGCGGCGGGGCGGTTCGTTCAACAAATCAACTTCTTGAACTTCACCACCCCGGCGCTTCGCGCCACCCCTCCTCGTCGAGGAGGGGAAAACGCTTTTCCTTGATCTCGCATTATTGGGACAGCCCCTCCTCGACGAGTGGCGGTGCCGGGGAATAGTGCTTGGCGGCGTTTCCCGGCTTGGCTGCTCGTGGTAAAGTTCCGGTTCCATGAGCACGATCACCGTTGATGAAAATGTGAGGGTCACGCCTTCAGCGAAACCCATTCAAACGCCCGCCGTTGTGCCGGCGGTTCTGCTGTTGATTGCCGGCGCCATCTATATTGCGCAGACAGTGAAAGGCCGCCAGGCGCTGCTGTTTTTGCTGGGCGCGATGGCCGGACTGGTTCTGTATCACGCGGCATTCGGTTTCACGTCGGCCTGGCGGGTGTTCATTACGGACCGGCGCGGCGGCGGACTGCGGGCGCAGATGCTGATGCTTGCCGTTGCCACGGTCCTGTTTGTGCCGTCGCTGGCTTCGGGAACGCTTTTTGGCCAGACGGTCCGCGGGTCGATTTCGCCGGTGGGTCTGGCGGTAGTGGCGGGGGCGTTCATGTTCGGCGCGGGGATGCAGCTTGGTGGCGGATGCGCGTCGGGAACGCTGTACGCTGCGGGCGGAGGGAGCGTTCGGATGCTGGTGACGCTGGCGATGTTCATCGCGGGTTCGGTGATCGGTACGGTTCATGCGGCCTGGTGGGCCAGGACTCCCGCGATCAAGCCCTTTTCCCTGCTCGAACGATTCGGCGCGGCGCCTGCGTTGGCCCTCAGCGTCGCGGCGTTTGGTTTGATCGCATGGGCGACGATCACACTGGAACGAAAGCGTCACGGGCGTCTCGTTCCGGAGGGGCCGCGTGGTTCGTGGCTTCAGGGGCCGTGGCCGATGGTTTGGGGAGCGATCGGCCTGGCGATGGTGAACTTTGCCGCGCTGGCGCTCTCGGGCCGGCCATGGGGAATCACATCGGCGTTTGCCTTGTGGGGCGCCAAGATCCTCGCTGGTTCCGGCGTCAACGTGGCGGCGTGGCCGTACTGGATGGACGCGTCGCGAGCGAGCCAGTTGAAGGCCGGTGTCCTGACCGACGTCACGTCCGTGATGAACTTCGGCATCATGATCGGCGCTTTCATCGCCGCGGGTCTGGCAGGGCGCATCGGTAGGCAATGGCGCGTCCCGGCAAAGTCTCTGACGGCCGCGGTGGCGGGCGGCCTGGTCATGGGTTACGGCGCCCGCATCGGTTTCGGATGCAACATCGGCGCGTATTTCGGCGGAGTGATCTCGACGAGCCTGCACGGCTGGCTGTGGTTCGTTTCGGCCCTGGCCGGCAGCGTCATCGGAACGCGAATGCGTCCGTGGTTCGGATTGTCCGTTCGTTAACGGTCACGGCGCTTGAGGGAATCAGGGATGACGCTCTCCGTCGTCGTGCCGGTCTACGATGACGCCCAGGAAGCGGCGGATACGGTGGAGGCCGTTCGGGCGTCCCTGATCGACCACATCGATGTCGAATATGTTTTCGCCGATGTTCGCGCATGCAACGGCAGCCTTCCGGCCGCGAAGAACCACGCGATTTCCCTGGCGGCCGCAGACCTGGTGTTTTTTCTGGCGCCGGGCTTTTCCCCGGGAATCGGAGCAGTCGAAAGGCTCGCGGCTCACTTTCAGAATCGGGCGGAGCTTGGCGCGGTGTGCGGCCGCTGGTCGAACGCAAAAGGGAAAGTCGAGATCGGCTACAACGTGCGGCGCTTCCCGTCATTCATCGCTCTCGTGTTCGACATTCTCCTGATCAACAAGCTTGTTCCCCGGAACCGCTTCACGCGCCGGTACAAGATGCACGATTTCGATCATCTCGAGTCCATTCTCGTTGAACATGCGAACGACTGCGTTTTCATGGTCAGACGCTCCGCGATCGAACGTCATCGGGGATTCGATGACAGGTACGCCCCCGGCTGGTTCGATCAACTGGAATTCTGCGAGCGTCTGAGCCGGGCCGGTGAACGGATTCTCTTCGATCCAGCCGCCGATTTTGTGTGCAACGATCGCGTGCCGTTGATCGACCGGCTGGTTCAGTCCCGCTATCTGGATTATCGTCGTGCCGAAAACCGCTACATCCGCCGCCGGTTCGGCGATCGGGCCGCATCGGCAGCCCGAGTATGCCTTGCGATTGGAATGTTGGAGCGAATCCTGTTTTCGATCCTGATTCCGGCCCGGCTCAGGAACGCCCTGCTCAGGAACCTGCGAAGCTACGTGGACGACGAATATATCCGCGGACTCCGCGGCGTATACCGTGAGACATTGCGAGAAGCGCTTCTGGGCACCCTATGAACCCACTTCGGCAAACGCTTGCCTTCGTCCGGCGCCGCACGGAAGCCATCTCCGCTCCACGCGAATGGATGGTGGAAGTGACGAATCGTTGCAACCTCGCGTGCCCGATGTGCGGCCGCGACAAGGTTGCTTTCATCCAGCGGGACATGACGATGGAGTTTTTCCGGGGGTTGTTTGATTCGAACGCCCCTCCCGAGGCCATATGGCCGTATGGTTTCGGCGAACCCATGCTTCACCCTCAGCTTTTCGAATTCATCCGCTTCGCAAAATCCAGAGGCAGCGTCGTCTCGATGTCGACCAACGGAACGCTTTTGAACGAACCCGGGGCGCGCAAACTGCTTCGCTCCGGACTGGACTATCTGATCATCGCCTTCGATGGCGCCACGCCGGCCACGTATTCACAGTACAGGCGCGGCGCCAGCTTCGACGGGGTTCTTGGGAGAGTTGACCGGTTTCTGGAGTTGAAACGTGAAGAGGGGTCGCGTCTTCACGTCACTCTCCAGATGATCCGGATGCGCCTGAACAACGGGGAAATCGGACTCTTCAAACGCATGTGGAGGAGACCGGGAGTCGATCGCATCCGGATCCGGGAAGACTTGTCGGAGCGTCACAAGAAAGCGGGCGGCCGGCTCAGGCCGTGTTTCTTTCTGTGGCGCGGGCCTTTGTTTATTCAGGCCGCGGGGACAGTGATTCCGTGTCCGTACTACCATGGCGCGGAGCCGTTCGGAGATTTGAACGTCCAGCCGATTGAAGAGGTTTGGAATTCGCCGCGATTTTCCCGCCTTCGACAGGCGCATGTCGACGGCGAAATGTCGGAGTTTCCGGTGTGTGCGGCTTGTCCCCGTTATCAACCGCACCCGGTCATTGCTGCCGCGAGCTTCTTTGTCACGACCCGGTTGGTGAGGCGCCTTCTGCCCATCGTGGAGGAGGTTCAGCGCCGCCTGCACTTGACGCTCTTCGAATGAAGGTGCACATCGTCAAATGGAAGACGCCGCTTGGCCCTTCCCTGAGTCCATACGCAAACCGCGTCTCGATCGTGCGCGGCGTCGTTTACGCGAGGCTGCAGGCGGCGCTCGACCTTGTCCGTCAGGACCGCCGCGCGCGGGTTCTCGATTTTGGATGCTGGGATGGCCATTTCCTCCCGTCGCTGCTTAAACATTTCGACGACGTCTGGGCGGTGGACGATGACTCGGCATCGATCCTGGAAGCGCTGCCGTCGCGATCGACCATCCTGCAGGTGGCTCGTGACCTGTGTGAGGCGGAACTCGGCGCCGGGGGCCGGGTTGGACTAACGAAGGCCAGCGGTTTCGATCTGCCGTTTCGGGGCGGGGATTTCGACGTGGTGTTCTGTCTCGATACGCTGACGCACGTCGAAGAGGCGGCGCGTCCCCGGGTAATCGCCGAACTGCGACGTATCGTCCGCCCGGGCGGGCAGGTGATTGTCTCGCTGCCGGTCGAACGCGGGCCGGCGAGAATTCTTCGCGGATTCATGCGCGCGTTAACGCGCAAGCAGATCGACGTGGCATCGCAGCGTTACGATTTTCGGAAGGATCTCAAGTTGCTGCAGAAGGCGTTCGAGATTCGCCGGATGCGTTTCGTGCCCGTTCACTTCCTCGGCGCGCTGAATCCCACACTGCTCCTGGACTGCAGGCGTCAACCGGTTTCGCGTCCGAATCGGGCCGAGGCCAGCGCCGCCAGAACGTAGCATGCGCTCCCGGCCAGCATTGCGACTTTGAAACCGAAGATGAGTGCGATCGCCACCGTCCCCACGGAGCCGATCACGGACATGATTCCGTTCAGTCCCCAATAGAACGGCGGATGGGGAAGGGATCCTTCTCCGGTCCGTTTCAGGCCGTTCGGGAAGGGAATTCCCATCACCAGGCCAAACGGTACGATCAGCGTCACGGCGATCGCCACGCGCCCGGCCAATCCGATGGGCAGCAGAACCGGCACCAGCCGCGGCAGCGCAAAAGCGCCGATGGCGCCAAGCAGGGCGACCCCGAGGCAGGCTCCCTGCGCGTTCACGCGTCCGCTCAACGCGCTTCCGGCTCCGCCGGCGGCGAGAATCGTGAAGAGCAGTATGGAGAGTGTGAAGATCGGATGGCCCAGAAGAAGCGTCAGGTGCTGCAGAAGTGTCAATTCGACGGCGATGAATCCCGCCCCGAGACATGAAAAATAAACGACCGACGCCGCATAAGGCCCGACCGGTTTGCCTTTCGGCTTTCCAAACGCCACGAACACGGCCAGCAGTCCCGCCACCGGCATGACGAGCGCGCTCAGCCCCTGCTGCATCTGACGCGGCATCCCCCACGGGCGTTCCGTGGCGAAATAAAACGGGCTGTCGTCGAAGACCGGTTCGATACGGACCGGCGCTTCGGCAACGAGCTGCGCAAACGTCTTTTGTCCGGAGAACAACGCGTCATAGGGCGGG
>JAHFTY010000107.1:11781-16505 GCA_023265365.1 Acidobacteriota bacterium
AGGGCGGGGCGGCATGGCGGCCCGGAACGATCAGGGGATCGCCGAGCGGCCACGCCATGATGTCCGCGGTTTCCTGTGGGGTGAAGGGCCGCTTGCGCAGCATGAAAATCATCTGTGGAGGATCCTCCGCCGAGCTGCGCTTCTCCAGCGTGGCCACGATTCGCTTCGAGGCTTCCTCCACTCCCAGCAAAGCCACGGAGTTCGATACGAGCCTCGGAACGTCCACGCCCCATCGCATGATCGCGATCACGCCGTCATCCGTCAGGTGGTTGTAGTACGCCTCCAGCGCCTGCGTCGTGTAGAGATAATTCTCCGACAGGGAAAGGCCGCCCGAGGCCACCGACGCCCAGGTATCGACGAATCCGAGGAAGATGACGTCGAACTTCCGGTCCGTGCGGCTGATGAAGTTCCGGCCCTCGCTCTGAATCACCTCCACGTCCGGCCGGTTGTAAAGATTGCCGGCGCGCTCGCCATAGTGACGCACGAACTGAAGCATCAGCGGGTTCATCTCGACCGCCGTCACGCGCCGGCTGCCCGACCCGAGCGCCACGATCACGTCGGAGCCTCCCCCCGGCCCGATGACAAGCGTTTCGCCGTTCGGCGCAAAGCGGAAGGGAAACGCGCGGTACCAGTCCCGCACGTGGCGGATGTTCTCGACTTTCCCGTCCCACTCCAGCGCGTTGGTCCACGCGTCCGAATCGATGTAAAGGCGCGCGAGATTCGGCGGCGGAAAACCTTCAACCGCATCGATTCGCGAATAGGAATTCCATCCCGATTGAGTGATCCGGGCTGCCGGCCTTTCTTCCATGTGGCGCTTCATCGCCTTCAGCGTTCCCGGCCGAACGCGCAACAAACCCGCACGATCGTTCGTCAGCGCGAAAAGCAGGACCACCACCGCGCCGGCCACGGCAACCGTTCGAAACCGTCGGGCCAGCAACGCCGCCGCGCCCAGCGGCGCGGCGGCCGCAAGAACGAGCGTGGTTTCGCTTCCGAAAATCTCCAGCAGGAACGTCACGGCCAGGGCGCCCAGCGATGCCCCGATCAGGTCGGCAAAATAGAGCGTGGGCGCCGTCTGCCGCCGCAACATGAAGATCATCGACAGCACCGTGCCCGCAAGAAAGAAGGGAACCAGCGGCGCGATGAAATAAAGGGCGAGACGCTCGATCGTGAACGGAAAACGGACGATGAGTCCCAGGCAAACCAGCATGGCCGCCGCGTAGAGCATCGCCAGGATGGCCGCCTTCTCCATCGACGGCGACACCCGCCTTCGAAGCGCGTGCAGCGCCATCCCGCCCAGCCCCCAGCCCAGCAGCGCGACGGACACGGCGATGAATGCGAAGTGATACCAGATCGTCGCCGAATAGATGCGTGTCAGGCCGATCTCGAAAACCAGCCCCGAAAGCGTGATGAGAAAAACCGCAACGTGTATGGCCATACCGGAAAAGGCTACCCTTGCGGAGGTCAGCCGAGGTCTCTCAATTCGTTATTGCTTTTCCTCCCGGCCTCAAGCGCCAAAAAATTGTGTTACTCCGATTGATTGCTGTCTTGATCACGATTCCTCTGGGGCTGGATTTGTATATGCCGGTTCCAGAGGACAATCCGATGACGCAGGACAGAATCGCATTGGGCCGCCGGTTGTTTTTCGACAGCGGCTTTCGCACGATGGTTCGATCGCCTGCGCGACTCGTCACAATCCGAATCGCGCATTTTCAACGTCGCTGTCAGTGGCAACGGGCGTCGGCGGCCGGCAAGGCCGCCGCAATGCGCCGGCGCTGATCAATCGCGCTTATGGACGAACGTTCTTCTGGGACGGCCGCACGTCGTGACCGATTATGTCGAGGCAGCTATCGGAATCCGCGAAATGTTGGACCGCCGCTATGATGACCTCAAGAGCGGCCGAGTGAAACCCATCGACGGCGGGAGTTTGTTTGAAACGCTGCGCAGACGTGAAGATGGCCTTCTAAAACCTTCTTCGGAATGAGCACTCGCCGGGGATCTTTTTGCTGGGTTGCTGGAACAAAAAGGTCGAGTGGCTTGTTATCCTTCTTGAAGGATGGACACCTCAAGACTCAAAAGCGATTTCATTGTCGTCGGAAGCGGTATCGCAGGATTGCGGGCAGCGATCGATCTGGCCGAAGCGGGAACCGTTACGATGTTCACGAAGGGGCAGATCACGGAATCGAATTCGATGTATGCCCAGGGAGGAATTGCGGCGGCAGTCGGCCAGAACGACGATGTGGATCAGCATTACGCGGACACGATGGCCGCGGGCGCCGGTCTTTGTGATCCCGGAGCGGTTCGAGTTCTTGTTCATGAAGGGCCGGCCGAAATACAACGGCTTCTCCAATGGGGAGCGGACTTCGCGAAAGAAGGACAGTCGCTTTCGCTTTCGCGAGAAGGCGGGCACAGCCAGCCTCGCATCCTTCATGGAAATGGCGGCCGGACCGGGACTGTCGTTGTCGACGCCCTCCTCGCGCGGGCGCTGGCCTCCACGAATGTGACAATCATTCCTTTCACTTTCTGCCGGGATCTGATTGTGGAGGGAGATCGGGTTGCCGGAATCCAATTCGAAGAGAGCGGCAACCGGCTAGGCCGCTGCGATGCGAAGGCTACGCTGATTGCGACAGGAGGCGGTTCGCAGGTTTACCGCGAAAGCACGAATCCGGAAACAGCCACGGGGGACGGGCTTGCCGCGGCTTACCGCGCCGGCGCCGAACTGCGCGACATGGAGTTTGTCCAGTTTCATCCGACCGTCTTGAATTTGCATGGGGCTTCGCGGTTTCTGCTGACGGAGGCATTGCGCGGCGAAGGAGCCCACATCGTGAACGAACTTGGAGAACGGTTTATTAATGAACTCCTCACACGCGACGAGGTGAGCCGCGCCGTATTCCGGCAAATGACCGATCGGCCGAATGCGAAAGTGTTCCTGGATGTCGCGCACATCCGGCCTGAAATCATTCGCAGGAAATTCCGTCACGTGTATACCACTTGCCTCCAATACGGACTGGACATCACTCGCGACAGGATTCCGATTACGCCTGCCGCCCATTACTTCATGGGTGGCGTTCGTACAGATCTTTACGGCCGCACGAGCCTGCGCGGGCTCTACGCCGCCGGCGAGGTCGCGTCAACAGGGGTCCACGGCGCGAATCGCCTCGCCAGCAATTCGTTGCTCGAAGCGGTAGTGTTTGGAGGACGAGCCGCGCATGCAATGCGGGAGGACGATTGGAGTCCGGTATCCGCCCAGGCGAAGAACCAGTCCCTTCCTTTAGACCGCAGACCGGATGCGGCGTCCCTGGAACAAATTCGCGAGATTACCTGGCGGTGTGCCGGTATCACCCGCAGCGGAGATGGCTTGAAGCAAGGACTACAGAGGTTGAATGCGATTCCGCAGAACCCGGTTTCCGGCAATCTCCTGACCGTCGCGCGCATGATTCACGAGTGCGCTCTCGCGAGAACGGAAAGTCGCGGCGCCCATTACCGGGAAGATTACCCAACTCCCGCCGCTGCCCGCCTTCACTCTTACGTTCGTAAAGACGATCCGGTTAGGTTATCGCTGTAAGGCGTTTCAGCATCGCGGATTTCGCCGATCCGCATGACGTTGGGGTCCTGCCCGAGGAAAGCGCGCAGCACCTCCGGAATCCGACATTGGCAGGGCGTTTGACGGGCACTTGAGTGATGCCCGGCGCTGGCCCGGGTTTTTCATTGACGGCCGGAGTATCTTCTTTGGATGAAAAACTCGGCCTTCGCTCTGATCCTTGCCCTTCTTGTGAGCCGTCCCGCATCCGCTCAGGCGCCGGTTAAACTTGGCTCGACGCCGGACACCGTGGTGCGTGGACACATTCCGTTCGATCGTCCGCCCGTGTTGCGCGTGAAGCCGGGGCAGGATGTGACGATCGATGCCCTTTCGCATCAGGGTGTCAACGCGCCGGAAGGGCCGGTGGAGTTCTTCGGCAAGGGAGGGGTGAAGAAGGAAGACGTACTGAAGGACGTGGTGGACGTCGCGGAAAAAGTGAAGCTGCCTGCGAATGTCGGCGGTCACGTTTTGACCGGACCGATCTTCATCGAAGGCGCCGAGCCCGGAGATCTGCTCGAAGTGCGGATCGTCAATATCGAGTTCCGGGTGCCTTATGGCGTCAACGCGTCGAACAAAGGCACCGGCGTGCTGGGGGATCTGCTGACGGAGCCGATGGCGCGGATCGTTCATCTCGACCTGAAACGCAACGTCGCGTTGTTCAAACCGGGCATCGAAGTGCCCCTTGCGCCATTCATGGGCATCATGGCGGTGGCGCCGCCACCCGCGCCGTCATTGGTGAGTTCGCGGCCGCCGGGAATGTTCGGCGGCAATCTCGATCTCAAACAGCTCACCAAAGGAGCCACGCTTTTTCTGCCGGTGTATCAGGCGGGCGCTCTTTTCGTCACCGGCGACTCGCATGCGGCGCAGGGCGATGGCGAAGTGGACGGCACCGCGATCGAAATCTCACTGAGGCCGACGCTGCAGTTTCATGTGATCAAAGGAAAAGGGAAGGGGCTGAAGGGCCCGCGCGCCGAAACGGCGACGCATTACATAACGATCGGCATGGATGCGGACTTGAATGCCGCCCTGAAGAATGCGGTTCAGGAAACGGTGAGTTTTCTAATGGCCGAAAAAGGGCTCAGCACCGAGGAGGCTTACTCGCTCGCCAGCATCGGCGTGGATTTCCGTGTCGCGGAAGCGGTGAACC
>JAHFTY010000249.1 GCA_023265365.1 Acidobacteriota bacterium
GCGGCGGCGCTGTCAATGCTCCGTTCGACGTCCTCGACGTCCTTGCGGTTTACCGCGAGTTCCACAACGCATTGAATGCGGACTGGAACGCGCTGATCGTCGAGCCGGCGCGAATGAAGACGGCGTTTTCGTCGTTGTTTTCCTCCGCGGCCGTCGACCAGTTGTAGCTCCCGGTGACCATGATACGGCCGTCGAAAATGGCGTATTTGTTGTGCATGATGCCGCCATTGCCGCCGATCGTCTTTTTGAGCGGCACGCCCGCCGCTTCGAGGCGGGCGATATCCGATCCGATGCCGTCGGATTGGCTGGTATCGGCGACGATACGAACGGCAACGCCGCGGCTATTGGCCGCGATAACTGCGTCCGCGATCTCGTCGCGGGTGAAACTGTAAATCGCGATGTCGAGCGTGGTCTGGGTGCGGTTGATCTCATCCACAATGCGGCGCGCGATCCCCGCTCGGGGAGAAAAATAGGTCTCGGACGGGCTGGGCGAAACCGCGACGGCGCTGAACGCGCCCGAAAGGAAGTTCTGTCGCAAGGCAAAGGCGGCAAGCCCGGAAGAGGATGAGATTTCGAGCGTGCCTTCGAAATTGCCGAGCGCCGGAAACAATTCGGACACGAACCGGGCCGTTTGCGACGACGCGGATAGGTTCAGCGAACTGGCGCCGGCAACGGTTCCGGCATTGCTTCTCAACGTCAAGGTGACGGAGGCGGAGGCGGTTCCCGGGTTGAGAATCGCGACGCCTGTTCCAAAGCCGTCCCTCTCGAACGCGGGCAGGCGGAGAATCGTATCCGGCGGCGCGGACGGCATCGAGGATTCCGCCAGTAACACCCCAGCCGGACTGAACCTCTGGATGACCTCGGAACCCAGGAGGTCGACGGCGGGACTGAAAGAGGCCCTGGCCCATCCAATCGCGGCGGTGGCGCCGGTCATGGCAAACCGGGAAGTGCCCTGCGCAGCGACGGGAATGGCGGTAGTTCCGATGACGGTCCCATTCTGTGAAAACAGGTCCAGAGCGATCGTCGCTGCCGTCGAAGACACGTTGGTGAATGTAAAACTCGTCTGGTAGCCGCCGCCCTGCGCGAAATGCGGAAAGAGGAGTGGAGCCGTCCCGATTGTCGGCACGGAGACCGGCGGCGCGGGAACCGGAGTCGGTGAGGGCGTCGGAGCCGGTGTCGGCGTGGGGCTCACGGCGCCTGCCGGACACACATTGCGCGGTGTACTGCCGTTCCTGGGCGACGGCGGCGCGGTCGAAAAATCGGCGCTGTTGTTGTCCGAGTCGGTGCAGCCGTTGCCCGCGCGAACCAGCCCGGTTGTATTGCTCAGCGCCGGGGCCGTTGCGGTTTCCGCGCAACTCGCGGTTCCGTAGCCCACAAGGTCCACGGCCTCGGACGGGCATGTGCCGCTCAACAGCGTCCCCGAACTCACGAGGGCGATCTTTCCGGTCGTGGCGCTGAAGTTCAATGTGCCCGACGCCTCGGCCGCGGGAAGGTTGACGGTACCCGTCGCTCCGGCCGCAGCGGCGACGAGATAATACTGGCCCGGTTCGATCGACCCTGTCAGCGCAATCTTGTCCCAGGTCGAGCCGGCGGACGACGCGTACTGAACGGACCATCCTTCCACACTGACCGCAGTGGCGCCGCGATTGAACAACTCCACGAAATCATTCTTCAGCGTTGCCCCGGCGTTGCCTCCGCCGCCGTACACCTGGCTGATCACGATCGGTGAAGACGCGTTCGCAATTCCGGAAGAAACAACGATAAGAAGGCACACGCATACCGCAAGACTTGCTTTTCTCATAAGCGTGAGAGTCTGGACAGAGTGGCTGGCCGTGTCAATTCATTGTGCAGACCGAAGCAGACCGAGGCTCGTCGTTCAGGATGTTCAGGGAAAGGTCGGCGGCTAACTCTCGTAAGGGGCATCGGTCCCGGTGTGATCGACCCGGAAGACCGTGTTGAAGCGATTGAAGTACGCGGTGAGACCGATGACGCTCGCCATCTCGACCAGCTCGGCCTCCGAGTAGAATTTCCGGAGCTCCGAAAAATCCTCGTCGCTCACCCGATGAGCGTCACGCGCCATCGACTCCGCGAAACGCAACGCGAGACGGACCTCCGGCGCGAAGCCGATTCGTCTCTCTTCTTCCTTGATGGATTCCAGTTCCCCGTCCGTATAACCCATCTGCTTTGCCAAAGCAGTATGTCCGGCCAGTCAATACCGGCATTCGTTAACCTGGGAAACCCGCACCAGCAGGAGTTCTTTCAACTTGAAGGGAAGCGCGCCCGTAAACATGACGGCGCGATAGTGGGCGATGAGCGTGGCGAGATACCCAGGCATGTGCGCCCAGGTTCTGAACGAATTGGGAATATGGCCCCGTTCGCCGAGATAAGTGTCGAAAATTTCCTGAATTTCGGGAGAGACCTCGTCACGATCAAGTTTTCGGATTCTGCCCATGACCGTGATCGTCGCACGCCCGCAGCCATGCTTCAAGTTCTGAAAACGGTTAAGATAGGCACGCCATGGGCATCGCGCGACAGGGAGTCTGCGGGCTTCTCGTTTTGTTTTTCACCGTCCACACCGCTGATGCGAGTTCCACCAGTCCGTTTCCGGGCGCGAACGGCATTCCTAACGGGATGACGTGCGACACCGGCGGCTGTCACATCAGCAGCGCGCCGGACCTCAATCGAGGCAGCGTGACGATCGAGGGGCTGCCCCAACAGTGGCTGCCAAACACCGTTTACAACCTCGTGGTCGTGGTCCAAAGGCCGGCGGCGACCCGGTTCGGATTCCAGCTCTCGGCGATTTTCTCCACCGGTCAGAGACAGGCCGGCGCCCTGACGCCGGGCGAAACGGTTGTATCGGTGGTCACGTACATCGGCGTTCAATACGCGCAGCACAACGATGCGCCCTTTGGCGCGCTCCAACGCAGATTCCTCGTCACGTGGCGTTCTCCGTCAACGGCGACATCCGGCGACATCGATTTTCATGTTGCCGGAAATGCGGCGAACGGGAATGGAGAACGAACGGGCGATGCCATCTACCTCCAGAGCTATCATGTGGCGCCCTTCGTTGCGACACTCAGCAGCAGGTCCTTTTCGGTTCCGGCTTTCGGCTCCACATCGTTGAAAACCGCCGGCGAGCCTGCTGCGCCTCAAGCCGGTTACGCACGGATCACGCCGGACACGGCGGCCGGCGTTCCGTCGGGAGTCGCCGTTTTCGGATTCCGTTCGAACAACGTCCTGGTGAGCGAGGCCGGCGTGCCTGCTTCGACGGCGATGAAGTCAGGGCGTTTCTATGTGGAAGTGAGCGCGGACGGTGGTATCAACACGGGCGTTGCGATCGCGAATCCAAACAGCCAGGCCGCCACAATCCTGTTCGGCTCCGGAAGCTTATCGATTCCGGCCGGCGGACAGGTGGCGAAGTTTCTGACGGAAAGTCCATTCAACGTCGCGAGGGGATTTCAGGGATCCTTCAGTTTCACCTCCGACCTGCCGGTCGCCGTAATCGCGCTGCGCGGCTTTACGAACGAGCGATCCGATTTCCTGATGACGACGCTGCCGGTTGCCGACCTGGCGGCAGCCGCGCCTTCCGGCACACAGGTGCTTCCGCACTATGCGGACGGCGGTGGATGGACAACGCAGATCGTCCTGATCAACTCGACCGATAGCGACATCGCCGGAGTCGTTCAGTTCGTGGGCACTGAAGGCCTTGTCGCGAACAGTTCTTCGTACAGTGTTTCAGCCAGGGGCGCTCAAAAGATGTCCACAAGCGGCAGGCCGGAGGCAGTCGTTTCGGGTTCCGTACGAATTGTTCCCAGCGACGGAACGGCTGCGCCTGTCACCTCCGCCATTTTCGCATACCGGTCCGTTTCCGCCGCCGGCGTCGCCGCAGTCCGAGGAAGCAGTTTCAGGATGTTTGCGGACTCCGCCGCCGGACTTCAAACCGGAATCGCCGTTGCCAATGCGGGAACTTCCGCCGTTACCGTGACGATGGACCTTTATCGAAGTGACGGTTCCGCTTCCGGACTGACGGCGACAATCAGTCTTCCGCCGCTCGGCCAGACCGCAAAGTTCCTGGGTGAGTTCTTCCCTGCTCTGCCCGCAACATTTCAAGGAGTCGTGCGAATACGGGCGTCCTCCGGCGAGATTTCCGTGGTCGGCCTGCGAGGCCGGACGAACGAACGCTCGGACTTCCTGATCACCACCACCCCCGCCGCCGTTGAAACAGGCACGGCGGGACCGGAGTTGTTCTTTCCGCACCTCGTCGATGGCGGCGGCTACACCACTCAGTTCATTTTGTTCGGATCGGGAACCGGCTCGATACGATTCTTCAGGCAGGACGGCGCCGCGTTCAGTCTTACAATAGCGCCATGATTCGTGTCCTGCTTGCGCTTTTCCTCATTCAAAGTTCTTCCAGGATTGATTCCGCGTTTCAGAAATTCTGGACGGACGGCAACGCCGGCGATGTCATCAACGCCGGAGTCACTTTTGACGATGCGCTGAAGCGGCTCAAAGCCGGACGCACGTACGCCGCGCAAAAGACGGGCGTCATCATGTTGGGCAACACAACGGCCGACGGACTCCAGCACTTCTACGCCGTCAATATTCCGCCAAACTACGATCCCCGGAAACGCTACCAGGTTCGGTTCCAGCTTCACGGCGGAGTGATGGGACGCTCAAGCAATCAGCCGCGCGGGAACGGAGACATTGGAAGCCTCGCGGGCGTCGAACAGATTTACGTGCTGCCCTACGCGTGGGACGAAGCTCCGTGGTGGAGCGAGGATCAACTGCTCAACCTGAACGCAATCCTCGACTCGCTGAAGCGCACCTACAACGTCGATGAAAACCGCGTCGTGCTCTCCGGCGTTTCCGACGGCGGCACGGGAACTTTCTACGTGGCGATGCGCAACACCACGCCCTTCGCCAGTTTCCTCCCTCTGAACGGTTTCATCCTTGTGCTCGACGGCGGCGATTTAAACGACGGAAATCTGCCCAACAACCTCGTCAACAAGCCGCTGTTCGTCGTCAACGGAGGCCGCGATCCGCTCTATCCCACGTCACGGACCGGGCCGGGGATTCGGCACATGATGGATTACGGCGTCGACATTTCGTATCACCCGCAACCCGGCGCCGCGCACAACACGGCATGGTGGCCCGACCTCAGGGACACGTATGAAAAGTTCGTTGCCGGGCATCCGCGCAACCCGCATCCGGACAAACTCACATGGGAGACATCCGATCTGGCGCACAACCGCGCTCACTGGCTGGTGATCGACGAACTGGGCGATCGCCCCGGCGACGCGCAGTTCACCTTCGACGTCAACGACGATCCCGCCGCCATCATTCCCGACTTTGCGGCCACCACCGGCACGATGTTTCGCTGGACCAAAAAGCCGGGGCGCGTCGATCTCGAGCGCGATGGAAACACGGTCCATGTCAGATCCAGAGGCGTCGCGGCCTTCACTCTGCTGCTTTCGCCGGATCGATTCGATTTCACGAAGCCGGTCAAAGTTGTTGTGAATGGCAGGACGGTGTTTGAGGGACTCGTGAAGAAGGATCTGAAAACCCTGATGAAATGGGCCGCGGTGGATAACGACCGAACGATGCTTTTCGGGGCGGAGCTCAAAATATTCTGCTGAGAGGTAATCCGCCGTATAGGGCTTTTCGGGGCGCTTGAAGGGCCCTCAGTCGCTCGGAAACTCAACCAATACGACCAAACAACGGCGGTGACAAGCTTGAACGAAGCCAACCATGAAACCAGACATGACTTTCCTTGCTTTCTTCCCGACGGCCGTCATTTCCTATACACCGTATGGGCCGACCAGGAATCGAACCGTTCAATATACGCAGGGTCTCTGGATTCGAAAGAGACCAAGCGTTTGGTCTCGGCGCCATCCATGGGCGTCTACGCCGCTCCAGGCTACCTGCTCGTCCAACGCAACGGCACATTGTTTGCACAGGCATTCAACGCAAAGAGTCTTACATTAACAGGCGAACCTTTCCGGGTGGCCGACCAGGTGCTGTTCAGCGACGCTAATGGCCGCGCGGCTTTTGCAGCTTCTCAAACGGGTACGTTGGTTTATCGCGCCGGCGGCGGATCTGCCGAGACGCGGCGTTTCATGTGGTTCGACAAGACCGGGAAAGAGATGGGGCTCGCCGGCGAACCCGGCGCGTACAGCGGAAACTTTGCCTTATCGCCGGATGGAAAACAGCTCGCGGTGTCGATGATCACTAACGAGGCTGCGCCTCAGACCGACCTGGCATGTGGTCTCCGTCCCGTGCGATTGTCCTAGGTCGGTCTGAGGCGCAGCCTCGTTAGATAAATGGAATAATGCTCCGTTCGCCGGTTCA
>JAHFTY010000250.1 GCA_023265365.1 Acidobacteriota bacterium
GAGCCGGCGCTGCCTGCGAGACCGGCGACGGTCGAGACGATGCCCTGGACGAGATCGATCTTCCGGATCGTATGGTTGCCCGAATCGACGACCCATAGATTTCGGGCGTTATCGATCGCGATGCCTTGCGGGTTGTTGAATGTCGCGCTCGAAAGCGGTCCGTCCTGGCTGCCCGCGGTTGCGCTGCCTGTAAGGGTTTGGACCGCCACGCCCGAGCCCGGTGGGATACGCCGGATCATGTTGTTCGCCGAATCCGTAACGTAAAGTGTGCCGTCGCTGGGATCCACAGCGATAAAACTCGGATTCCTGAACAGCGACTGCAGCCGCTGATCGTTCTTGAAACCCGGTGTTTGTGCGGCGCCGGCATAGAGTTCCAGCGCCTGCGTCGAGCCGGCTGTGGTTCGAATCGTATGATCCTGGCTCAGCGCCACATAGATGCGGTTGGCCGAATCCAGAGCAATCCCGGTCACGTCGGCAGCCGTGCCTCCCGAGCCGACTTGAACGACGCTGACCGTGCCGGTCGTGACAAGGCCGCCCGTGGACGCCGTCAGCGTGGTGAATCCGGCTTTGCTTCCCTGAATGTTTCCGGAACTATTGACCGTCGCGACTTCGGGATTGCTGCTCGTCCAGGCAACGGCCGGATTCTCGCGCGGCGCTCCGGACGCATCATAGGCTCGAACGCGCGCTTGCAAGGCGCCGCCTTCGTTGACGGTCATCTCCCGGGTAACGGTGTTCGTGACGGCGTCGAGGAAAAGAAGCGCATTCAATCGCGGATTCACGGTGAAGGCAATTCCCGTTGCCGTGCCTCCGGCGGTGCTCACACTCATGCCTCGCGAGCCGGGGGCCGCATTCGCATCGATGACCAGGGTCGCGTCAATCGATGTCGGGTCCTTCACCACAACGCGGGTCGCCGTCACACCCGTGCCGGCCGCCGTGATGGTGGTTTGTCCTGCGATGAAGTTGGCTCCCGTAATCGTGATGTTCGCGGTCGATGCGGCCAGTCCGCTTGCGGGAGCGATGGACGTTGCCGCAGGTGGTGGCGGCGCATCCGCGGTATAGATCCAGTCGTTCGACGTTGCGGCGCCGCCGGCGGTTCTCACGCTCAGCGTTCCCGACGACGCTCCTGGAGGAACCAGGGCAATCAGTTCCGTTCGCCCGGCGGAGACGACCACGGCCGGAACATTATTAAAGAGAACTTGATTGTCGGCCGGGTTCGCGGCGTTGAAGCCGGTGCCTTCAATAAGGATGGGTTCCCCCGGAGCGTCAGCGTAATACACATGCGCCAGGTAAACCGGAGTCGGCGTTCCGGAAACCAGCGTGGCTTTCCGATTCGACGTCCGTCCGGCAGCGCTGACGGAGACAAAGCCACTGACCGCCCCGGCCGGCACGATGACGGTGAGGGATGTTGCCGATGCAGCGGCCGGCGCCGCCGTGACCGTTCCTCCGGCGCTGGAAAAAGTCACCGCGTTGTTTGCAGCCACAGTATCGAACCCGCTCCCGGTCAGCGTGATTGGAGTGCTTCCCGCGAGCAGTCCGCCTGCCGGACTGACCTTCACGATGTAGAGGGGCACCGTCGAACCTGGGATGGAAACGACGAAGGGTTGGCCGGGAAAACCGAGATCTTTCCGTTTCACGAACACGGGACCGCTTACCGCGCCGCCCGGAATCGCGACCGACAGTGTCTTGTCTCCCGAACCGGCGGTGACGGCCGCGGCGGTGGCCGAAACAGTGCCGCCGCCCGTTTTTGAAAAAAAGACGATATTGTTGGCGGCCGTTGAAGCGAATCCGGTTCCAACGATCGAAAGGGAACCGCCGGAGACGGTGGCCGAAAGAATGGCCGGGGTGTCCAGGTTGGTCCTGAGGCCGCCCGCGAATAGAGCCACGACCAGGGCGTCACCGATATTCACGGAATCCGTGAAATTCAAATCCCCGGCCGCCACAGAAACGGCGGGCTTACTGAGACCGGCGACCGACCGCGCCAGCACCAACGCGTCGCCGATATTCACCGTTCCGCTGCCGTTCGAATCGCCTCGATACGTCACGATCAGGTCGACCGAATTGGATGTGCTGCTGCCGTCCGTTACCGTGACGCCGAGCGCGCCCGTGCTCTTCAGCATCGATGACGGAACCGTGGCCGTCAGCGCACTGGCATCGACAAACGCCGTGTCGAGCGCAGTCGAACCGATCCGGGCCGAAGAATTCGCACTGAAGCCGGCGCCCCGGAGCGTCAGGGTGAACGAACCGCTGCCCACCAAAGCGATATGCGGCGATAACCCCGGCGCCGGATCCGTCAGGGAATTAATCGTGAGCTGGCCGAAGGCTGCCGCAGGAACGGCAAGCGCTATCGCCAGCAGAATGGTGGGAACCCGGAGTAACCTCCAGACCCAGGCGTGGTTCATTCTGCCTCATTCTTAACAGGGCTTGGGACGACCCCAAAGCGGGTTTCTTGTATAAGCAGGCCGCCAGCCAGTCAAACCTTTTCTGGCCATTCCATTCTCTCACCCGGACATTTTGGGGTTCACGCAGTGGAGTCGCCGGACGAAGACTTTTCCCCGCCTTGGCCTTCGCGCCACCCCTCCTCGTCGAGGAGGGGAAACTTCCAAACATTTCCTCTCCTCGAACAGGCCTGCTGGCCCAGGGCAATACGCGTTGTGATGCGCCGGGCGGCACTTAGAAGGAGCCGCCGGCGCCGCCGCCGCCGCTTCGCCCGCCACCGGACTCGAAGGGCTTTTCGGGAGCGGCCGGGGTGCCCGGCATGGTGTGAAGCGCCGCCGACGCCGTCCCCACAACTGAGAGCTTTTGCTTGTCGGAATGGAGAATCCGCGCGGCCGTGAAACCCCGGCGCCCGTCAGTCCCAAGCCACCGGCGAAGTCCGATGGCGGTGCCCGCGAGCAGAAGCCCCAGAAGGATCGGATCCCATGTTTGCCGGGGCAGGTCCAGATACAGCTTGTTGGTCGCCAGAGTCGCAAGCGCCAGCACGACGTTTGCATCCAGAAGAGGCCGGTCCTTCTCCCGAATCGCGAGGATCAGGCCGGCCGCCGGCAGAATCCATATCATTGCGTAGGTAAACCAGTAGAAAGAGCCGTGCAAAGCCGCGCCACCAAGGTAGCGCGTGATCGGCATAAGGTTTAGCGCTGCATACATCCCAAGCCATGCGACAGCTTGTATCGTCCCGTACTCGTCGCCGGGAAACTCATCACCCTGTCCGCGACGCTTCGAACGAGACACGATGAAGAAGCCGAAAAGAATGCCGGCCGCCATCAACCTCTGCACAACGGGCGAAGTATTCGTCTGAAACGGAGCGATACCTATGCAGAACATCGATAGCAACGCGCCGCTCAGGTATCCAAATCTCCAATAAGTCCCCATCCCTGCGATTCCGGCCACCACAAGCCCGGCGAACGCCGGGAACTCCCCGCGCGCATGTTGCGACTCCGCGGTGAACATGCCCGCCAGCCCCAGAAGCACAATCGAACCGATCGCCGCCGCTTCTTCCACTCCAAACCGGTACAGCCGGACTTCACCGATCAGAATCTCAGCCATGAACATGCAGGCGACTGCCGCGACAAGACAGAGAGCGGCCCTGCCGGAGTCCGTGCGAATGCCGGAGGTCACACCGGCCAGCAGGACTGACGCCAGAATAACGAAAATGCCAAATCCGAAAAGGATCGCCCGCAGAAAAGCGTTCGTCCTGCGGAGTTCAACGCGGAGACTCGGGAGGATAAGTTCCAGTTGCCCCTGACTCAGAAGGCCGGACCGCACCCATTCCCGAACCAGCCGTTCGGTTCGAATATTCCGCTCGTCTCCGTCGCTGTACTTTCTCATTCTTCCCTTCCAAACCGTCTTGCCAGCATGGCGATGAGCAGAACCACACACGAACCGGTCACCACGAAATAGGCGAGCGAAAACTCGAACGAGGAACTGCCGCGCAACACTTCCATGCTCAAACCGATGTATCCGTAGAACGTCCCGTACACGACGAATACAAACCGCCTGTACCTGACTCCGCAGATAACGGAAGCCGCGACCAGAGCCGCCAGCAGCGGAAGGTAGACGGGCCTGGCCGATTGATCGGCCAGGGCGGAAACCGTCGCGATCAAAACCACATTGGCGGCGACGTGAAGATACGTTTCGAGAAAATGCTTCTTGATGCCCTGCCGATAAAGAATTAGGCCGCCTGTCGCCACCAGTCCGCCGTAGAAGAGCGCAATCGGTCGAAGGACATCCGGCGTACTGAAACCGAACCGCGACACTCTCAGTCCAAACCACCCCGCGAGCGAGGACAGGGCCAGGGATAGAACGAATCGATTGTCGAATCGGTAAGCGAACATGAAGAATGCCGCCGTCGACAACAGCAGGTAGTTATCCCACGCGTCCTTCAATAACTGGAAACGAAACTCGATGTAGCCCAACTCAACCGACAACACCAGGCAGCCGAGATACAACACATAGTCGAAGATGAGATTCGGCGACTCCACTTCGAGGTTGGAGTACCGCGGCCCTCTCGAAAAACAGTAGAAGACGGACAAAGTGAATATCAGCGTGAGCACACCGAGGATGAAAACGTCACCGAGGCTGGTGAAATGCGTCTGAACCGTCCACCCCATTCCAGCCGCCAGCGATAACACGCCGAGATAAAGCAACGCATGGATCTCGAGGAATACCGAAAAGCGTTCCCTGCGAACCAGCGCCGTCAGCGCCGCGTGCTGCTCCGCAGTGATGACTCCCGTCTGGCGCCATAGGTCGAGCCGGTCCCGCGTGGTCATGGTGGCCAAACGCTTTATCACACGGCCAATTCCAAAATAGAGGAAAAACGATCGTTGTGCCGCGGGCCGCGTGCACTTCTCGTCTTCCTGACTGCGGAGTTCCTCCGGCGTGTTTTTCAACGCATCGTACCGGTAATCACCATGCAACGATACGCACAGGACTTCACCTTTGTTTGGCGGACGGGCTAACCTCTTCTGGCAATCAATTCCGATTTCAAGCGGCGTGAGCTGGAAGGACCCTGCGGTTCTGGCAACCAGGCCATCGAAGTTCGTGCTCCAAGTCGAACGGAAGAACTCGGCCTTCGCGAGATGACACAGCAGGTGATAGCCGCATATCCCGAAGTCCAATTCGGATTATTGGCGTCCTAAATTGGCGAAGAATGTCCAGCGCGATCGAAAGAACGAAAAGCAATTGAAAGCAGATGGTTGGAAGATGTTGACGCTATGGGAATGCGAGCTGCTTGAAGTGGAACAAATCCAACAACGGCTAACGGCATTTTTGAAGTCGGAATAACGTTTCTCCGCCCGCCTCCATCTTAACGTTGGACATCGGAATCGTCCTGATCGGCGTAGGTGCTGTCGCTTCCGGAGGGCGGCATCATGCTACGCATGTCCGGCGAAGCGGAAGTTAAATATTGAGCCCTTCGCATTGCACTTCTCGTCCCAAAGTTATTTATTAACCAAGTCGGCGAGCCGGAGATTCGGGATCACGAGGTCGCGCCGGACCCAGGCATACGGTTCCTTCACATCGATGGTGAGGTTTCCGTCAGCGACGCGGAGATCCGGATTGCCGGTCTCAACGATCGGATCGAGCCGAATACCGAACGGGACGGGAGCGTAGGAAAGCCATGAACGCATCAGGTAGCCGTGCCCCCCGGAGTTCGCGATCACCAACCGCGTCGAGAGTTCGGCCACGGAGCGGCACTGCGCATGACCCATATAGTTGAGGTAGCACTGGAGGTCGTCGATCACGGTCCGCGGAACCCGGTCCACTTGAATCGTCGCCCGCCGCCCGTTGCCGAACAGCGTGAAGAAGGCCGTCGTCCTGAGTTCCAGCGGTTGATCGCGTTCGGCCACGAAAAACTCAGGGTGTATCGCCATCGGGCGCTTCTCGAATCGCCCGCCGGAAACGAGAGGGCCGACACCGTTGAGACGGGACTCCTGGAATTTTCCATCGGGAGCAGTCAACGAGAATGAGAGCTGGTCCAGGTGGACGTCGAATCCCGGGGGGACATTCGTGACATCGATATCCATCCGGAGGAGCGGATATCCATCAAGGCCCGGCCACGGAGCGAGATTTCGTCCCCAGGGAATCAGGCTGACCGAAGGTTTCACGCCGATCTGGAGCGCCGGCGCCTCAACCCGGCTCGGGGAAAGGCGAGACTGGATATCCATCGCCGCACCGGCCGGAAGCCAGACGTACAGTGCCACGGTCATCAGGACGCCTGCCACCGCGATCGCACGGCTCACCAGCGTTCTTCGGCTTTTGTATTGGCAATAGCACACGACGCTCGCGATGACGCTCAGGCTTCCGAACACGACGCCGGTTCGGATCCAGTCGAATGCGTCGAA
>JAHFTY010000251.1 GCA_023265365.1 Acidobacteriota bacterium
TGTCGCGAAAAGCACGGCATTCGGCGTCATCTTGAATTCTTCGAGAAGGCGGCTCTTCCCCGTGCCCTTGCCCTGAACCATGCACGCGTACGGAAGATCGCGCGAGATGAGATCGAACGCATCCTCCATCTGCCTGTAGCTGGTGAACAGCACGAACGCCCGGCCGTGCGAAGCGCGAAGGATCGTCTTGATTTCCGCGACCGCGCGGGACATGTAATCGGGACTCCGATAGTCGGGAATGCTCTTCGGCACGTACAGCAACGCCTGGCTGCGGACATTGAACTCCGTGGACAGCGTGAGCTCATCGCCTTCGGAAAGCCCGATGCGGCCGCGGATATACTCGAAGCGTTCGCCTACCGTGAGAGTCGCCGACGTCAGGATGCAGCTTGGAACCCTGGCAAACAGCCGTTCGCTCAGCATGCCTGAAACATCGATCGGGCAGGCTTCCAGAAAAATGCCGCGGCCCCGCCGCTCGATCCACGACACATAATTCTTCAGCTCGCCGCTGCGGAATACTTCGAGTTCGTCGCCGATCTCGGCGGCGCGGCGCGACAGCGTTTCCCACTCGCCGCCGCGATCGTGCTGCCGCTTCAGCGCGGCGCGGGCTTCCTGAAGGGCGCCGATGAGTCCTTCGATCCCCTCGAGGTGCGGAACCGGCTGGCGTCCTTCGCGCACGAGCGCGAACGCATTGAAAAAACGATCGGAAGCTCGTGACACGGTATCGATTTCGCCTTCCATCGTGGACTCGTCGGCCCTCCCGGTCATCTGTCGCGCATCGTGAACGAATTCCTGGATGCGATAGTTGCTCACGTGATATCCGAAGTATTCGGTCGCGATGTCTTCAAGCTCGTGCGCTTCATCGAAGATCACCGCGCTGTAGTCCGGAAGAATCCCCGCCACGTCGTCCTGCCGGATATTGAGGTCGGCGAAGAACAGGTGATGGTTCACGACGACAATGTCCGCCTCCATCGCCTTCTGCCTCATCAGTGTCAGAAAACACCGGTCGTAATCCTTGCACCTGGACCCCAGACACTTGTCCCGCCGGGCATCGATGCGCGACCACAGTTCGCCGTCGTCGCCCACGCTGCCCAGTTCGGCGCGATCGCCCGTTTCCGTTTCCTGGGCCCAGTCGACGATGTCCTGAAACACGGGCAGTTCACGGGCAGTGAAAAGTCCGTCGGCGAAATGGCCTTCGAGTTTCTGGCGGCACAGATAATTGTTCCGGCCCTTGAGATACGCGGCCCGGATCGGCCGGTCGAGTACGGATTCCAGCAGAGGAATGTCTTTATAGAAGATCTGATCCTGGAGCGTTTTCGTTCCGGTCGAGACGAGGACGCGCCGCCCATACATCAACGCCGGCAGAAGGTAGGCGAGCGTTTTCCCGGTTCCGGTTCCCGCTTCGATGATGACGTGGTTCTGTTCTTCAAGCGCCCGGTGGACGGCCTCCGCCATCCGGATCTGCGACGGCCGGAATTCGTAATCCGGCAATCGTTGTTCGAGGACGCCGCCCGGCCCAAAAAAGTCGCGCATGACCGAAACAGTCTAGAACGGGCTGAAGACAGATCGGGTCAAAGACCCATTCTTTGGTGAAGCCGCCAAAAATGACGCCCGAGGCAACGACGATCGGCCGAGGCCAACAGATAGCGGCGATCCATGTCGGCATTCTGGCATAATTCCGCTTATGAATAAGGAAAGCCCCATCTCCGCACGGGTTGTCGACGCGTACCCGGAGCGCCTGAACGCGCCGGCCGCCTTTCTGCCATGAACCTCTCGATCGCGCCTGAATTCAACGGAGCGGCCCAGCTCGGCATCATTGAGATGAAGGGCATCAAGGTGACCGAATCGCCTGATGAGTTGAAGTCGATGCTCGACGCGCTCGCCGTCCGGGTTGCGCGGCAATACACGGATGCTCCGCTTGGCGAGATCGATACGGTGCGGCGGATCCGTTCGATCTTTCATCGATCCGGCCTGGATCCCACGCGGTATCGCCCATCGTCGGAGTCCCTGCTGCGAAGGGCGGTGAAGGGAAAAGGACTCTATTTCATCAATTCGGTCGTGGATTTGATAAATTACTTCTCTTTGAAGACGCTCTGTCCGATGGGCCTGTACGACTCCGCAATGGTCAGGCCGCCGGTCGAATGGCGTCCGGGGCGCGAAGGCGAATCGTACGAGGGCATCGGGCGGGACCGTCTGAACCTCGATCACTTTCCGCTTCTTGTCGATGGGGAAGGACCGTTCGGCAGTCCGATCTCGGATTCGATGCGCACGCGGGTCACCGAAGCGTGCTCGCAGATTCTGTGGATCACGTTTGCCCCGGCAGGAACGACGATCGCATTGGGAGAAATGATCGAGACGATGCAGCGCTTCAATGGCGGCGAAGCGGTTTCGTCCATTCAATACGGCAGTTGAACATGCTCAAGATTCCATCGAAGGTCCTGCGCGAAATCTACGATCACACCGAAGCCTCCTATCCCAACGAGTGCTGCGGGCTGATGATCGGAACGGTGAACGACGCGCGGGATACGCGCGAAGTCCACACGTTCAGGAAATGCAAAAACCTCAATACCGAGCGGGCGCACGACCGCTATGACATGGACCCTCTCGACATGCTGAAAACGCAGCGCGAGTTCGAAGGCGTCCCGTGGGATATCGTGGGCATCTACCATTCGCATCCGGATCATCCTTCGAGGCCGTCGCAGACGGATACCGATCGCGCATGGCCGGATTATTCGTACATCATCATCTCGGTTCGGAAAGGAACCGTCGCCGGCGCCAACACGTGGGTGCTGAACGAGAACGAGCGGAGATTCGACGAAGAGCCGCTTGTCATTGAAGGAGAACATCAGAAATGAGCGTCACTGTTAAAATCCCGACCCCGCTTCGTCCCATTGCCGGAGGCCGGGCCGAATTGAATGTCGAAGGCGCCACCGTCGGGGAGGTGCTGAACAAGGTCGACGCCCAACACCGGGGATTCGCCGAGAAGGTTCTGGAAGGCGGGTCCGTCAGGCGTTTTATCAACGTTTACGTCAACGAAGACAACATACGCGATCACAAGGAACTCGAGACGCCGGTGAAGAACGGCGACACCATTTCGATTTTGCCTTCGATTGCAGGAGGTCTCTAACACGTCCGCTCCGAAACAGATTATCGCGATGGGTGGCGGCGGCTTTTCCATGGAACCCGAAAACCTCGCCCTCGATCGATACGTCCTGGCGCAGTCGGGCAAAGAGCGCCCCAACGTGTGCTTTGTGAGCACGGCCAGCGGGGATTCGATCGACTACCTGCGACGCTTTTATCAGTCGTTTCGAACGCTCGAGTGCGAACCGTCTCACCTCTCCGTCTTCAATGGCCCGCTCGGCGACTGGCGCGACTTTGTCCTTTCGAAGGACGTGATTTACGTCGGTGGCGGAAATACGAAGAATCTCCTCGCGCTGTGGCGGGAATGGAAACTCGACGAGATCATGCGCGAAGCATGGGAGCAGGGAACCGTTCTCGCCGGAGTCAGCGCGGGTTCGATCTGCTGGTTCGAAGAAGGCATCACCGATTCGGTTCCGGGTCCGCTCACTCCTTTGCGATGTCTCGGATTCCTCAAAGGATCGAATTGCCCGCACTATGACGGCGAAGTGAACCGCCGGCCTTCATATCACGAACTCTTGAACTC
This sequence comes from Acidobacteriota bacterium, assembly GCA_023265365.1. Taxonomy (GTDB): domain Bacteria; phylum Acidobacteriota; class Terriglobia; order 20CM-2-55-15; family 20CM-2-55-15; genus JAHFTY01. Next base: position 3,662 of record JAHFTY010000251.1, read on the forward strand.
CCACCGAATCGGGCCCGGCCTCGCCTGCGACGACGGCGCCGCCCTTCATTACGTCGGCGACGAACTCCATCGCGTCGTCAGTTCTCGCCCAGCGGCCCGCGCCTACCGCGTCGCATTGGAAAACGGGTCGGCGCGCGAAACCGAACTCATTCCGGAATACCTCGTGCCGGGGGATTCGTGAATCAATCCATTCCCGAAGACCTGGTCGACGCCACGTGGCAGGAGGTTTCGGAATTCAGCGAAGAAAAAGCCCTGCGCGAAATGAATCGTCTGACGAAGGCTCAGCCCGCGCTGACTGCATTCGTCATGGCGCGCAGCGAGGATCTCAGCCACGACGCCCGGGAACTGGGAATCTACATGCTTCTCGTCATCTCCCGCATGTTCGAAAAACAATTCGGCAAGTTGAAGAAGGCCGACATCAAAACCGTGCGGCGCCTGGAAGAAGAATGCGAAGACGGAGACACCACCCAGCCGTTCGTCCTGCGTTCCGTCGAAGATTGTCTGTTCGATCCCGCGGATGACGGAATCAAACTCACCGAAGAGGACCAGGAGACCTTGTTCGCCGTGATGAAGGTCGTCATCGGCGTCCTGGCCGGCGCGCACTAACGTCACCGGATGAAGCCGGATTTTGACAAGGGTCTGTCCTCAGCGTCATTCTTTGGCGGAATTCGAATGCGTCGCCCAGTACGAATAAAGCGAAATCGAGGAGAGACGTTTTCCCCACCTCGACGAGGACGGGAGGCGTGAAGCGCCGGGGTGGTGCTGTTCAAGAAACTGGTTTTGTTGAACGAACCGCCCCGCCGCTGCCGCAGTCTGGACACTGTTGCAATAGTGGCCTTCTGCGCGATCTCTACTTCTTCAGTTCGTTGTAAGCGACCTGGATGTTGTTCTTGATGCCGCCGAGGAAGGTCGTGACCGTGTAGCCCTTGTACTTCTCGGGGATCTTGTATTCCGCGGTCGCCTGATCGACGGTCTTGCCGGCTTTGATCTCACCCTGCACCCACGTGATGAAATCGTTGTTGAAGTCGATGTACTCCTTCAGGTCTGCCGGCGTCATCACGGCGGCGTGGCCGGTAATGATGCTATCGATGTTCTTCAGTCCGGCCGCCGCCTTGGCGAGCGTCCTGGGATATTCGACCGCGCTGCCGCCGTTGTTTGCATCCACGATCGGAGTTGCTTTGAATGCGAAGGCATCGCCCGCATGCACGGTGCGCAGGGCGGGAAACACGACCCAGCTGTCGCCGCTCGTGTGGGCCTTGCCGAAGTAGTAGAGTTCGATCTGGTCTTTGCCCTTGCCCAGCGTCAGTTTGTCCTTGAACGTCTTGCCGGGCAGGAATTTGGCCTTGTCGCCTTTGAAGTTGTCCATCTTCTCCATCAGCGCCTTCGTGTTTTCCTGCGCCACGAACTCGACTTTACCGGTGAATGCCTCGTTACTGCCGACATGGTCGCCGTGCGTGTGCGTGTTGATCACGGTGACGACCGGCTTGTCCGTGACCGTCTTGATCTTGTCGAGAATCGTCTGGCCGTTGCCCGGATTTTTTGTATCCACCAGCACCACTCCGGCTTCCGTGATGAAGACGCCCGTGTTTCCGCCTCCACCGGTGATCTGGTAGAGATTGTCCTTCACCTTCTGAATCTCCAGGGGAGGCGGCGTCTGCGCGCCGCCCCGGGTCTGCCCCGCAGCCCAGATCGACAGCCCGCCTAGGGTGAGCAGCATTCCTAACGCGAATATTCGTTTCATCAGATTCCTCCAGGAAAAAAAACGCGCCGAACGAACCAGAACGCGCCGGCAACGATCACCACGATCGATCCGGCAAACGCCAGCTGATGTCCAGCGCGCTCATTGCGCGACCGCACCGCCGTCAGGGCGGACGCGACCGCCGTAACCACCATCAATTGACCGATTTCGACGCCAAGGTTGAACGAAAACAGAGACCAGCCCAATGCCTTCGCGGGCAATCCCATTTCGCGAAGCACATTGGCAAAACCAAAACCATGAATGAAACCGAACGCCAGCGCAATCCACGCGCGGACGTCGCGTCCCTGTTTCGATAACAGATTGTCCAGGCCCACATAGACGATGCTGAGCGCGATCGCCGGCTCGATGATCCGGGCCGGCGGATTCAAAATATTGAGCGCCGCCAGCGAGAGCGTGACGCTATGGGCGACCGTGAATGACGTTACAACGACGAGCAACCGCCGGAGGGTTCCGCCCAGCAGCAAGAGACCCACGAGGAAAAGCAGATGGTCCGGCCCGATCAAAATGTGACGAATACCTTCGGGAATAAACCGGCCCATCACCGCTTTCGCTTCCGGGCGCGTTCCTCCAAAGTAATCGGTCTGGGTCCGATCCCGATCCAGGATGCGCTGGGAGGTGAGGATGTTGTTTTCATAGACGTTCACAAACGTCTGGTGCTCGGGCTCATACGGGAACAGGTTTGCATTGATCGTCAGGATTCCGGGAATCGCCTTTGCCGGAAAAACGTATCGAAGCCGAAGCGATTGCCTCTCGCTCACAATCTCGGGAGCGGACCAGTCCGCCTTCACCAGTGCGCCATCGACCTTGAACTGGACCCGCGGCCCAAGCAGCCCGCGGATCGAGCCGGCGTGGCGGGAGACTTCGCCGGGATCGAGGAGTCGTTCCGC
>JAHFTY010000005.1:0-861 GCA_023265365.1 Acidobacteriota bacterium
GACAGCGGCATCCTGATGGGCACCATCCAGTACATGAGTCCCGAACAGGCGCTCGGCCGCAGCGTGGATGCCCGTTCGGATCTGTTTTCGGCGGGAGTCGTGTTGTATGAGTCGTTGACGGCGCGCCTCCCCTTTTCCGGGACCACGGCGGCGGAAATCCTGCATCGCATCGTCAATGCGCAGCCGGAGGCCATCTCGCGATTGAACTACAGCGCGCCGCCAGAGTTGGAACGGATCGTCCGGAAGGCGCTGGAAAAGGACCCGTCCCGCCGATACCAGAGCGCGGGCGACGTACTGGTCGATTTGAAAAACCTCAAACGCGACAGCGATTCGGAAGTCCATCGCCGCATCGAGGCGCGAAAAGCCAGGTCCGCCGGCAAGGCCATCGACTCCATCGCCGTGCTGCCCCTGGCGGCGGTCACCAGCGGCGTCGAAATGGACTACCTCGCCGACGGCATTACCGAGAGCCTCATCGACGCATTGTCTCAGTTGCCGAAGCTTCGGGTGCTGGCGCGCAGCACTGTCTTTCGCTACAAAGGCCGCCAGCCGGATCCCCAGGAGATCGGCCGCGATCTGGGCATTCGTGCGGTGCTGACCGGCCGGCTGCAGGTGATCGGGGATCGCGTCCTGACGCGTGCCGAACTCGTCGACACTCATGATGGATCGCATCTCTGGGGCGGCCAGTTCCAGCATTCGACCGCGGACGTGCTGGCGCTTGAATCCGAATTGTCGCGAGAGATTGCCGGGCAATTGCGCATTCGCCTCTCGCGTGACGATCGCAAGCGTCTGCAGAAGCGGCATACCCAAAACGCCCACGCCAACGAGTCCTACATGTGCGGCCGCTTCCAACTGGCCAAACGC
>JAHFTY010000005.1:871-48896 GCA_023265365.1 Acidobacteriota bacterium
AAGGCCGTGGAATGCTTTCGTGAAGCGATTGCGGGCGACCCCCAATACGCGCTTGCGCACGCGGGACTCGCCGATTGCTGCACGCTGCTGGGCACCGCCGCGTACGTCGACGCGAACGCGGGCTCGACCGTCATGGCGCGGGAGGCCGCCGAACGCGCGATCGCACTGGACGATCACCTTGCCGAAGCCCACTCAGCCCTGGGATTCGTGCGGTTCCGGGTGGACTGGGACTGGCCCGCCGCCGAAGCATCGCTCAAGCGCGCCTGCGAACTCAATCCCGGCCACGCGCCCGCGCACCATCGCCACGCGCTGCTGCTTTCGGCACTGGCCCGGCATGGCGAAGCGATCGCGGAAATCCGCGTCGCCCAGGAACTCGATCCCCTCTCGATGATTATCGGAACCGCCGTCGGGCGCATCCTCCATTTCGCCCGCCGCTACGATGAAGCAATCGCTCAATTCCGGCGCACCCTCGAAATGGATTCCACATTTCATCAGGCCCACTTCGATCTGGCCATGTCCCTCGCCCAGGCCGGCCGTTATCCGGAGTCCCTCGCGGAACTTCAGTCGCAGGCAGACCGCGGCGACCGCCGAAGCGTGCTGGTGGCTGTCATGGGTCATGTCCATGCAATGGCCGGTCAACCCGCGCAGGCACGTGCGATCCTCGCCGAACTGCGACAGCGCCCCGGCCAGCCGCCCTATGCCGAACTCGCGTATGTCCTTGCGGGTCTGGGCGACCTCGATGAAGCAATGACCATGTGCGAAGCGGCGTACGAAGCGCACATCGGACTCGCCGTTTATTTCAAGGTGGAGCCGATGCTGGATCCACTCCGCAGCCATCCGCGATTCGACGCCTTGCTGCAGCGGCTCAAGCTTCAATAACGAAACTGAAAGTTCGTCCGGTGCGGATACAAGACCCCCATTTGTTCCATCTCGCTAATTCGGGCAGGTGTCGGAGACCATTGCGAGGGATCGCACGTCGATGCGTTCGGCGTTCGGCTGGCGGATGAGAATGCCCTTCGCCTGCATGCGGTGACCGGCATGGTTTTCCGGTTTGTAATCGGCGCCCAGGAAATCGACGTTCTGCAACCGGAACGTCAGCGTTCCGGCCGGCATGGTCGCGGCCGCCTTCAACTCATCCATCGTCGCGCCGGCATTGGCGCGCGAGCGTTTGGGTTCCGTGGCCATCGTCAATCCCCACGTCGACGCGTTGATTTGCGTCATGCAGCCGACCGTTTGAATGAACGCGGAGTTGGGAACCGGCCTGGGTCCGTCCTTGCCTTCGACCTGAATACTCGCAAACGTTTCGGGTTTCAGCTCGAAAGATCCGGCAGGGAAGTTATTCGATTTCAGGATGAAGGCCATCACGTCCTGATAGAGGTTGTCGGCCAGTGGCGTGCGCACGGTCCGGCCGCGCATGGGGGGCATGCTGTTCTTGATGAACAGGTAAAGGCTCTCGACATTGTCTTCGCGCCACCGGTCCATGAAATCGTTGCCCGTCAGTGACGGCGTCTGGCCGCCCGGCGCGCCATGGCAGCGGGCGCAGTTTTCTTCGTAGACCATCAGGCCGCGCGCGGCCTGTTCGTCGTTGTAGACGCCGGTCCACACGGTTTTCCGGGATTGCATGCCGAGCAGGAGTGTCGAGGCGCAAAGGATGATGGCGAGTTTCGTTTTCATAGACCGGGGATTATACGTTGTTCCGGTCTGAATTCGACCCTCAGCGCCCGCCCAAAAACGCAGGATCGCCGGACCGCCGATACACGATGACGACGTGCGGTTCGAGCTTGAGCGGACCGCACTCGATCGTCGAAGGAACGTCGGTGTGCAGTTTGACGATCCGGTCCCCGGACCTGCCGATCCGGCGGCGCCTTGTAATCGGTGGGAATGCCCGGCTCGGCCGGAAGTAGTAGTGGGCCAAATGAATCTGTGAATCCGCTTCCACGGCTTTCGACAGAAACGTCAACCGTCACTTACTCGCAACGGGGAGCCGGAACCATGGGTGCGGCGCCCGAGACGATAAGAATCTCGGCGGGGAAACGGAAGCGGTTCGAGTGGAAATACGGTTGAGTTTCCGCGCGTACGTCCTCTTTGAAACGGGACAGCAACTCCGGCGGCATCCGGCGGACCTTTTCCCGCAGCGTGTCCGACATTTCCGTCCTCGCTTCAAAAAAGCGATCGAAGGAAAGTTCGAACTCGAAGTGCAGACCGGCGACGCGTTCCACCGGGTCGTGGGCGCCGGCCTCGCGCATCAGGTCGAGCAGCTTGCCGCGCTCGGCGAATCGATAGGCGCCGGGGGCCTCAGGATCCGGCGGTGGAGATGGCGCGTAACGGTCCGCCACATTTTGGACGGCCCCAAGGAACGGATTTGTCTCTCGAGGTCCCCAGACCGCGAAGGCGGCGCGAGCGCCAGGCTTCAGAACGCGAAGGGATTCGCGGATGCCGGCGACCGGTTCGCTGAAAAACATGATGCCGAAACGGCAGACGACCGCGTCGAACGTGCCGGACTCGAACGGAAGTTCTTCTCCACGGCACTCGCTGAAACGCATGTTGCGGACACCGCTCCTTTCAGCGCAGCGTTTCGCAGCACGCACCATGGCGGAAACGAGGTCGGTGCACCAGATCGTGATGTTCGCGTCATGCCTCTCCGCGATCTGGAAACTCACGTCACCTGCTCCGGCCGCGACGTCGAGAATGGTGAAAGGGCCGCACTGCCGCGGATGCGGGATTGCCGCCTCCCGGGATAAGGCGTCCGTGATCGTGCTGAACATCGCCTGACGGGCATCGCGATGTTTGTCCCAAAAAGCAGCGGACTCACTCCAGCTCTTGAAGACCTCGTCGTCTGCGTCGCGCATCGTTCTCCTATTTTGACACGGACGGTAAACTCCTCCGATGGAATTGACCCCCGACGACAAGGCCATGCTCGACCACGGCGGCGCTGCCGCATTCGCGATGACTGTGCTGGCGCGGTATGCCGGCGCGATCGGAGCGCCGCGCCTGCTCGATATCACTCGCGCCCACATCGATGGCTGTCTGTACCACGGCGTCCCAGCCGGCGTCGGATGCGCTGTTTATCGGCATCGGATACCTCATTGGCGAACGTTCAGGTTCGCGGATCCCCGTCATCGAAGGTTTGCCGAAGCCGATGTCCGAAGACCCGTTAAAGGCGCTTGGCGCGGTAGCGGCATCGACGGGAGCGGTGGCGATGTTCCATGCGATCGGCATCACGCCGGAGGCGCCCACGTTGAATGATGCGTTTGGCGGCCGGGATCCGGACGATGTGGTGGAATTCACGATGGACGACATCCGCAACGCGCTCGCCAGGCTGTCGACTGCCCGCGAGGGCGCGCCTCTGGCGGCCGTGAGTCTGGGCACCCCGCATTTTTCGATCGACGAATTTTGGGCATTCGTTCCGCTGCTCTCCGGCTTTCAGATTGCGCCGGGCGTCGAGTTTTACATCAACACCAGCCGCGAAACGCTTCGAGCGATCGACCAGGCGGGCCTCCTTCCGGTCATCGAAAAGGCGGGCATCCGGTTGGTGACCGATACCTGCACTTACGTGACCTCGATCCTCCGGGATGGCGGAGGAGCGGTGATGACGAACTCGGGAAAATGGGCGCACTATGCACCGGCCAACCTGGGTGTCGACGTGGCATTCGGATCGACTGAGGATTGTCTGAGATCGGCGTCTTCCGGCCGCATCGAGAGGAGCGGCCTGTGATTGCCGTTCAAAGCCTTATCGACGGAGTGGCGGAGGGCGAACTTCTCATTCTCGACACTCCGCTGAGCTTCTGGGGTGGATTCGATGCGAAAACCGGGCGCGTGATCGATCGATCGCATCGCGCGTTCGGCGCGTTGTTAACGGGAAAGATCGTCGCCATGCCCGCCGGCCGCGGCTCCAGTTCCGCCAGCAGTGTGCTGGCCGAAGCCATTCGCGCAGGAACCGCCCCCGCCGGCCTTATTCTGCAGGAGCCCGACCCTATTCTTGTGGTGGGTGTGATTATTGCAGCGCAGCTCTATGGCCGTTCCATTCCCATCGTGGTGTGCTCGCAGCCTCTCCCGCCCTTGCGCCGGGTCCGCATCGCCGCGGACGTGAACTCATGGATCGCCGGTGTGTGAACAGATCTTGCGGCCGAACGTGGCCGCGCCGATGCAGATCCGGCGCTGAATGACTTGTCCCGAGAGTATGCGCGAGCGCTCAGCCAGGAGGGTTCCATCCGCGGTGGCGGAGCATCCACGGACGATCCGTTTCGTTCGGGAGCCCTTGACTTCAACTGGTTGCGCGTTCCCGATGAGACGCGGGCCACCGTTCGCGAACACCTTGCGGAACTTCAGAAAACAGCCGCCGCCGCCCTCGCCGACCAGTTGTTCGTCAACGTCGAATTCCGGAAATAAATCGTGCCGGTCCGTTGGGCGCCAACCCGGCGCTTCGCGCCACCCTCTTCGTCGAGGCACTGCTGTTCCAATAAGGTGAGATCGAGACGACTATAAGGGTTGCGACGTGTTACCGCTCACACGTTTAAGGAAGCCAAAACCCATGCGCGCCGCTCGTCGGTCTGCTGCAGCGTGTTGGGCCTCAGACGTTTTCCATCAGTTCCGCAAAACCCGACCACGACCAGCGTCGTCCCTTTTTCCATTTCTTCCCGTACCACGTAATCGATCCTCGGCCGATAATCAGACTGCCGATCTTCTTCTTGACTGCGTAGACCTATTGGCCTGCGGGCGGTTGCCAGAGTTCGACCTTGTTTCCCTCAGGGTCCATGACCCAACCGAATTTGCCGTACTCGGAGTCGTCCGTCTTCTCGAGCACGTTGCACCCTTCAGTTCGAAGCGCCTGGAGCAAGGCAGCCAGATCTTCGACGCGGTAGTTCACCATGAAGGTTGAAGAGCTCGGGGCGAAGGAGTTACCGTCCGCAGCGCCGATGGACCAGGCGGTTGTTCCCTTGATCGGGTTACCCGCTTCGTCCGCCCACGTGAACGCCGCACCTCCCCACTCTTGCACGTCAATGCCAAGGTGGCGCTTGTACCAGGCTCGAAGCGCTACCGGATCTCGAGCGTTGAAGAAGATTCCGCCAATACCCGTAACTCTCTTCATATGCACCTCCGAAGCATTGAGGTTCAAACGAGGGGCGTTCGACGCACTAACATTTTGGGCATCAGCCGCGGCACGTCTTTTGTGCCGGCGGCTGCATGCCCGTTAGCTGGCCCCGTACTACAGGAGCTTCTTAAACTTTTCGACCGTGAGACCAGCATCACGAACGATACCGCCCATTGTGTATTCATTGACGGGTTGTGACGAGGAATTGTAAGAATGCGACTCCCGTCACTCATGACAATGTGCTTGCCTTGATTGACGATCTTGAAACCGGCTCTTTCCAGCGCTCGAACAGCCCGAAGATGGTTGACGCCAGGAAGCTTGGGCACAACTACACTGGAACTTCGACCTCGCGGACCTTCGCACCTTTTGAAATCTTGACGGCTGCCTCAAGGTAGTCGCGAATCGCATCTTGTATGTTTTCGAGGGCCTCGTCTTCTGTTTTACCCTGAGACCAGCAGCCAGGAAGGCCAGGACACGACACGCTGTAGCCTTCCTTGGATTTTTTAAGAACGACTTTGTATTTCATGCTGACCTCATTTTCGCTCAGGGCTATCGCAATGTGCCAGTCGAAGCGAGTTTACAGAGTTTACAGCACACAGCCCGCAGCGATCTCGATTTCAACGGGCAAGCCGGAATACGCCTGACGGCTTGCCGCTCAGGCGCGAGCGGCTCGATCTATACGTTTCGCGTTGGCCGCCACCGGCGCGCGCCGCTCGTCGGTCTGCAGCGGCTTGGGCGGCGTGTGTCAAACAGCGAGCGTTTCAAAAGCGACGCGCAATGGCCCAGGCTTAGCAAAGGAGAAATTGAGTTTTTCAAACCCGATGACACGCCCAGAGATGTCCTTCATCAAGATCACTTCATCGCCAGTCTCTTCGCAGATTTGGACGAGGGGGGACGCGAAGCGCCGGGGTGGTGCCGCCAGTTCGGCGATTTCGAACGGCGCGCAGGACCCGGTCACGATGGGACGGCGGATCTCCGGGCTTCCTGGATCGCTTTCCCCGTATTCGTCAGTGCGAGAATGACGATGCCGATGACGAACAGGACGATCAACGAGAGGATGGCCTGGCGGTAGGAGCCGGTTCTTCCGACCACGATTCCGAACAGCAGTGGTCCAATCCACGACGTCCCCCGTTCCGACACTTCATAGATCCCGAAAAACGACGCTTCGAACCCCGGCGGAATCATTCGCGCAAACAAGGACCGGGACAGTGCCTGCGATCCCCCGAGAACGATCGCGAGAACCGCGGCCATTCCCCACGCCTGCATCGTGGTGCGAAGCGCCGCGTACGTATACACGACGACGCCGGACCACAGGAACAACGACGTCAACAGCGCGTTCTTCGTTCCGATCGCCCCCGAGATGCGTTCGAAGAGCATGGCGCCCAGGAACGCGACGAACTGTACCATCAGGAAAATCTCAAGCATGAAGGTCTGGTCCTCGCCGGCGAGGCGCTGCTGCTCCGTGAAGAGCTCCTGCGACAGGAACACCGAGGCGAGGCCGATGACGGTTTGAACGCCGTCGTTGTAGAAGAGGTAACCGACCAGGTACTTCAGCGTGTGAGGCAGCCGCTGCAACTGCCGGAAGGTTGCGCGGAGTTCCGTGAATCCCACGGTGAAGTAGCTCTGCCCGGATTTCAGCACTCGCGACGGAATCCGCGTCCGCAGACGCCGGAACGTGAGGATGGAAAAGCCGCCCCACCAGAGCCCGGCGGACAACAGGGACAGTCGAACCGCCAGTCCTGCGCCGATGCCCAGGTTCTTCGCGCTCAGCAGCAGAATGAAGTTCAGGAGAAGCAGCAGGCCGCCGCCGAGATATCCCAGCGCGAATCCACGGCTGGAAACCTTGTCGCCCTGATCGTCGCTGCAGATTTCCGGAAGGAACGCGTTGTACAAGACCAGGGATGCGCCAAAACTGAGGTTGGCGGCGATGAACAGAATCCCGCCGAAAAAATAGAAGCGGCCGGTGATGACGAACAAACCGCACGTCGCAACCGCGCCGATGTAGCAGAACAGGGCCATCAGTTTCTTCTTGAGGTGGGAATAGTCGGCGATGGCGCCCAAAACCGGCAGAAGGAAGACCTGAAGGAGTACCGAGATCGAAATGCAGAACGGAAAGAACGACTTCGCGGTGACGGCCCCCAACGGCCCGAGATTAAGGACAACTCCGTTCTGACCGACCACGCCTTGAGCCAGCGAGGTGAGGTACGGCGACAGCAGCGCGCCCGCCACCGTTGTGCTGAATGCGGAGTTCGCCCAGTCATACATCATCCAGCCGAAGATTTCCCGGGAATCGTTGACGGTTTTCACGGCGGGTATCGTTTCACAGGTCCGGGATTCTTGTGCAGGCTTTAAGGTGGTATCCTTGTCGGCCGAAACTGCAAACCACAATCTAAGGAGTAACTGCGATGGAGCGAAAGAAAATTTCCGAGTTCCCGCAAGAGGTCATTAACCTCTTTGACCTCTTCATTCACGGTGATATCGATCGCCGTGACTTCATTGAAAGCGCCGGTAAAGTCGTCGGTGCGGTTGCTGCCGTAACCATGCTGGAAAGCCTGACTCCGAATTATGCGATGGCGCAACAGGTCACGCCGGACGACAAGCGGATCAAGGCATCCTGGGAGACTTACGATTCTCCGAACGGCACGGGCAAGATGAAGGGTTACCTGGTGCGTCCGGCGAACGCGAACGGAAAACTGCCCGCCGTTCTCGTTATTCATGAGAATCGCGGTCTCAATCCCTACGTGCAGGATGTCGTTCGCCGTTTCGCACTGGCGGGTTTCATGGCTTTCGGACCCGACGCGCTGAGTTCGCTCGGCGGCTATCCGGGCAACTGGAACTCCTACGTGGCGGGCAAGCAGGTGGACGCGACGGAGGTCACCACAAACGATCAAAAGGGCCAGCAGATGCAGTCGTCACTGGATGGCAAGAAACTGGTGGAAGACTGGGTCACCGGCGCGCAGTGGCTGAAATCCAGGGCCGATTGCACGGGCAGAATCGGCGCTGTCGGATTCTGCTATGGCGGCGGCATTGTGAATACGCTGGCCGTCCGCCTGGGCGCGGACCTTGCGGCCGGCGCTCCCTACTACGGCTCGCAGCCGAGCGCCGATGATGCGGCGAAGATCAAAGCGGCGTTGTGCCTGCACTACGCGGAGATGGATACGCGAATCACCGGCAACTGGCCGGCATACGAAACCGCTCTCAAGACGGCGAAAGTCATGTACGAGGGTCACGTTTACCCGGGCGCCCAGCACGGATTCCACAACGATTCGACTCCGCGCTACGACAAAGCCGCCGCCGATCTTTCGCAGCAGCGCACGATCGCCTGGTTCAACAAATATCTGAAGAGCTAACGAGGCTGCGCCTCAGACCGACATCGCATGTGGTGCGCTATCCGCGCGATTGCCCTATGTCGGTCTGAAGCCTCGTTAGTTCAACTCGACACATCCACTACAGATTTTTTTATTCAAGACTCCCGAGCGCCACCCCTCGTTGAGGAGTGGCCGTCCCAATGAAGCGAAATCGAGGAAAAGCGTTTTTCCCTCCTCGACGAGGAGGGGTGGCGCGAAGCGCCGGGGTGGTGCTTTCAAGAAATGGATTCTGTTGAACGAACCGCCCCGCCGCTCCGCGGCACCCCGCCTGGCCAAGGCGGGGGAAAGTCCTCGTCCTGCGACTCCATGGCTTCATGTAATAACAGACCGCATCGCCCAACGTTTTTTCTCGCTTAGGGAAACGCGAAGCGCCGGGGTGGTGTTTTCAAGAAATCTTCCTCGACGACCTACATCTCCGTGCGTGCCGCCCAGAGGACGGGGAAGAATCGTTTGCTGAGAGTTGACGAGAGATAATCGACGCCCATGGTTCCGAGCGGCCCGCTTTTTCCGTAGGCCTGTTCGGCCATTTTCTGACCGGTCCCCGGTTTCCCTCCGATCATCCGCTGCGCCATCCGGACATGGTGTTCCCGCCAGAGCGAAAACATCTCATCGTATTCAATGAGCGCTTCGCAGAGCATTCGCAAGTCGTGGTCGCCGCGACGCCGATAGATTCCAACGACGGCGGCGATCTGGCTGCGCTCATCGTGGACGTCGATTCCACGGCTCTCCAGAACCTTCATGAATCGATCCCACATGGATGGTTCGTCCAGCCTCTTCTGAAGCCGGGCGGTGGCCTCGGGGTCTCCTTTGAACATGCCCAGGTATCGCGGCTCCTTCAGGCCGGAAGCGAACTCGACTTCACGGAACTGATACGACTGGAAGCCGCTTGCGGGTTTCAGCAGATCGCGGAATTTGATGAAATCGGAGGGGATCATCGTTTCGAGCACGCTGAGTTTCGGGATGAACAGGCGAACGATCGAGGTGAGGCGCCGGATAAGGCGCTCGCTTTCGAGCGTGTCGCCCTGGTCGAGCAGCTCGAAAACCCGGTCGACTTCATGGATCATCAGCCGGAACCAGAGCTCGAAGACCTGATGGATGACGATGAAAAGCATTTCGTCGTGACAGCCGGGTTCCGCCAGAGGGCGCTGCAGCCCGAGAAGTTCAACGAGCTTCAGATAGCTGTTGTAATCCAGATCCGGTGGGGTATTTTGTTCGCTCGCCATGTCGTTTCAGTATAGCGAATGAGGAGGTTCCATGCCGCGACGGTCCAAACTGCTGCTCGTCATTGTAATGGCTGCCGGAATACTCGTTGCCGCCACCGCCCAGATACGAAAGCCGGCGGGCGTTCTTCAGAAAACGAGAGCCTACCGCTTCAACAAAATCCGGGATGACGTCTACCACGCCGTCGGCACCGGCGCGCTGACGGTCGGAGCGAACTCGGCCATCATTATTAATGAAAACGACGTCACGATCGTGGACACGCATATCTCTCCCGCTGCGGCGTGGGTTCTGCTGGATGAGCTGAAGGGGATCACCACGAAACCGGTGCGGCACGTCATCGTCACCCACTTTCACTACGATCACGCCCACGGGACGCAGGTGTTCGGCAAGGACGTGGAGGTGATCGGTCATGAGTTCACACGCGACATGCTGCTGCACGATGCGGAAGGAAAACTGTTCAAGTCGTACGTCGCGGGGTTGCCCGCCTCCATTGAAACGCTGAAAGGCCGCCAGGCCGCGGAAACCGACCCTGCCCGGAAGACTCAACTCGACGCGCAGTTGGAATCCGCAGAAGCCAATCGCGCGGCGCAGGCCGAAGTGCAGGCTGTACCTCCCACGGTCACGATCAAGGACAAGATGACGCTTTATCGCGGCAACCGCGAAATCCAGCTTCTCTATCTCGGTCACGGTCACACGGGCGGCGATGTGGTGGTGTATTTACCGAAGGAGCGGATTCTCTGCACCGGCGACCTGATGACCAACGGGACCTCCAACATGATCGACGGTTTTGCCGACGAGTGGGTGAATACGCTCGAGTCGCTCAAGAAACTCGACTTCGACTCCGTGCTGCCGGGCCATGGCGAAGCATTCACCGGCAAGGAGAAGATCACGGCTTACCAGACCTACCTTCGCGACATCTGGATTCAGGTGGGGCAGTTCAAGAAACAGGGCCTTTCCGCCGAAGACGCCGCGAAGAAAGTCGACATGACGGCGCACAAGGCTGCGTTTCCCACCATCACCGCGGCCGGCGTGAATCCGCAGTGGGTGGCGCGCATGTATGAGGTGATGGACTTGCCGAAAGGGTCGCGTTGACCATGTTAAGATTTCGCGTTTTGGAGGGAGCTCGAATGAAGTGCATAACGTTAGTTCTGGGTCTGGCCTTGTTGTCCGCCTGCAGTCAAGCGACCGACCAGCCGGCCGCCCCCGCCCAACCCGCTCCGGCGGCTCAGCCCGCATCGACGCCGTCGTCCATTCCGGGTTACGACATCGTCACGGTCGGCGCCGGCGGTGCGATTTCCGGAACGATTACGGTCTCGGGAACCATTCCAAAGCTGCCGAAACGAAATCTGAACAAAGATCCGAAAGTGTGCGGAACCGCTCCCCGCGAGTCCCAGCAGCTCCTCGTTTCCCCAACCGGCGGCCTTCAAAATGCGATCGTCATTGTCGAAGACGTGAAAAAAGGGAAGCCCATTCCTGCCGCCCTCTTGAGCGCGGAAATCGATCAGAAGAACTGCGAATACACGCCCCATGTCACGGTCGTTCCGGCCGGCGCCGAGATCGCCGTGAAGAACAGCGATCCGATACTGCACAACATTCATTTCTACCAGAACGATGAAAGCCTCTTTAACATCGCGCAGGCCAACCCGAACCAGGTCGATAAGCACACACTCGACAAGGCCGGCATGGTCTACGCGGAGTGCGACGTCCACGGGTGGATGCAGGGTCATGTGGCGGTCGTCAACAATCCGTACTTTGCCATCACCGACGCCGACGGCAAGTTCTCCATCGCCGACCTCGAGGCAGGAACGTACAAGGTGAAGATCTGGCATGAATACCTCGGCGAGAAGACGCAGGACGTGGCGGTGAGCGCCAAAGGGAATGCGGCATTGGATCTGGACCTGAAGGATCTTCTTGCGGCAAAGAAGCCCGCCGTAGAAAAACCGGTCACGGCGGCGCCTGCCGACAGGAAGGCCTCCGGTGGCGCCGAAGTCGTGGTCAAGATGATCACCGAGGGAGGGTCCTACCGTTTCGAACCGGCAAACCTGACCGTGAAAGCCGGAACCACCGTGAAGTGGGTGAACGATTCGGAGAACCGGCACACCGCGACCGACGATCCGAAGTTCGAAAAGAAACAGGGCCAGGCCATCCTGCCCGCCGGTGTCGAAGCCTGGGGCTCTCCGTTCCTGACCGGTGGCGAGACGTTTTCAATGACCTATACGGTGCCGGGGAAATATCAGTACTTCTGCCGCAATCACGGCCAGTTTGGAATGGAAGGTACCATCACAGTCACTCCTTGAAAACCGCCCCATCTGCGCCACCCCTCCTCGTCGAGGAGGGGAAAACGCTTTTCCTCGATTTCGCGTCATTGGGACAGCAGCGCCTCAACGAGGAGACATCCTTTACGGTTTTTTGGGCGGTGTCGCGGTCTTGGTGATTTCCGCGTCGATCCTCTTGATGATTTCGTCCGTCACGTCCGCCTGAGGATTCACGAAAAGCACCGATGTGTTCTGTGGATTCGAGGTGTCGACGATGAGTGCGAAGTTGCCCTCGGCCGCGAACTTGTTCAGCACGGTTTCGGCAATGGTGGCGATGGGGCGCATCAGTTCAGCGCGCAGCGCGTCGAGATCCTTCTGAGCGTCTTCCTGAATCCGCGTCAGTTCGGTCTGCCGCCGGTCGATGTCCTTGGACAATTCGAGCTTCTTGTCTTCGGCGAGCACACGCTCCTGCGTCTTGAGTTTGTTTTGCGCGGTCTCGAGTTCCTTTTGTCTGGTTTCGATCGATTTTCGAAGGTCCTCGAATTTGGCCGTGAACGCGGCCTCCGCCTTCTTGCCTTCGATGGACTGGACGATCGCCCGCTCCATATCGACGACGCCGATTTTCGGTGCCTGTGCCATGAGTGGCGTTGCAGCCAGCGCCGACGCCAGCAGCAGAACTATTCGCTTCATATCCACCTCGTGCAATTCCGGATCTTGAATGACAGCCACCTATTGTAAGTTAGACGCGTGCCGATGACCTATCTCAAGCTCCGCCGCGAATCCGCCTGCATCGCGCGGAAGCAGGATCACAACGTAAAGCCGCCCGCCTTTTCGAAGTAATGCGCCAGGCGGAGCAGCAGGCCTTCCTGAAAGTGATTGGCCAGAAGCTGCATTCCGACGGGCAGACCCGTGGAATTCCAGCCGCAGGGAACGGAAATGCCGGGCAGTCCGGCCAGATTGCAAGTGATGGTGAAGACATCCGACAGATACATTTCGAGCGGGTCGGCTGTTTTTTCGCCGATGCGGAACGCGGTTGTCGGCGTGGTCGGTGTGAGAATCGCATCCACGCCTTCGAAAGCTTTCTGGAAGTCCCGAAGCACAAGTGTCCGGACCTTGAGCGCCCTGTTGTAATACGCGTCGTAATAGCCTGCGCTCAGCGCGTAAGTTCCGAGAAGGATCCGCCGCCGGACCTCGGTTCCGAAACCGGACATTCGGGTGCGCCGGTACATTTCGCCAGGATTCCTGCCGGTTTCGGAGAGGCCGTAGCGGACGCCGTCGTATCGCGCGAGGTTCGAGCTGGCCTCCGCCGCCGCGATGATGTAGTAGGTGGCGATGGCGTATTCGGTGTGAGGCAGGCTGATCTCCTCGATCGCGCAGCCCAGGCCTTCAAAGAGTCCGATGGCGGACTCGATCTTTCGCCGCACTTCGGGGTCGAGGTTCCCCGCGAAGTATTCCTTTGGGATTCCGATTCGTGTTTCCTTTATCGGCCGGTCGAGCCCTCGAACGTAGTCGCCAATGCGGGCGCCGGAAGAAGTGGAATCGTAATGGTCGAGGCCGGAAATGACTGCGAGCGCCATTGCCGCCTCGCGAACGGACTTCGACAACGGTCCGATCTGGTCCATTGAAGATGCGAACGCGACAAGGCCATACCGCGACACACGGCCGTAGGTCGGCTTCAGGCCGACGACGCCGCAGAATGAAGCGGGCTGGCGGATCGACCCGCCGGTGTCCGACCCCAGCGCCGCGAGCGACATTCCGGATGCCACGCTGGCCGCGGATCCACCGCTGGATCCGCCGGGCACGCGGTCGAGGTCGTGGGGATTCCGCGTGACGAAAAAAGCCGAGTTCTCGGTCGATGACCCCATTCCGAACTCGTCAAGATTGGTCTTGCCGACAACGATCGCACCGGCGCCGCGAAGCCTTTCCACGGCAGTGGCGGTGTAAGGCGCGACGTCGCTTTCGAGCATGCGCGAACCGCAGGTGGTCGCGACATCGCGAATCGAAATGTTGTCTTTGACGGCCACGGGCACGCCGGCAAACGGCTCGATCGTGTCCCCCGAAGCGATGCGGGCATCGAGCGATCGCGCATCCTTGAGAGCGCGGTCCCGCATCAGCGTGATGAAGGCGCGCACATTCGGATCAATCCGTTCGATGTCGTCGAAGAGGCCGGAAATGACCTCAGTGACCGAGAGGTCGCGATTGCGATACAGGGCCACGAGCTTTTCGGCGGTAATGCCCTTGAGGTTCATCGCTCCGTGATGACTTTGGGAACCCGGAAGAGCCCGACCGTTTTACCGGCTTCCGAACTTCCCGTGCGGGCGGCCACCCGGTCGTCCCGGAGAACGTTCTTGCCGCCGGCAACCACCGGCGGCGCCGGGCCAATGTCACTCACGTCGAGCCGGTTCAGCTGTTCGACATAGTCCAGGATGCGGCTAAGCTGACCGGCCAGTTCCTTCTTCCCGTCATCCCCAACTTCCAGACCGGCCAGGCCGGCCACATACTCCATGTCACTTTCCGTAATTCTCATGAGTGAACGCGATCCCCGTAATAAAAGGCGACGGCCACGGCTCATTGAGCTTCTTGAGAATCTCGCCTTTCATCCTGAGAAGCTGTCTCCGCCAGATCAGATCGGGCACATTGATGACCACGACCGATCCCTGCAACGAAACGATCTTCGTCGCGGCCGCCAGGTCCGCGCCGGCGAGCGCCGGCCAGAGTTTCTGGAGCAGTTGCAGGTCGAGTTGCGCGTCCCAGTTGGGCGATTGCCGAAAAGTTGCGATCATGCGGCGGAAAGCCGGATCAAGAGCCATAGGGCACCCAGTATATTGAAAAAAGAACCGCGCAACCTCCTCGTTGAGGTCAGAAACTGTAGCGAAGGATCAGCGTCGCATGGGAGTTGTGGCGATACTGTCCCAGGAAGTCGGTGGGCTTGCCGAAAATCACGCTGAAGTTCGCCGTCGCCCGCCAGTGCTGACCAAGCGTTTGGGAGTATTCCGCGCGGGTCCAGGCGCCATCGAGGTTCTGCCTGACGCTGGCATCGAAAGCAATGCTGCGGTTGGCGTCGATCGTCAGGCGGGCCGTGCCGAGAAACGTTTTCGTGAAGCCGCGGTCGGGAGCAAACGTTCCGTCCTGAGTGCCTGTTCTCGTCAGGGCTTCGCCGGCGTAACCGCTGACGAACGTCCACTCACCGGAGTGTCGTTCGAGTTGAAGAACATACTGCGCGTATTCATCGGCGCGTGGGTCTTTGGAGGAGAAGTAAGCCGTCTCCCCTTTCAGGCTGAACCAGTGGAGGGGGAAGGCCAAATCCGCACCAAGCATCCGCATCTTCGGATAGAACCTCTGCAGCTCAATGACGAGCAATGAGGATGGGGGTGTGAACGGAGGCGAGAAAGTCTGAGGCGGCGGACTCGCCGATGGCCGATCGACGAACGTTGCATGCTCTGCCAACGAAGGCAGATGGTTGAAGCCTTCATAAAAGGAGCCGGAGAATTCCACCAGTCCGATATGGTTCCATCGGAATCCCGTCTGCGGGCCTCCCGGAAAGCGGGCCCCTCCGTCTCTGAAGACAACGAATTGAGGAGTGTTGGCCGGAAGGACCACCCATCGCTGATCCTGCAGCGGCAGCCGGCTGGGCGTGAACCGTGGCGACAGGACCGCTTCGACGGTGTCCGCTCCTCTTTCATAGCTGAGGCGCGCTGCAGTGATGCCGAGAAAGTCATTGTCGAGGACGGTGAGGAAGTCGCGCGGCGCGAATCGATCCGTCGGATTGAGAAGGTCGGCCTTGCCCCAGCGGATGAACTGCTTTCCGGCTTCGATCGTCAGTCCGCCCGTGTGGTAAGTCGCACTCAGGCGGCGGACGGATAGCATCGGGCGCCTCTGCTCACGATCCCACCAGGACGCGTCGAACCTCCGTTCCACCTGGCGATGGGTGTCGGTTCGAAGGTCCAGCGCGCCGCTCACCTGAAGCTTCGAGGAAGGCTTGTAAAAACCTTCGTAACGCAGAAGAGCTTCGCCCACGGTATGCGCGCGATCTGCCGGCGTCGTTTCCGGATAACCGGTCGCCCGCGTCTCGACGAAACCGCGCTGTGTGTAGTTCTGTCCGAAACCCGAGGTGACGCGGGCGAAGAAAAACACGATGGACAACATGCAAAACCCTAAGCCCCTCCCCGCGGTGAGGCACTGCTGTCCCAATGAACCGAAATCGAAGAGAAGCTGCGCGGCTTTACACACAAAGTCGCAGGCCGAAGAAATTTCCCCGCCTCGGCCAAGGCGGGGTGCCGCGAAGCGGCGGGGCGGTTCGTTCAACAAAGTCGATTTCCTGAACAACACCACCCCGGCGCTTCGCGCCATCCCTCCTCGCTGAGGAGGGGAAAACGCTTCTCCTCGATTTCGGTTCATTCGGAACAGCAATGCCTCGCCCGAGGAGGGAATTTTGGACTCCACACCGACTTCTTGAAGCAAAGGTCTACCCCTCACGGCGGATGGCTTGCAGCGTGAAGTCTTCGTCTTTCATGGGCAGGTTGTACTGCAGTTTCTCCAGCTTCAGGACGGTCCGGCTGTTTCGCTTCAGGTCTTCCACTTCCGTGGTATGAGCGGTCCAGAATCCCTGAACGCTGCGGATGTCCGAGTATTTGATTCGGCGAATGAGACCGGCATTCCTGAAGTTCTCGATTTGGGCGAGGACGTAGTTATCTTTGCGGATCCACAGGATCGAGTGCGTGTACTGCGACGACTTTGTGCTTTTCGGCCGCGACTCGATTTTCCAGCACGGGGTTCCGACGAAGGATTCCTCGGCGAGCAGTTTGTAGTCGAACTGGTTCGTGTCGCGTTCCTCGAGATCCTCGAAGCTGAAGTCCGTGCCGAAGAAGCGGGTTGAGCGGTCCTGCATGGCGATGCGCCGCTCGCGGGCGAGAGAAGGCGTCCACATCCATTGATCGGAAGAGCGGTCCGGATGATTCACAATGAGCAGCGCCATCCCTTTCACTTCGGCGGGCGCCGTAAATCGCAGCACGGCTTTGCTGTTGCCGTGCGAGCCGATGCGATCGAATACCCAGCGTTTTTCGGTGACCTTCGTTTTCGCGTCGATGACCTGCAGCGTTCCTTCGTAGCGCTGAGAGCCGGAGCGGGCGCGCCGCTGGGCCTCCTCGACAATTTGTTTTCCGTCCTGCGCGAACGCAGGCATCCCTCCCGAGACGGCCAGGACCAGTGCGAGAATGAACCTACTCATATTCGAGAGCCTCGACAAGACTGCCGCGTACGGCGGATTCCGCGGGTCCGACGGCTGCAATGAAGGCCGCGGAAAGAATCGTCGGAATCATCAGCGACATGAATCCGACCGGATAGATGTAGTCCAGGTCGAGTCCACCCAGGTCACGTTGGATCATTCCCAGACTGTAGTAGAGATTCACTGCGCCGAGACCCATTCCCAGCACGAGCCCGATGATTCCAATGCCGATCGCTTCGAGCCACACCGTCCGCCGGATCTGATTCCTCAACCCGCCGACCGCCTGCATGACGCCCAGTTCGCGGCGCCGGTCGGTGATGGAGACGGTGAGGGTATTCACGATTCCAAGAACGGCAACCAGGATGGCCACGGCAATCTGGTTGTAGGTCATCGAGAACCACTGGTCCATCAACTTCAGCACGTAGGCGCGGACCTCGCTGTTGGTCATCACGAGCAGACGGTATTTTCCGGAGAGGCTGTCCGTGATGCGCCGCTTCACTTCCGCGGCATCGGCGTCCTTCCGCAGGTAGACGCGTACGACGTTCACGGTGGTGTCGTTCCAGTACTTCAGATACACGCTTCGATCGATGAAGACGGCTCCCTGAAGATCCGAATAGTCGCGGATGACTCCTGCCACGGGCAGCTTCAGCAGGCCGGACGGTGTCGGTATGTCGAGCATGTCGCCGAGCGTCACGTGCCGCATCGAGGAAAAACCGTCCGAGATGATGGCTCCCTTTCCGGCGGCGGTGAGCGCATGCATTTCTTTGGAGTTGCCGGCGAGCGGAACGCGTTTCACCTTGCTCAACAGCTTTTCGGTTTCGACCGACACCACCATGATTGGCGTTCCGCCATAAATCACACGAGCGTCTCGAACGAGTTGAACCTGGTCCACGCCCTCGACGCTTTCAATCGTCTGTCCGACTTCGGCGGGGAACGTAATGCTGCGATTCGTGAGGTTCGCCGAATGGGCCACGAAAAAATCCGGGTTGAGGGCGGTCGACATCCACTCGTCCATCGACACGTAGATCGAATTCGTGAATCCCCCAAAACCCACCACCATGGCGAGCGAGAGCATCAATGCGGAGACGGTTGCCGATGTCCGTCTCGGCGACTGAATCAAACTGTCGGCGGCGAGCGTGCCCTCGGCGGGAAGAAACTTTTTCAGCGCGGGCCGCAACGCTTTGGCGAGAAGAAGCGAGACCGCCGGTGCGATCAACAGGCCCGCCAGGATCATCAGGATGTAGCCGGTGTAGAACGCGGGCTTCCAGTTGTTGAAAAACAGGCAAACGCCGGAGATCACCACAAGAACCGCGGCCCCGGCTCGTCGTCGCCGGTTTTCGCCGGCGGAAAGGACCTGGTATTTGCCTTTCTGCAGCGCTTGTATGGGGTCGACGCGGGCCGCGCTGCGGGCAGGAATCCATGCGGCGACGACACTCGTGCCGATCCCAATCGCCAGGGCGCCCACGATCAACCACGGATCGACGGCCAGTTCATCCAGCCGCTGCGCGACGCCGACGACCTGTTCGGTCAGATCGCCCATGTACGAGGAAACGCCGACCGCCATGCCCATACCGGCAAGCACGCCCAGCATCGATCCGAGGAAGCCGGCAACGACGCTTTCCAGAAGAAAGAGCCGCTGCACCTGGCTTCGCGTGGCGCCGAGCGCCCGCAGAATTCCGATCTCCGAGCGCCGTTGGGTGACGGCGATCGAGAAGGAGTTGTAGATGATGAACATGCCGACGACCATTGCGAACAGGCTCGAGACGCCGGTGGCCGTCGTATAGCTCTGCATCAGCGCGTCGAAGTGCTGTCCGCGCGACGAAGGCGGATCGATTTCGAAACCCGGACCCACGGCGCGCTGCACTGCCGCCTTGCATTCGTCCAAGCGAACGCCATCCTTCGCCTTTATCTCGATGCGGTCGAACCGGCGTCCGCGGCCGAGGACCAGTTGGAGCGCATAGATATCCATGATGGCGAGGTTTCCGCCGAAAGCCTGAGCCATTCCGGTGGAACTCATGATGCCGCGGACCGTGAACTGCTTTTCGCCCTGCACGGTGAAGAGCGGAATCTTTGCGTTCAAGGCCAGCCCGTTCCGTTCGGCGAACTCCCGGGTGATCAGCAGCGAGTCGGGTTGCGCGAGGAAAACCAGGGGATCATCGATGATGCTTTCGTCCGCGCTGTCGAGTTCATAATCGCGCAGGCTCCGGTCTCCCGTCATATCGATGCCGAGGATCAGAATACTGCCCTGGGTGCGAATCCCCGTCTCGACCGTCGATTCAATGACCGGCACGGCCACACCGACCTCGGGAACATTCTGGACCTGTTCGAGCACCTCTTCCGGAAAGCCGAACTCCCCGGCTGACACCTGCAACTGAGCGGAGCCCGCAATCTTCTGAACCGTCTTTTCGAATGCGGCGTGAACCGAGCGATTGGCGACATGCATCGCCACGAAAACCGCCACCCCCAGGACGATTCCCGCGATCGTCAGCGCCCAGCGCAGAACGTGCTTCTTGAGGTAGGGCCAGCTGAGCAGCCGCAGAAGCATCATCGCCGGTTGTCCCCCTCGATTCGTCCATCCCGCAGCCTGATCGTCCGGGCGCACTGAGCCGCCACCCCCATGTCATGCGTCACGATCAGAACGGTCGAGCCGAGCCGCGCGTGAAGGTCCTGGATGAGCCTCAGGATTTCTTCGCCGGTGCGGGAGTCGAGGTTTCCGGTCGGCTCGTCCGCCAGCAGAATCGGGGGATAGACCGACAGCGCCCGCGCGATCGCCACGCGCTGGCGTTCGCCTCCGGACAGTTCTTCAGGCAGGTGCTCGACGCGATGCCCCAGTTGAACGAGATCGAGCAGCTCGTTTGCCCGGTCCTCGATTTTTTTCCGGGGCCAGTTTCTCAGGTGAAGCGGAAGCGCGACGTTTTCCAGGCAGTTCAGCGTGGGAAGAAGATTGAAAAACTGAAAGATGAAACCAATCTTGTCGCGGCGAACGCGTGTCAACCCGTCGTCGGAGAGCTGAGCCAGGTTTTCGCCTTCGATCCGGATTTCGCCGGAGCTGGGCCTGTCCAACCCGCCGATCAGGTTCAGCAGTGTCGATTTTCCGGAACCGGATGGACCGACGATCGATACGACCTCGCCGCGGGGAATATGAAGTTCGACATTTTCAAGTGCGGTGGCCCTCCGTTTACCATCGAAGACCTTCGAAACGCGGTTCAAATCAATCATCCCGCTCAATCATAGCAGCCCCGCCTTGATTCCATTAGAATCGGTGGGCTGCAACTGTGTGCGCCGGCTCCGGCCGGCGCGTCGGCCATTGGCGACGGCTACGTTGTTTGAAGGAGGGTTCATGAGGAAAAGGATGCTCGGCTCGCTTCTGCTGGTGTTGTTGGTCTCGGCCACGCTCCAGGCTCAGGGGAGGATCACGAATCCGAAAGATCAATTCGGATTCAACATCGGCGACGATTACCAACTCGTCAACTACACCGACTACGAAAAGTACATCAAGAAACTGGACCAGGAGTCCGATCGCATGACGCTGCAGGTGATCGGCAAGTCCGAGGAAGGCCGCCCGATGTACCTCGCGGTGATCACGTCGCCCGAGAACCACAAGAAACTTGACCGGTACAAACAGATCGCCAAACAACTCACCCTTGCCGAAGGAATCACCGACGCTCAGGCGAAGGCGATGGCGCAGGAAGGCAAGACGATTGTCTGGATCGACGGCGGCATTCACGCCACGGAGGTTCTTGGGGCGCAACAGTTGATCGAGCAGATTTATCAGATGGTGAGCCGCACCGATGCGGAAACGATGCGATTCCTGAACGACACCATCGGCATCTATTGCCTCGTCAACCCCGACGGAATGGAGCTCGTCTCGAACTGGTACAACCGGGAGCCCGATCCGAAGAAACGGTCCACCGGTGGTGTGCCTGTTCTTTACAACAAGTACGCCGGACACGACGACAATCGCGATTTCTTCATGGTGAACCTCTCCGAGTCCGACGCCATTAACCGCGTTCTCTACCGCGATTTTTTCCCGGAGGTGATGTACAACCACCACCAGACCGGTCCCGCGGGCACAATCATGTTTTCGCCTCCCTTCCGCGATCCTTTCAATTACAACTTCGATCCGCTCGTGATCTCGGAGCTGGACGAGGTTTCGGCGGCCATCCACAGCCGGATGATCGAAGAAGGAAAGCCCGGCGTCACGATGCGTTCCGGGGCGAACTATTCGACCTGGTACAACGGCGGTCTGCGAACCACGACCTATTTTCACAACATGGTGGGCATCCTCACCGAAACGATCGGCAATCCGACGCCGGTGGAAGTGCCGCTGATCTTCTCTCAACAGCTTCCGCACCAGGATCTCCCGTTTCCCGTGCCTCCCGGCGTGTGGCACTTCCGGCAGTCGATCGACTATTCGATCACCGCGAACCGCGCGATCCTCGACGTTGCGTCCCGGAATCGCGAACGGTATCTCTACAACATGTACGTGAAAGGGAAGAACTCGACCGAGCGCGGCAACCGCGACTCGTGGACCGTCAGCCAGCACAAGCTTCAGGCCGTTCAGGATCTGGCTCTGGCCGACCGTCAGGCCGGGCAGCGCGGCGCACCTGCGGCCGGCGGGCGCGGCGGCGGTGGCGGCCGCGGAAACGCCAGCTTCAACGGCGACGAAGCGCAGAAGTACTGGAAGATGATCCAGGCGCCCGACAAGCGGGACCCGCGCGGCTACATTCTTCCATCGGACCAGCCGGACTTTCTAACCGCCGTCAAGTTTCTGAATACTTTGATCAAGAACGGCGTCACGCTTCATCGTGCGACCGCCAACTTCACGGTGAACGGGAAGAGCTATCCCTCGGGATCCTTCGTGGTGAAAACGGCGCAGGCCTATCGGCCGCATATTCTCGACATGTTCGAGCCGCAGGACCATCCCGACGACTTTGCTTACCCGGGGGCTCCGCCGACTCCTCCTTATGACAACACGGGCTGGACGCTTGCCTTCGAGATGGGCGTGAAGTTCGACCGCATCCTTGACGCGTTCGACTGTCCGTGCCAGAAACTCCCGGTGGAGGAACTGAAACCGCCGGCCGGCAAGGTGACGACGATTTCGAGCGCTCCGGCCGGATACCTGCTCACCCATGACACAAACGACTCGTTCCTGGCGATCAATCGACTTCTCGCGGCGAAGGAAAACGTTTACTCCATCAAGAATTCGTTCGGCGCCAACGGCAAGACGTATCCCGCAGGAACTCATTTCATCCCCGCCAAGGCAACCACTCTGCCTCTTCTGCAAAAGCTTGCCGGCGACGCCGGCCTGACGTTCGAAGCCACAGCGGCCAAGCCGGCCGGAGAAGCCATGATGCTGCGGCCGATGAAAGTCGGTTTGTTCGATCGCTACGGCGGCTCGATGCCGACCGGCTGGATTCGCCAGCAACTGGAACGATTCGGATTCAATTTCGAACTCGTGTTCCCGCCAACGCTGGATGCCGGCAACCTTGCCCGGAAGTACGACGTCCTCATTTTCCCGGACGACGCCATTCCTGAAGGCGGCGGCGCTGGTTTCGGCGGTGGCGGAGCGGCGTCCTCGAACATTCCGCCGGAGTTTGCCGCGCGGATGGGCAATGTGACCGATGCGAAGACCATTCCGGAAATCAAGAAGTTCCTCGAAGATGGCGGAACGGCCCTGGTCATCGGAGGGTCCACCTCTCTCGGTTATAAGCTCGGCCTGCCGATCGCCAACGCGCTCACCGAAAATGTGAACGGCCGGGAAGTCAACCTGCCTCAGACCAGGTTCTACATTCCGGGCTCGGTCCTGCAGGCCAAAGTGGACAACACCACACCGCTGGCCTGGGGCATGCCTGGCCGCGCCGACGTGTTCTTCGACAGCAGCCCGGCGTTCAAGCTGAAGCCGGAGGCCGCGGCCGCCGGCGTCAGGCCGGTTGCGGTGTATGACTCCGCCACACCGGTGAGGAGCGGATGGGGATGGGGTCAAAGTGCTCTGAAGGATACCGTGGCGATCGTTGAAGCGCCGGTGGGCAAAGGGAAAGTATTTTTGTTTGGCCCGGAGATCATGTTCCGCGGGCAGCCGCACGGAACCTTCAAATTCTTGTTCAACGGGATTTATTACGGCAGGACCGAGACCGTGAATTTGAACCAGTAGGCGTTCGAAGCGCCGGCCGCCCCGCCGCTCCAACATTCCCTAAGCGAGAAAAAACGTTGGGCGATGCGGTCTGGTAATGACATGAAGCCGTGGAGTCGCAGGACGAGGACTTTTCCCCGCCTTGGCCAAGGCGAGGTGCCGCGGAGCGGCGGGGCGGTTCGTTCAACAAACCCAAATCTTTGGAAAGCACCACCCCGGCGCTTCGCGCCACCCCTCCTCGTCGAGGAGGGGAAAACGCTTTTCCTCGATTTCGCTTCATGGGGACAGCAGTGTTTTCCCGTCCTGGCGACTCAGGAGATTACTAACCGAGCCGCGTTTCCAGTGCGTCGACTTGTTTCCTGATTCCTTCGGGCAGGCGGTCCCCAAACGTCGCGAAGTATGCGCGCATCGCGGGGATTTCGTTTTTCCAGCCCTGGATATCGACCTTCAGGAGTTTCTCCACCACCACGCGCGTGATGTCCATGCCGCTCATGTCGAGATCTTCCGGCCGGGGCAGCCGGCCGATCGCCGTATCCACGGCGTTCGCGGTTCCGTTGCATCGTTCGAAGACCCATTTCAGAACGCGGCTGTTTTCGCCGTAGCCGGGCCAGATGAACTTTCCGTTCTCGTCCTGGCGGAACCAGTTGACCGAGAAAATCTTCGGAAGACGCGCGCCCGCCCGTTCGCCGATCTTCAGCCAGTGGCCGAAATAGTCGCCCATGTTGTAACCGCAGAAGGGAAGCATGGCCATCGGGTCGCGGCGCAGTTGTCCAACTTTGCCGGCGGCGGCGGCCGTGGTTTCGCTGCTTGTGGAGGCGCCGAGGAAAGTGCCGTGCTGCCAGTCGAAAGCTTCGGTCACGAGGGGAACGACCGTTCCGCGCCGTCCGCCGAACAGGATGGCGTCGATCGGCACTCCGCGCGGATCTTCCCATTCGGCGGCGATTGCGGGGCACTGCCTTGCGGGGGTGGTGAATCGGGCGTTCGGGTGAGCGGCCTTGCGGTTCGAAGCGGGGGTCCAGGGACGTCGAAGCCAATCCATTAGCTGGGAGGGCTTCTCGTCGGTCATCCCTTCCCACCACACGTCGTCGGCGGCGGTGATCGCACAGTTGGTAAAGATCGAGTTTTTGGTCACGGTCGCCATCGCATTGGGGTTTGACGACATGCCGGTGCCCGGAGCGACGCCGAAGAAACCGGACTCCGGATTGATGGCATAGAGCCGTCCGTCAGGCCCGAACTTCATCCAGCAGATATCGTCTCCCACCGTTTCGACCTTCCAGCCCGGAGTCGTCGGAATCAGCATCGCGAGATTCGTTTTGCCGCACGCCGACGGGAAAGCGCCGGTGATGTACTTCACCTCGCCTGCCGGACTCGTGATCTTCAGGATGAGCATGTGCTCGGCCAGCCAGCCCTCGTCGCGCGCCTGAACGGAAGCGATGCGCAGCGCGTGGCATTTCTTTCCAAGCAACGCGTTTCCGCCGTAGCCCGACCCGTATGACCATATCTCGCGGGTCTCCGGAAAATGACAAATGTATTTCCGGTTGGGATCGTTCGGCCACGTGTCGTCCTGCTGGTTCGGCGCCAGCGGCGCGCCGACGGTGTGGACGCCCTTGACGAACTCCCCGTCGTTCCCGATCGCTTCGAGCACGCGTGTGCCGACGCGTGCCATGATGTGCATGTTGGCGACGACGTAGGGCGAGTCCGAAATCTCGACGCCGATTTTCGAAATCGGCGAGCCCAGGGGACCCATGCAATACGGAATGACATACATGGTCCGGCCCGCCATCGAGCCTGTAAAAAGCTCGTTGAGTTTCTGCTGCATCCGGAGAGGATCTTCCCAGTTGTTGTTGGGTCCGGCGTCTTCCTTCTTTTCGGAGCAGATGAAGGTGCGGTCTTCGACGCGGGCGACGTCGGCGGGATTGGAACGGACAAGAATGCTGTTGGGACGGATATTCGGGTTGAGCGGGATGGCGGTTCCCGCCTGGACCATGGCGTGAAGCATGGACTGGTATTCCTGTTCCGATCCGTCACACCAGTGAATCCGCTCGGGACCCGTGAGGGAAGCGATCTCGCGGACCCATTGCAAAAGCTTCTTGTGCGCCACCTTATCGGCAATATCGTTCCCGGCCGTTTCGTGCGTTTGCGTGGTTGTCATAAATGAGTTCGTCTTTTGATGAAAGAATTTAAGTTATTGAAAGTGGGCGCTCTAGCGTACCTGAATAGGAAAGCTTAGTTTCAGCGTCATTCTGCCAAAATTAGAGGCCGAATTCATATTTTTTCAGGTGGGCATTGAAAATGGCCATTTCCGATTATCTCCGAAGCGTCCGCGCAAAAGTCGGTCACGACCTGCTGGTGCTGCCGTCCGCCGCCGCAGTGGTTCGGGACGATCGCGGCCGCGTGCTTTTCGGCCTTCACGCGGACAAAAAAATCTGGGTTGTGCCTGGCGGTCTCGTCGAACCTGGAGAACTGCCTGCAGACGCTGCCGTTCGAGAAACCTGGGAAGAGACCGGTCTTCTCATTGAACTGACCGGCCTGCTCGGCGTGGTCGGCGGGCCGGACCTGGTGATCCATTACGACAACGGAGATGTGGCTTCCTATGTCGGCACGATCTTCCGTGCGCGGGCCGTCGGGGGCGAACTCGAGGCGGACGGTTCGGAGACCCTGGATGTCCGCTACATGTCCCGGACGGAGTTGGAGAAAGTGGAACATTCAGCCTGGATTCACGCGGCCCTGGATTTGATTTTCGCGAGGTCCGGCGAACACGCATTTCAACCCGCGACGTGGAAGCCGCCGGCCCGCCCTTGATTCGGGCATCGCATTCCCTAAGCGAGAAAAAACGTTGGGCGATGCGGTGTTGTCCAGCCCCGGGCTTCCACGGTCTTGGCGATCCGGACCGATCGGCCTACCGCAACATACGGAGCTGTTTCGAGGTCATCATCCATAAGAGCGTGCCGGGGACCTTGGGCGGCACGCGTTCCACTTCGACGGCACACACGCCGCTTTTCTTCAGATCCAGCTGCATGCTTGTGGAGTGGCAGAGAAGGTATGCGGCCAGGTCGCTCAGCAGAGGATTGTGGCCGACCAGCATGACGTTCTTCAGCGCCTGCTTCTTGACCAGCGCGTTCATCACTTCTTCGACGCTCCGGTCGCCGGCGAGTTCGTCCATTTCGTAGAGCCGTTCGCCGATCTCGAGCACGTCACACGCGATCTTCGCCGTTTGCTGTGCCCGCAGCCAGGGACTGGTGAACGCGGCGTCCAACTCGATGTCGAGTTTCTTCAGACCTTCCGCGGATTGTTTTGTCCTTTTGATTCCTTCGTCGACCAGGGGACGGGCCGCATCGGACGAGATGGCGGGGTCGGCCCTCGAAAGCGCCTCGCCGTGCCTCAGCAGGTATATTCGCATCTTCGCTCAATTGAAACGGACGTTCAGGTCGTAGACCTCGTTCATGAGTTCCGACTTTTCCAGCGCGTACTCGATGTCGCGGGTGAGGTCGCCCTTGCCAGTCAAATGAATGGCAAGCTTCTTGGACGATCGAAGCTTACACGAAATATCTTTTATTTTGGACTGGTGGTCGAAATCCAATGCGTCCGCCAACCGCAGGATCGCGCTCAACTTCAGGACCACGTCCTGCTGGAAAGGCGAAAGCCGGCTGAAGGGGATGTGCCGGTGTGTGGGATGCGCCTTGCGATGATAGCGGGCGATGTTCGCGATCATGTCCAGCTCCGCCGTTTCAAACAGCTCGGCGCCGGAACTCTTGATCAGATAGTAGGTGTGTTTGTGGTGTTTCGGATATCCGACAAACAGACCGATATCGTGCAGCATGGCTGCCGCGTGCAGAAGATCGGCGAACTTTCCCGGAAGTTTGTGCAGGTCGCGCAACTGTTCAAACAGGATCAGCCCGAGCCGGCTGACCTGCTCGCAATGAGTCTTGTTGAAGTTGTATTTCGCTCCGATCCCCTCCAGGGATTCGGTGCGGGTTGCCTCTTCGGTCCAGGTTCCCGAGTACTTGGGATAACTCTTCGAGAGCAGATCCACCATCAGCCCGTCGCGAAGGCCGCGGCGGGACACGAACAGATAGTCGAGGTCGAACCGGTTCATCATGGTGAGCAGCACCATGGCGCCGGCAACCAGGATGTCGGCGCGTTTCGTATCGCCGATGATGGTGTCCGCCTGCTTTGAGGGTTGGCTGATCAGGAGATTGTACAGGCTCTTCAAACGGGCTTTGCGCAGGACATATAGCGATTCGAGATGCGAGTCCCCGGTGAATCGCGCGTCGGCGTCCGCCAGCGTGGTGATGGTGCCGCCGCTTCCGAACGCCATGCTGAATTTCTCGCGAAGCACGCGCTTGGCAACGGGCCCGAGAAGTTTGCGCGCCTTTCGGCGGAGCGCAACAATCTCTTTC
This sequence comes from Acidobacteriota bacterium, assembly GCA_023265365.1. GTDB lineage: Bacteria > Acidobacteriota > Terriglobia > 20CM-2-55-15 > 20CM-2-55-15 > JAHFTY01. The sequence continues at coordinate 28,565 of JAHFTY010000005.1, forward strand.
TCGGAAGGCGGGTCCTTGCTGAGATAGCGTTCGGTCAGGCGCACCGCGCCGAGCGGAATGCTGAAGAGGTTGAGCATCTTCGCGCGGTTTCCAATCGCCACTTCGACGCTTCCGCCTCCGATGTCCATGAAGAGTCCCATCGGCAGGTCGAACTTCACGCCGCTCATGATGCCGATGCCGATCAGTCGCGCCTCTTCTTCTTCGGGAAGAACCTCGAGCGTGACGTCGATTTCAGCGGACTGCTGGATGAAGAATGCCGCATCGCTCGCCTCGCGCAACGCGCTGGTGGCCACTGCGCGGATGGCGGCGCAATTGTGACGGTCGGCGACCGCCTTGAATTTCCGCAGCGTATCGAGCGCTTCGGTGCGGCTGACCTTGTCCAGCTTCCCTGTCTCGAACACTTTGTGGCCCAGCCGGACGGGGCGCCGCTCCTGCTCGATGATGCGGTACGAGCCGGGCTGCTCGACAGTGGCGACTTGAAGCCGGATCGCGTTGCTTCCGGCATCGATGACGGCGAAGGTTTTCATTAACCCATCGTGGAGACGCTCACCGGACGAATCTTGTAGATGACCCGGACTTCGCCTGGTTTGCGGCCCGGATACTTGTCCTGGCCGAGATACTTCTTCGCGAGCGAGTCGATGTGGTCGTCCGCGCCTTCCAGCGTGATTTCCTCGACCTTGCCCTTCACGGAAACATAACGGTAGGGATTGTCGGGATCCTGAAGCGTGATCGCCACGTTGGGGTTCCTCCGGACATTTCTGTCCTTCACGCGGCTGAGCGCCGAGTTGACGCGAACATAACGGCCGTCAAAGTCGACCCATACCGGCGTCACTTGCGGGGTGCCATCCTTCATGATCGTGCCGAGCTGGCCGAAGGCTTTCTTTTCGAAAAGATCGCGGAAACTTTCTGGGATCTGGTCTGACATCATACCCTCCACTACACAGTCTACGTGTTGAACGGCAGTCAGCCAACCGCCAAGCCGCCGAGAATGGCGAGAACCCACACGGACACGGCCACCGTGCCCGCCACCTTCCAGCCGCCGATGCGGGCCACACTCCACAGCGACGGAAGATTGATCGCAGGCCCCGCGAACAGCAGCGCCACGGCGGCCCCAACCGGAAAACCTGCGGCGAGGAGACCGATCGACAGAGGGATTTCCAAAAACGTCGGTAACGCGAGCGGCACCGCAATCGTGGCGGCGACCAGAATGGCCGTGATCCTGGCGCCGGGTGACGCGAATACACCCACGGGCAAAAACTGCACGATCAGCATCGAAACGAAGACTCCCAACACCACGCCGGGAATCGTTCTCCACGCCACTGCCCCAAGCGACTTCAGAAATTGCGTGGCCGCATTCTGATGGGATGAACCGTTATCGAACCCGTTGCTCCCGGATGCCACGATGCGCGCGTGGGGAACGAGACGCTCGGCCAGGGGTCCGATCCACACTACCGCGCCAACCGCCAACAACAGACGGGCTGCCGCCACCCGCGGTTCAAACAACAGAAAGGTCAGCGCCAACGCGGCCGGATTGAGGGATGGCGATGCCAGCATCAGCCCGAGCGCCGGGCCGATCCGGGCCGACGTTTCCGCCACGCTCGCGAAGACCGGCGCCACGCAGCACGAACACAACATCAGCGGAGCCCCCGCAAGACCGGCCGTCAACTGGGTCTTCACCGATCGCGCGCCCAGCAACCGCGATATCCACTCGATTGGAACAAAGGCGCGGACGCCGGCCGCGATCAACACACCGAACACCAGCGCCGGCCAGATCACCAGAAAGTAATTCGCCGATCTTTCCAACGCGCCGATGCTCGACACCTGCTGCCCGAACGCGACCACGCCCGGCTTGCCGGCAAGACTGCCGGAACTCCAGGTGGCGCCGAGCACTCGAATGGAGGCGTTCGCCTTGTAGATGAACAGAGCGGACACGATGACGAGAGGAATCAGTGTCAGCGAACGCCCGGTGGTCTTCTCGACTGTTACGGTTCTGTTCATTACTCCGCCCGGGTTCCGTCAGGCACCGGTTTTTCGGGAATCGCAAGCGCAGGCGAGACCCCATCCGCAAAACCGATATCGAACAACATTCCTTCCGAGACGAGCCCCGCCATCTTGCGCGGCGCGAGGTTTACCACGAAGAGCGTTTGGCGGCCTTCCAGTTCTTTGTAGCTGGGCCGTTCTTTCTTGATGCCGGACAGGATACATCGCTTGTGGTCGCCGAAGTTCACGGTCAGACGGACCAGTTTGTCGGAGTTTTCGACCTCGTCCGCGGCTTCGATGGTGCCGGCACGGATGTCGATTTTCGTGAGGTCATCGATGGTGATCGCCGGTTTGATCGGCGCCGGCTTCATCTCGGGTGGAAAGGTCATAGCGGACAACTCTAACTCAGGATTCTGAATCGCAGACACCAAATCCCGGACCCCTCCTCGACGAGGAGGGGTGGCGCGAAGCGCCGGGGTGGTGCTGTTCAAGAAATTGTTTTTGTTGAAACGAACCGCCCCGCCGCTGGCGCGGCACCTCGCCTTGGCCAAGGCGGGGAAAAGTCCTCGTCCTGCGACTCCATGGCTTCATGTAACAACCAGACCGCATCGCCCAACGTTTTTTCTCGCTAAGGGAATATTGGATCCAAACCCGACTCTTTGTGCAAAGCCGCAAAGGCGGGGAAAAGTCCTCGTCCTGCGAATTCGCGGTTTCAATTAAAAAAATCGGGAATTGGCGGCGACTTCCTCGCAAATGAGCGATGCCGGTTCACGGACCAAATCAGGAGATCGTTGCCGTCGCGGCGGGCCTCACCGCCCGGGGCCACTCTTCCTCCAGAGCCCTGAGCCCGGCTCGCACCCGGGCCCGCAACGTGCCGGTCGCCGGCCGCAAACGTTTCGAATCCGGACGATGCATCATCGCGGTTCGAACCAGTTCCAGATCGCGGATGGCCCCAAGCTGGGTCTGTCGCCTTTGCAGGTCCGATGTCTTCAGCCGGGATCGAATGCCCAGGAGGGCCTCGAAGTTCTCGCGCATATATCTCAGTTTCTTGATGGCAATGCGAAGGGCATGAACCGTTTCCATGTCGCCCGCGTCCATCTCCCGATAAGCCGCACGGAGCCGGCCGGACCTGGCGCGCAGCAGCTTCCGGACCCGCTTTTGAACGGCAGCCTTGCGCTGTTTCTCAACGATCGATTCGATCCCGGCGCCCGCCCATTCCTTCGAAAGCTTCTTGAGCGCGCTCCGGTCCAGGACGTGTCGGGCACGTTCAACCTCATCCTGTTCGCGGCGCCGCAAATCCCGGCGAAACTTCCGGAGAGCGGCCGGGTGTTCGAGAGTTTCGGTGAGCGAGATTTGAACCTGAACGTCCCGCAGCCGGCCGAGTTCGCGTATCAGTTTTCTGAAACGCCGGCGCAATCGCGGGATGGACGGATCCCTGGAGATCTTCTCCAGAATTTCGAGGGCGGCGACGAGACGCCGGCTGTTGACGCGGACGGCGTGAACCGCGTCGGGCTTGCCATGGCTTGCCTTTTGCCAGTTCGAAGAGATTTCAGACCAATAGCCATCCAGAGCTTTCGAGTTCATGGGACATCATCAGACGTGCGTGGCTTGATACTTCGCCATGAGATCTTCCTGAAAATTGTGGGGAGAGGCGCCGGTCGGCGGCGCGTGCCGGTAAGTGCCGTCGGGTTGGAGCCATCGGATCTTCGTGTTATCGGCCAGCGCGTTTTCGAGAATCTCGGAACGGATGCGCTTTCGATGCTGTGGGTCTTCGACGGGGAAAACGACTTCCACCCGGCGATTCAGATTTCGATGCATGAGATCGGCGCTTCCGAGATAAATCTCCTCTGCGCCTCCATTAAAGAAAAGGTAAATCCTCGAGTGCTCCAGGAAACGCCCCACGATGCTTGCCACCCGGATGTTCTCGCTCATGCCGGGAACACCGGGCCGAAGGCAACAGACACCGCGGACAAGCAGCGTAATGGGCACGCCTGCGGCCGAGGCAGCGTACAACTCTTCGATGATCGCCGTGTCGGTCAGGCTGTTGAATTTCGCGATAATCCCGGCCTCACGTCCGGCCGCCAGGTGCTCGATCTCCCGCCGGATCAACGAGGTGAAGTGTTCGCGAAGGCCGACGGGCGCGACGGCCAGCTTGCGGTACCGGGTCTGGCCGGAATAGCCGGTCAGGAAGTTGAACAGTTCGGATCCGTCGGCGCCGAAATCCGCATTGGACGTGAAGAGACATAGATCCGTGTAAATGCGCGCCGTGATCGGATTGTAATTCCCCGTGCCCAGATGCACGTAGCGCCGGAGGGCGTTGCCTTCCTGGCGGATCACCAGGGTCAGCTTGGCATGCGTCTTCAACCCGACGATGCCATAGATGACGTGCGCTCCCGCTTCTTCAAGACGCCGCGCCCAGATGATGTTGTTTTCCTCGTCGAATCGCGCTTTCAGCTCGACGAGAACCGCCACCTGCTTGCCCCGCTCAGCCGCTTCGATCAACGCTTTGACAATCGGGGAGTCCGGGCCGACGCGGTAAAGCGTCGCCTTGATCGCGAGGACTTTGGGATCGCTTGCCGCCGCGCGGAAAAACTCGACAACCGGCATGAACGATTCGTACGGATGATGCAGGAGAACGTCCTGATGCCGGATGACGTCGAAAATCGTTTCGCCTTCGCGGGAGATATTCGGCGCCAGTGGCTCGAAAGGCCTTTCCTTTGCCGCCGACAGATCCAGCTTGCAAAGCGCCATCAGATCGGGAATGTTCAGCGGGCCTTCGATCGAATAAACATCCTGATTCTCGAGCTGCAGCGACCGCCGGAGAAGATCCACCATCGGCGCGCTCATCGCAGCCGACACTTCGAGCCGCACGCCGAATCCGAACCGGCGCTGCCGAATCGTCTGTTCGACCGACTTCAGCAGATCTTCGGCTTCGTCTTCTTCGATCTCGATATCGGCGTCGCGAGTGATCCGGAACGGCTGGGCTTCCAGAATGGCGCACTTCGGGAAGAGCGCGCCGATGTGGGCCGCAACCAACTGTTCGAGCAGAACGAAGTCGTGGGTGCCGGCGATCGGAATGAGCCGGGGCACATTCGGCGGAATCTTCACGCGCGCAAACCGCGGTGCGTCATCGATGCTGCCGTCGACCGGTCCGAGGAGGATTCCAAGGTTGAGACTGATATTGGAAATGTAGGGAAAGGGGTGGCCCGGATCGACAGCCAGAGGCGTGAGGACGGGAAACACCCGGTCAAAAAACAGTCGCTCCAGATCGAGGCGCTGCGAGTGGTTCAGGTCGTTCAATTCCAGAAGACGCACCCCGATCTGACGCAGGCCGGGCAAAATCTGGTCGGTCAGGCAATCCGTTTGAAGCTTCAGCAAGGGCCGGAGCGTCTCGGATACCAGTCTTAATTGAGCGGCGGGCGTGAGGCCGTCCGGAGAGAGCAACGACGGATTCGATTCCAGTTGCTCCTGCAGACCGGCAACTCGAACCATGAAAAATTCGTCAAGGTTCGACGAGAAGATCGAAAGAAACTTCAGTCTTTCGAGCATCGGCAAACGGTTATCGAGACCCTCGAGCAGGACCCGGGAGTTGAACTGGATCCAACTCAGCTCCCGATTGAAAAAAATAGACTGCACGGGCCCGGGTGCCGGCAAGGTCTGGCGAATGGTGTTCCGCTCCTCCATTCCCCGATTCTAAGTCAAGGTCGGCAAGGAGGGTGAACGGAGTCTCTCCGGTGCCGCTTTCACCGGCACCGCCGGCGTGCTTATAATCTCGCGCAATGAAACCGCGAATTCTGCTTCTGCTTCTTCTTTCCACAAACATTTCCATGGCCCAGCAGCCGGCCCGGGCTCCGATTCCGCTGCGATCGCCGGTTCAGGACAAGAATTTCTACCTTCTCTCCCTGCTCGAGCGGGTGGAAGGACTCCGAACCGTGATGAAAAACGAACCGGGACTGGAGACGATCCGGGTTGCGAAGGTCGAAGGCCTGAAAACCGCCGCGAGATGCAAACCCGAACTGACGTGCTATACCCGCACCATGCTGTGGACGGACGGGGAGATCGGCGCCGTCGAGACATCGCTGCGTGCTCTGCAGCAGAGTTCCGGCGTATTTCGCAACGCCGTCACCGCGCCGATGCGCGCGAGCGGCCTGTATCAACTGCACAGCAAGCTCAACGACGGCGACCTGCTCGCGTGGGCCTGGAAGGACGCGGCTCAGGGAATCAATCGGGCCATTGCGATTTACGGGGAAGGCGCCGCCCCCCACTATCCGGACATCGATTCGATCTCGTATGACGTGAAATCCGCGGGCTTCCGGCAGCTCGTTCACGTCATCCTCACGGGCGTGAACGAGGAAATCGATGCCTACCCCCTGTTTTTCCACGCCCCGCTCCAGTTCGCGCTTCGCCTTCTGGAAGCCAACAAACGCGATGAGGCAGGACGCTTCGAGCCGATGGAGCTTGGAGTGAACCGCAGCGCGATCGAGCGGATCAAGACAACGCGGTGGAGCGACTATCCGTACTCCGTGATTCTGGTGCCGGGCTCAGGAACGGACCGGCTTTCCTGGAACATTTCTCAATATGGGAGGGAGCGGATGCGGCTTGCCGTCCGGCGATATCGCGAGAAGAAGGCGCCGTTCCTGATCGTGTCCGGCGGATTTGTCCATCCGAGCCAGACTCCTTACGCGGAAGCGATCGAGATGAAGAAAATCCTGGTCGCCGAGTTCGGCCTTCCCGAAAACGCCATCCTGGTGGAGCCGCATGCGCGCCATACCACGACGAACATTCGCAACGCCGTCAGGCTCATCTGGCGCTACGGCATTCCCTTCGACAAGCCGGGACTGATTACGACGGACCTCTATCACAGCGAAACCATCGGCAGCGCCGAGTTCAAGCAGCGGCTTGATCGCGAACTGGGCTACCAGCCTCACGAAACGGGACGCCGGATTTCGCCGTTCGATCTGGAATTCGTGCCCCGGCTGGACTCTCTGCAACTGGACTCCAGCGAGCTGCTGGACCCGCTTTGAGCGGACGAACCCGGCAAACCCCCGAAGAAACTTCTGGAGCTGTCCGCGGATCGCATCGCCGGTGAGCTTGCCCGACTCATGAGTGTCTTCCTCCAGTGGCGTTCATCGACCGCCGCCGATCAAAGACGTTGTGCGCCCGGTTTGCCGCTTTCGACGACGAAGGTGGCGCGGGTGGACACCGGCGAGTCTTCGACCGACACCTTCTCGACAACGCGGTAGTCGGCCTTCATCGCCTCCGGCGTCACTTCACACCGGACGTAGCCGCGCTGGGCGTTGAAGAAGCGCACGTGGGGCGCCTCGCGCAGATACGCTTCGACATTCGGCGAGGAGTCCGCCCCGTTCCCGCCGCTGGTAATCGAGGTTCCAACGAACTCCGTCGCCACAACGGGAGATCGCTGCTCCTTGTAATCGTGCTTCAGGTCGCACACCCAGTTCGTGTGGATGTCGCCGGTAATGACGACCGGATTCGCCACGCGGCTGTCCGCCATGCTCGACATCAGCCGTTGCCGGGCCATTTCGTAGCCGGCCCAGTTATCCATCGCATACTCTTCCCCTGGGCCGGGCTTGCTGTCGACCGGCGTCATGCGCACCTGATTCGCAAGAATGTTCCAATGACTCCTCGATTTTCTGAAGGCCGTATCGAGCCACTTCTCCTGTGACGCGCCCAGCATGGTCCGGCGTTCTTCAAGGAATTCCGGGCACGGCGGCTTGACTCCGTCGCCACAGGCCTGGTCACTGCGATACTGCCGTCCATCCAGCACGAGAAAGTTCGCGAGCGGTCCGTACGAACGCTGCCGGTACAGTCGCGCATCGGGTCCGTGGGGAATGCACACCTTCGGCATCGGCAGCCACTCGTAGTACGCCTGATACGCGGCCGCGCGGCGCTTGAGGAATTCGGCAGGAGGGTCGTCGTGCTCGGAAATGCTGTTGGCGTAGTTGTTATCCACTTCGTGATCGTCCCAGGTCAGGATCCACGGAAACAAGCGGTGCACTTCGCGCAGATTCGGATCGGATCGATAGAGCGCGTACCGGTTTCGGTAACCCTCGAGAGTGACCGGTTCCTCCACCGGAACCGTCCGTACCACAGTGCCTCCGCCTTCATAAATGTAGTCGCCCAGAAACACGACCAGGTCGAGGTCTTCGGCGGCCATGTGTTTGTACGCCGTATAAAATCCGTCGGTGAACTTCTGGCATGAGGCGAACGCAAACCGCAGGCGGTCCGACGGTCCGGACGGCGCCGTGCGCGTGCGTCCGGTCACGCTTTGGGCCGAGCCGCACCGGAACCGGTACCAATACCAGCGATTGGGCTGAAGTCCCCCAACCTCGACATGCACCGAATGTCTGAGCGAGGGAAGCGCCACGGCGCGGCCGCTGCGGACGACATGTTCCATCCGTTCGTCGGTGGCGATCCGCCAATCGACCGCAATCGACTCGCGCTGCCATTCCTGCTCGCGGTTCACGTCGGGCATCAGCTTCGTCCACAGGACAACGCCGGTCGCAGACGGATCGCCGGAGGCCACACCGGCGGCAAAGGGGTCGGATGAAAACTGCGGTCGTGGAGTGAACGCGCCAAGACTCCGCAAGGGATAACCCAGCGCCAGGAAGCCGGCGGTTTGAAGCAGCGATCGTCGATCCATTTCGCCTCCGCGTGATTCGCCATCATACATGCGACCGGCCAATCATCTCCGCAACCGGATTGCGTTTTCCCGACCTATACTGATCGGCCAGATGAATCGGAGAACCTTTCTCAAAACCGCGATCGCGTTCCCCTCCATCCTCCAGTCGGACCGGCAACGCCTTTCCATGCCGGGCGGCATCCAGTGCGGCGACGTCACCGCAAACGCCGCCGTCATCTGGAGCCGCACCGAACGACCCGCCAGAATGATCGTGGAATACGCTTCGAACGATGGGTTCCGCGATCCGCGCAGGGCCGCCACAACGGTTGCGGAGAGTTCCGGCTACACGGGACAGATCGATATCCGCGGCCTGCGGCCGGGTCAGACGTATTTCTACCGGGTTCACTTCGAGGACCTTCGCGACTCGCGCTCAAAAAGCATTTCAGAAACGGGGCAGTTCCGGACGCCGCCTCAGAATCGGCGCGATGTGCGGATCCTGTGGACCGCCGACATGGTTGGCCAGGGATGGGGCATCAATTCCGAATTCGGCGGCATTCCCATCTACAAGACGATGGGCGCGCTCGATCCGGACCTGTTCATCCATTCGGGCGACCAGATTTATGCCGACAATCCGCTCGAATCCGAAGTGAAGCTGGACGACGGCACGATCTGGAAAAATCTGGTCACACCCGCCAAATCGAAGGTCGCGGAAACCCTCGACGAGTTTCGCGGGAACTTCGCATACAACCTTCTCGATGAGAACGTGCGCCGTTTCAATTCCCGAGTTCCGATGGTCGTTCAGTGGGACGATCACGAAGTTCGGAACAACTGGTATCCCCAGCAGATCCTGGACGACCCGCGCTACTGGATCAAAGAAGCCGCGCTGCTCGCCGCGCACTCCAAACAGGCCATGTTCGATTACCTGCCGGTCCGGCGCACCGCGGCCGAGCCACGCCGCGTTTACCGGTCCTTCAGCTATGGACCGGCCATCGATATTTTCGTGCTCGACCAGCGCAGCTACCGCGGCCCGAATGGCGTCAACCGGGAAACCTCACGCGGACCGGCCACCGCGATGATGGGCACAACCCAACTCGAATGGTTGAAGAAGGCGCTCGCCCGATCCCGCGCGACTTGGAAATTGATCGCCAGCGACATGCCGCTCGGTCTTCGGGTTGGGGACGGAATGCGGGACAACAATCCGGCCTGGGAAGCGTGGGCGAACGGCGACGGCCCTGCACTCGGACGGGAGTTGGAACTGGCAGACCTGCTTTCCTTCGTGAAGAAGAACCGCATCCCGAACCTGGTATGGATCACCGCCGACGTCCATTATGCCGCGGCCCATCATTACGACCCGTCGCGGGCGGTCTTCCGGGACTTCGATCCGTTCTGGGAATTCGTCGCCGGCCCGATGCATGCCGGAACTTTCGGGCCGAATGCGCTCGATAACACGTTTGGGCCGGAGGTTCGCTTCCATGCCGTTCCTCCGGGAATGAAACCGAATCGCGGGCCCGCGGACGGCCTGCAGTTTTTTGGCGTTCTCGACTTCGACGCGAAGACCGGTCAACTCAAAGTGAGCCTGAAAAACCTGGCCGGCGCGACGATTCATGCCGTCACGCTGGATCCGGGCTAGTCCTGTCCCAACAAGCCGGAATCGGGGAAAAGCGTGGCGCGAAGCGCCGGGGTGGCGCTGTCAAGAATTCGATTTTGTTGAACGAACCGCCCCGCCGCTGCGCGGCACCAGGCCTTGGCCAAGGCGGGGAAAAGTCCCCGTCCGGCGACGCTCGGTTTCATGTAAAAACCACACCTTCTCCCAGGGCACTTCGCTGGAATCCAAGAACATCGTGCAATTTCAGGCAGAACCGAATCCGCGTTTCGGACAGTTCTGCCTCGTCGAGAAGGGGAACCGAATCGGTTAGGGGTGTTTCCGGACACCACATTAAGAGTCGATCATTGCCGCGGTTCGTGGTGAGCCTCGGCGGTAACCGAAATAGTCATTGGGCCAGGAGTCCCTGAGGCTTTAGAGTTTGGGCCGGGAGACACGAACCATGCGCAGAACACTTGCATTCCTTTTCGCTGGGATCGCCGCTCTTGGCGCGGCGGCCGCCCCGATCGCCGCGCCAAGAATTGTCGGAGGCCCGTTCGTCGTCAAGGTGACCGCGCAAACCGCGACCATCGTCTGGATCGTCCAAAATGACGGGGTCAGCGTGCGGACGGAAGGCGAGGCGGCTTTGGCTTCTCCATCCTATCGTGTCGAGAAAACGACGCTGACGGGTTTGAAGCCAAACACGCGATATGACTACGACGTCGCATCGGGAGGGGAGGAAGGCAAGGGATCCTTCCGCACACCGCCATTTGGCCCGACGGGTCCATTTACCTTTGCCGCCTACGGTGACAATCGCACGCGGCCGGATGCGCATCGCGGCGTGATCAACCAGTTGATCAAGCACGGCATACCCGATTTCATCCTTCAGACCGGCGACATGGTGGCCAACGGAGACGACAGCTCGCAGTGGGGTGTCTTCTTCGACATTGAACGCGAACTTCTCCGGCGGACCGCGTACTTCCCCGCGCTGGGCAACCACGATCGCAATACGCCTTACTTCCGGGAGTTTTTCCAGGTCAATCCCTACTACTCATTCGACTGGGGCAACGCCCATTTCACCGTCCTCAACAGCGACATAGCCACAGCCGCTGCCGATGAACCGGCCAGGAACGCATTCTGGGCCGAACAGGTTCGATGGCTGGAGGAGGACCTGAAGCAGAACCAGAACGCCGCCTTCCGTTTCGTCACGGCCCACCATCCCCCGATCACGGCCGTCGCGCGGCGGCAGGCCGGCAATCCGCGCATGACCGATCTTCTCCCGCTGTTCGAAAAGTACCGCGTCACGGCCGGGCTTTTCGGGCACGACCACAACTACCAGCACTATCTCAAGAACGGAATCCACTACATCACGACCGGGGGAGGAGGAGCGCCACTTTACGACGTCGATCAGCCGCCGGCCGGAATCACGCAGAAGGTGATGAGCATCGAAAACTTCGTTTCCTTTCGCGTCGATGGAAAGGTGATCCGCGTCGAAGCCATCGCAATCGATGGCCGGGTGATCGATTCGTTCGAAATCAACGCGGGAAGCTGACGGACGCGCCGTCGCCGTACGTTTCGTAGACGTGCTCAAAGACGACCGCGCATTTGTGTTTGTACAGGTCCGGCGTATATGCGCGAGGCAGGCCGCCGTCGAGCAGTTCTTCAATCGCCAATCTCACCCGCGACCGGGCTGTGCTCTTCTGCCGCCAATTGATGACGAGGAGCGATTTCAGTTTCTGAAGCAGTTTCCGGGCAACCTTCTTGATCTCGTCGCGCTCCTCCGTGGTCAGCTCCGGAGCAGGCCGAATAAGAATGTCGAAGATCACCAGTTTTTCTTCCGGCAGCCGTTCACGAACGTGACGCTGCTCCTCGTCGTCCAAGGCTCGGCTTAGTTAGCGTCAGCAGTTCGCTGAAAGCGGGCCGGCTCCAGGCCCAGGTGCATTCGGTTTCCTTCACAGGGCCACTACCGCCGCCGAAGATGCTGGAACAATACAACGGTGTCTTTCCCGGATGTGCTGAACGCATCGTCGCCATGGCGGAGAAGCAAGCAGAACACCGGCAAAATCTCGAAAAAGAGCGGCTAAAAGCAGATGTATTCAGCGAAAAATTCGGGTCTGTTCTTGGATTTGTAATTGTGATGGCGCGGTGTGTGGCGGAACTTGGTTAATCCACGAAGGTCATAACGCCTATGGGATTGCCGCCATCATCACCTCGCTGGCGACCCTGGCTGGAGTATTCGTCTATGGCCGGCGGGCTCAGCAAAAGGAACGGGCCGCAAATGTTGCCGAGTTTCAGGGTCCGCTCGATTCACCGCAATAATCACGCCTCGAAATGGGAAAACAAACGACCGGCCACGTTTGGCCCCGGTTCTTCTATTTTCCATCCGGTTTTCCCCCAATGAGGGGTGGCGCGAAGCGCCGGGGTGGTCCCGCCGAACTCATTCAGGCCGTCACAATCGGCAGGCGGATGGTGAACGTGGAGCCGGCTCCGAGCCTGCTGGCCACAGTGACGGACCCGCCCTGACTCTCAATGGCGTGTTTCACGATCGACAGGCCGAGTCCCGTGCGGCCCGGTTCCCTCGATCGGGCGCGGTCGACTCGATAAAAACGTTCAAAAATGCGCGGAAGCTCGTCCGATGCGATGCCCTGGCCCGTGTCTGCAATGCTCAACTCGACACTGTCCGCGACGATCCTGCAGGCGATCCGGATTTCGCCGCCCGTCCGGTTGTAGTAGACGGCATTGTCGATCAGGTTGGACACAGCCATCGACAAGCGCGTCTTGTCCGCGCGGATCTCGACATCGGCGCACTCATTCGCAACGGTGATCTGACGACCGGCAATGATGGAGGTTCGGGATGCGATCTGCTCGTCAAGAATGTTCTTGATGTTGACGGATTCCTTCGAGACGAGAGGCTCGGACTCCATGCGAGCCAGGGTCAGAAGGTCCGATACGAGATTTTCCAGGTGTTGCGCGTTCCGCTCGATAATGCGGACAAATTCGCCCGCGATGCCCGGATCCTGCAGGGCCCCGGAAAGCAGCGTCTCCGCATAACCACGGATTGAGGTGAGCGGCGTTTTGAATTCATGTGAAACGTTGGCGACGAAGTCGCGGCGCATCCGCTCCGTGTTCCGGATCTCGGTCAGGTCATGAAAGACCATCACCACCGCGTCCACCGCTCCCGACGCGTCCACAACGGCGGCGACATTGGCCTGAAGAATGCGGGCGTTCCCTGTGGCGAATTCGACAACCTGCGCCGGTTCAGCTCTCAAGACCCTCCGGACCGCGTCGTCGATGCCGGGATCACGGAATACTTCCAGCGGAGTCCGGCCGATCAAATCGCGTTCGGTTCCGAGCAGGCCGGGCATCGCGCGGTTTGCCAGAAAAACGCTTCCGGTCCGATCGAGCACCATGACGCCCTCCGTCATGGCGCCGACGATGGACTCGAGCCGCTGCTTCTCATCGGTGAGCGCCCGCATCTGCGTGCTCAGGTTTTTCGCCATCGTGTTCAGCGAATTCCCGAGCGCCGCGATCTCTTCGTCGCCGCTGATGGGGAGGCGTTGCGACAAGTCCCCTCCGGCGAGTTTCGTGGAAGCCTGCGATATCTCCCGGAGCGGCCGCGAAATGAGCCCGCGGATGAGAATGCCAAAAATCAGGGTCAGCCCGATGGCGATGCCCATTGCGAAAATGAGACGCGATCGCAGGTCCGCCATCAGCGTTTCGACGGCGGAAAGAGGCATGGCGAGCCTGACGACGTAAGGGTCGAACCGCCGCGCCACGTAAATGAATTCCACCCGGACCGTCGGGCTCCAGCGGATGGCGGTCCCGGTTCCCTGCTCCTCGGCATCGATCACCTCCGGGCGGGAACGGTGATTCTCGACGCCCTGAAGCTCGGTTCGATCCAGATCGGAATCGCCAAGCACCGTTCCGTCATGCGCGATGATCGTCACCCGGAGATCGAGCAACCCGCCCAGCCGGTCCGCCAGTTCGTCCTGGTTTCCGCCGGTGTCTTCGTGCGCAAGGAATGCGCCGGCCAATCCGGCTTCCTCGGTGAGTCTCAATTCGATTTCGGTTTCGATGTGATCGCGTAGAGCCGAGCTCAGGTAATTGCCGAGAATTCCAACGGTGAGCCCGATGATCAAGAGGTTCCAGACGACGAGCCGCGAATGGAGCCGGAAGATCATATGGCGATACGATAGCCCACGCCGCGCGCCGTTTCGATGCAGGCGCCGTCGGGCCCGAGCTTTTCGCGGAGGCGCCGGACGTGGGTGTCCAGCGTGCGGGAGGTCGCCTCTCCGTGATAGCCCCAGACGCGGTCCATCAGGGCGTCGCGGCTGAGGACATTGCCGCGGGCTCGCATCAGTTCGTACAGGAGATCGAATTCCTTGACGGTCAGCGGCACGAGTTCACTGCCGGCGAAGCACTGGCGTCTTTCCGGATAGAGCTGGATTCTTCCGATTCTCAGCATCCCGGTTTGGTCGCTGCGGCTCCGGCGGAGAACGGACTTCACGCGCAACACCAGCTCGCGCGGGCTGAACGGCTTCATGACGTAGTCGTCGGCGCCCAGCTCGAAGCCGATGACCCGGTCGATCTCTTCACTGCGGGCCGTGAGCATGATGATGGGAATCCGCGTGGACGCTTCGTGCGCGCGCAGGCTGCGGCACACTTCCATTCCGTCGACGTCGGGAAGCATCAGATCCAGGATGATGAGGTCGGGCGGGCGCTTCTGAATGATCTCCAGGGCGGCCCGGCCGGTGGATGCCGCGACGGCTTCGAAACCGGATTGAGTGAGGTTGTAAGTGACAAGCCGGACGATGTCCGGGTCGTCATCCACTACCAGGACGCGTTCCATGCCGAATGTCCAACCCCCGGACCATAAATACCACCATCTCCGCGATGTTCGCAGAATGATCGCCGACCCGCTCCAGATGTTTGGCAATGAAGATCAATTTGATGGCTCGCGAGATGTTGCGCGTGTCTTCGATCATGTACGTCAGCAGTTCGCGGAAGATCTGCTCGTACAGATCGTCGATCTCCCGGTCGGCATGCACCACTTTTTCAGCCTGCCCGGCATCTTCATTCACAAACGCATCGAGGCTTTCCTTCAGAATGCGCTGCG
The DNA here is from genome assembly GCA_023265365.1 of Acidobacteriota bacterium. GTDB lineage: Bacteria > Acidobacteriota > Terriglobia > 20CM-2-55-15 > 20CM-2-55-15 > JAHFTY01. Next base: position 43,883 of record JAHFTY010000005.1, read on the forward strand.
CGGATTCAGCCATCAGCGGCAGGGCGATGAGCCGCTTGAGCTCGGGTTCCTGGATCAGTTCCCTTGCGCGTTCCGCAATATTCACGGCGGTATCTCCGATGCGCTCGATGTCGCGGACGATCTTGAGGGCGGTGGCGATAAACCGGAGATCGCGGGCGACCGGCTGTTCGAGGGCGAGAATCTGGTAACACAGCGTGTCGATCTCAACTTCGAGCTGATCCAGCGTGTCGTCACGCGCGATCACCTCGTCCGCCAGGGTCGGCCGGCGATCCACCAGCGAGCGGATCGCGTCGGCGATCATCTGTTCGGCCTGATGACTCATCAGCAGCAGCTTGTCCTTCAACAGTCGAAGCTGCTGCTCGTAGTGTTTGCTGGTGTGTTGTCGAATGTCGGACATTATCCAAACCTTCCGGTAATGTAGTCTTCAGTCTCGCGATTCGCCGGCGCCGTGAAGAGGCGTTTGGTTTCATTGAACTCTACCAGCCGCCCGTTCAAAAAGAATCCGGTTTCGTCCGATACGCGCCCGGCCTGCTGCATGTTGTGCGTCACGATAACGATGGTGTAATCCTTCTTCAGCTCGTAAATCAGTTCCTCGATTTTAGCCGTCGAAATCGGATCGAGCGCCGACGCGGGCTCGTCCATCAGAATCACTTCGGGCGCAACCGCCAGCGCCCGCGCGATGCAGAGGCGCTGCTGCTGTCCTCCGGAAAGCGACATGGCGGAACGGTTGAGCCGGTCCTTCACTTCATCCCAGAGCGCCGCGCCACGGAGCGTGCGCTCGACGATCTCGTCCAGTTCGGCGCGCTTTTTCGTGATCCCGTTCACCCGTGGCCCATAGGCGACGTTTTCGTAGATGGACATCGGAAAAGGGTTCGATTTTTGAAAGATCATGCCGACGCGCCGGCGCAGATGGATCACGTCCATCGCCGGGGAGTAGATGTCCTCACCGTCCAGCTCGACCCGGCCCTCCAGGCGCGTGCCGGGAATAAGGTCGTTCATGCGATTGAGAGACCGCAGAAATGTCGACTTCCCGCAGCCGGACGGGCCGATGAGCGCCGTGACACACCGGTCGTGAATCTGCACATGCACGTCGTGCAGTGCCTGGTTGCCGCCGTAGAAAAAGTTGGCGCCTGTGACGCCGATCTTCACCGGGTTGCCCATTGCCGCATCCGGTTTCTGATGAGGATGGCCGTGATGTTCAGAAGAAATGTCAGGATCAGAAGCACCAGCACTGTCGAATACAGCAGCGGTTTCGTCGCATCAACGTCCGGGGACTGCGTGGCCAAAACATAAATGTGATATCCCAACTGCATGAACTGATCGTTCGCATGGGTCGGCAGGCGCGGCAGAAAGTAGGCGGCTCCGGTGAACAGCACCGGCGCCACCTCGCCGGCGCCTCGGCTGATGGCGAGAATGGCGCCGGTCATGACGCCGGACCAGGACTGCGGCAGGATGACGCGGACAATCGTCTGAAGCCGCGTCGCACCCAGCGCCAGCGACGCTTCGCGATATTCCCGCGGAACTGCCCGCAGCGTCTCCTCGACCGTAATGATGACGACCGGCAGCGTGAGAACGGCCATCGTCATCGCGGCCCAGAGAATCGACGGCTGGCCGTAAACGAGCTGACCGCCGTACAGGCCGCGATCGATCCCGCGTCCAATCGTCTGGATGAAGAAGCCCAGTCCGAACAGGCCGAACACGATCGAGGGAACTCCGGCAAGATTGTTCACCGCTATCCGGGTCAGCTTGTAGAGCCGCGACTCCGCTCTCGCATACTCCGCGAAGTAGATGGCGACGATCACTCCGAAAGGAACGGCGGCGAGCGACATCAGAAGCACCACGAGAACCGTGCCGAGAATCGCCGGGAAAATGCCTCCCGCCGTCATGCCCTTCACGGGCGACGCGCTGACAAACTCCCAACTGAGGCGATCCTTTCCGTGAATGACGATGTTGCCGACGATCACCGCCAGCATCGCCAGAATGACGATGGTTGCCGTCAGGGTCAGCGCGACGAAAGTCCGATCGAACGCTTTTCTCATGCGGAACCGAAGAGCCTGATGCGCAGACTGCGCTTGAACCGGTCGCCGGCCCAGTTCAATAAAGACGTGATGATGAACAGGAGCGTGCCGATGAAGAACAAAACGCGGTAGTGGCCGCTGCCAAAAACGACTTCGCCCAACTCCGCCGCCACCGTGGCGGACAGCGTCCGCGCCGGCAGGCCCGGATCGAGCGAAAGGATGGCGGCGTTGCCGGAAACCATCAACACGATCATCGTCTCGCCGATCGCCCGGCCGAACCCCAGAACGATCGCCGCGCCCACGCCCGGCATCGCGGCAGGAAGGACCACCCGTAACGCCGTCTGCGATTTTGAAGCGCCCAGGGCAAGCGAGGCCTCGCGATAGTGAGGCGGGACGGCCGTCAGCGCATCCTCGCTCACGGTGTAGATGATCGGGAGAACCGCCAGGGCCAGACCGATTCCGGCGGTGAGCGCATTCAATCGGAAGTCCAGACCGAGCGTGGACTGAATCCACGAGGCGAGAACGATGAGAACGAAGAAACCCATGACGACCGACGGAATTCCCGCAAGCATCTCGATCGCCGGCTTGATCCACTCGCGGCTCGATCCCGGCGCAAACTCCGCCGTGTACAACGCCGCGGCAAGCGCAAGAGGAGTGGCGATCAGAAGCGCGATCAACGTGATCTTGAGGGTGCCCACAATGAGAGGAACAACGTTGTACTTCGGCGCACCCGACACCGGCTGCCAGCTGAACGGCGCTGTGAAAGGCGACACCAGCGTGATCCCTTCCACCGACCCCGTGGCAATCGGCAACGCCTCCCGCGCGACATAAACGAAAATCAGGAAGATGATGGCGATCGCCACAAATGCGAATCCGAAAATGATCTTCTCGGCGGCCGTGTCGAGCCGGCGGCGCCATCGGATATTCGCGTTCATTGAGACGGTTTCGGCGCTTTCAGCGGATAAAAACCAACTTCCGAAACGGCCTTCTGCCCTTCGGGACCGAGAACCCAGTCCACCAGTTCTTCGATCGCACCGGTCGGGGCCCCCGCGGTGTACCAGAACAGATTGCGGCTGAGGGGATAGGTATTGTTGTAGACATTTTCCATGGACGGCGCGACCGCCGGCGCCGACGCGTCCTTCGCCACCGGAAGGGTCTTCACTGCGGTGGCATAACCGATGCCGCCATAACCGATGCCGCCGGCATCCTTCTTTACCGCGTTGATCACGGCGCCGGTGCCCGGGAGGGCCTGGTATTTTTCCGCGAAGTCCGCGTTCGCCAGAACATGTTCCTTGAAGTAGACGTAGGTTCCCGAGCTGTTCTCACGTCCGTACAAAACGATGGGCGCGTCCGGACCGCCGGCCTCTTTCCAGTTGGCGATCTCGCCGCGGAAGATCCGGCCCAGTTGCTCGATCGTCAGATGCTCGATCGGATTCCGGTCGTTCAGGTAGATAGCCAGGGCGTCCAGCGCGACAGGAATTTCGGCGGCATCGGCGTTGCGTTGCTGCCGGAGGGACGCTTTTTCCTCCGGTTTCATCGGGCGCGACGCCTGACAGATCTGCGTCGTTCCGTTAATCAACGCCGCGATTCCCGTTCCGCTGCCGCCGGCGGTGACCTGAATCGTCGTGCCGGGATGCCCCTTCATGTAATCCTCCGCCCACCGCTGTCCAAGCTGGACCATGGTGTCGGAACCCTTCATCGTGATCGTTTGATTGGCGGCGCCCGGCTGATCCGGAGGTTGGGCGCACGCGGACATGAGAAACAGCATCGAGAGTGTGAGCAACGGGAAATGTTTTCGACTCATGGTTTGAGGATAGCTCATGGAATGTTACGGTTTCGTGAACTGCCCGTGAACAGTTCATGGATCGAGAAGGGGAAGGCGCGTTGTGACCTAGAACGAAAACGCGAGCTGACCCTGATACCTCCAGGTTCGCGGGGTCTCGCGGCCGAGCGGAACAAAGAAGGAAGCCCCTGGATTCGAACTTCGGCGTTCTGTCTGGAGAAACAGCAAGTTCTGGATCACCAGGTTGGGCCGAACGGTATAGTCCATCCGGAAGTGGTGCGCCGCAAGGTTGACGCCCACGCCGGTTCCCAGGTCGTCATCGGTGAATTGCGACAGGAGTGAATTGGCGTCCTTGATCGCGAACAAGTACATTCCCCGAATGTCTCCTTTTTGGGTCGTCCGGCCGATCGATATCGAAGACAGGAGCGCGTCGCGCAATTGTGACGTCCCGATGTTCCGCAACGCTTGAACCATCCATGTCATGGGCAGCCTGGGGCTGCCCTTCAGCTGTGCGGCGTCGAGCCGGTAAACGGCGCGCGCCACCTGGTAATGCCGGGCGAAGAGGATTGCCGATCCCGGGGACGTGGTTGCATTACCGGTTCCCGGGGCGGCGCCGGAGACAGTGATGCCGATGCCGGGACTCACGGTGGCCGTCACGCCGGTTGCGTTGGAAGTCAATGCGATCAGGTTTGGATTTCGATACAGCTGGATGTCCGCAGTCACCTGCTGTTTCCACCTCGCGTTGATCGGCGCATCGACGGTCATCCCCTGATGAAACATCTGGCTGGCTCGAGCGATCTTTCCGGGTTGCACTCCCGCCAGTGTCAGGGGAGAGTTCGACGGAACGGAAAAGACATTTGGGTTGACGAAGAGGTACTGTGCGCCTCGAAATTCGACTCTTCCGCGGCGAACGCGCTCGCTGAATCCATTGAACCGGACATCGTCGTCCCACAGGAACCGCGAGTTGTCCGCATACACTTCTTCCTGCCGGCCTGCTCGAATGGAGACGTTGGGACGGTGGTAATCCACGTAGCCTTCGGAAATGAACAGAGGATGCCGGCTGACCCCGGCGGCAAAATCCTGATCGAACGTGATTCCATTGTTGATTGCGCCCGTCGAGAGCTGCATGTGGAAGCTCAGGTCAGGCGCAATTTCCCGATCGGCATTCAAACGAAGCCGGTATCGTCTACGAACATTCTGCAGTCCCGCCGAC
>JAHFTY010000108.1 GCA_023265365.1 Acidobacteriota bacterium
TACCCAGACCGATCCCCGCTTCAACATGAAATCCCTGGTCGTCCGGTCCGCGATGGATCATCGCGTCGCACATCGATCGAACTTCTTCAAGCCGGACAGGCTTGTCCGAGAGGCTCATGATTCCGGCAATGCCACACATCGTTTCTATTCCTCTCAGGCCGCCGCTTTGCGCACCCGTCTCGCAAAGCCGGCAGCGCTTTCAGCGATTGCGCGCTTCTCGCCCGCACTGAGCAATCGCAAACACAACAACAGGGCCGCGTAAACCGCCATGTAAACCATTCCCGACAGGGGCAGGACGACGATCGAATGCATCGCCAGACGCGCGCTCAGAAACGCGGCGGGAATAGCGGCGATCATTGCAGCCATCGCGATACCGCCGAGATTCCGCCACGGCATCAATCGCGTTAGCGGAACGTTCATCAGCTTTTGAATCTTCAGCAACGCCAGGGCGCGCGCCACCGACATTCCAACAATCGTCACGATCACGGGGCCGACGAGATTGAACGCCGTGATCGACCAGTGCATCAACGCGATGATGGCCGCCAGGCGCGCAATATTCATGACGACCAGGTAGCGGGTTTCGGCGAAGACCCTCAGCACGCCGTCGGTCTGAAAAACGGCAAAGAGAATGGTGAGCGTCCACACCATGAAGATGGGAACGCTCGCAATGTACTGGGGAGGGAAAAGCAGCGTGATGACCCCGGTCGCGTTGACAAAAAGCATGCCGGCGAGCGGAAAGAACACGAGCGACAGTTTCCGGCTCGTGTCATGCCAGATGGGAAGCACGCGGCTTCTGCGCCCTTCCCTCAACTCCTCTCCCATCCGCACCATCATCACGTTCGATGCGGGCGAGGCGATGAAATCCACAATCGGGATCTGCAAACAGCCCACCGAGTAGATCGCGAACGTGGCGGCGTCGAAGTAATACGAAACCGCGTACTGGTGATAGTTCGCCTGGATCACCTCGACAAGAACCGCGAGCGAAAACGGAATCGTATAGGAGAACTGCTTTTTCAACAGACCGGGATCGATCCCGAGACTGCCGGCAAATTCCGAGCGCACATACCACAACAGTGTCGCCACGCGGAGGGCCGTAAACAAAAGGGCGCCGATCATCAGCCAACGAATGCTGTGCGTCAGCACGGCGGGCAGAATGAACAGCACCCCCCGAACCAGATCGGACGCCGCGTACGTCACCGTGGCGCGGCGGTAGTGCTTCCGGGCGATCATGACGATCTCCAGCGAACATCCCGCAAGCATCAACAGCAGATAAGCGCCGGCCAGCCCGGCGTACGACGCCATGTCCGGATTGCTCAGCCAGCCGGCGACCTTGTCCTTCATCGCCAGCAGCGCCGTCAAACACGCCAGACCCGTGAGGCTCAACATGAAGACGGAGTTGGTGACGAACTTTCCGGCTTCCCTGGGAAACAAGGGCAGAAAATAGAACAGCGATTCCGCCATGCCGATCTGGCCGACGCCGTACAAGGTGTAAACAATCAGAAAGATCTGTTTGTAGGTTCCAAACTCCAGCTGCGTGAAAATGCGCGAGAGAAACACCGGAATCAGAAACGTCACCGTGAACGCCGCCGCCCTTCCGGACATCAGGAGCAGCGCCGGCCTGAATGTGGAATTGCTCTGATCAGACATGCGTTTCCTGCGTCACCGAGCTTTCACAGATCTGTTTTGTAGCGACAATCAGCCCAACCAGAATGTAGGGGAACCAGCTCCACGAAAACCCGCCGGACATCCCGCAAACCAGGAATCCCCAGAGCGCAAGCTCCAGACCCATCGCGTAAGTTTTCAGGTCCGGCGGATACGCCTCCACTCGCTGCAGCCGCCATGCGTGAAGCACGGCCGATCCGAGAAACGTCATGAACGGAATGAATCCCAGAGCGCCCATCTCGCTGAGCATTTGAATGAACGCGTTGTGAATGACGAGCTGGTCCTGGCAACCGCAATGCGCATCCTTCGGAACGTAGAGCGGATAGGCGACGATCGAACAGCCCGGTCCCACGCCGAACAGCGGATTGTCTGTGAACATCGCCATGCCGGCGCGGAACGTGGCCATGCGCTGATTGAACGTGGTGTCCTGCGACACGTCCTTGAAGTCGTCCTTCCGGTGCCAGAAGAGACTCATCACCAGGATGCCGCCGGCCAGCCCGCCGATCATCACCACTTTCAGTAAGAGGGATTTTTGCTTCCAGACGAAGAACCCCAGCACCGCCACCAGCCCAAGCAGCCCGCCGCGCGAATAGGTGAGAAAGATCGCAAGAAGGTAGACCGCCATGATGCCGAGCAGCGGAATGCGCAGCCACCACTTCGAGCGCATCATCAACACTCCGGCGACCGGCACGAGGATGGCGAGGGCGTAGGCGTCTTCATTGGGGTTCGCGAAAACGCCGACCCACGACGCGCGAACCTGTTCCTGAAGCTGCCCGGTGAGGAAGTGATGGATGGTGCCCGCGGCCGGGATCATGCCGCCGGCCACCATCGTCAGCATGATGGCCCGGAGCCGTCCGGGCGAAATGACCGTGTTTTCGATCACCAGATAAATGAGGACGATTTTTGCGAGGTTCGTGGTGGTATCCACCGCCAGGCGAAGATAGATCGCGTCGAAACTGGCAACGACGGCAACCCCCAACATCACCAGGAGCATTCCGCTTTCGGGCCAGGCCATTCGAAAGCCGGCGCCCCTCCGTGTCACTTCCAGCAGCGTCAACACCACGGCTCCCAGGGCCACGGTCATGGCCGGCCGCACCGCTTCGACCGCGGGAACCAGCACGCCGATGCTGGAATACATGATCAGCAGAAAAAGGATCAGCAGCTTGAACGCGAAGCTGGGCGGCGCCTGCGGTTCTGTTGTTTCGGCTGCCGGACCGGCGGCGGCCGGCCCGAACCGGAAGCGGCCGGCCGGCGCCGCAATCGTTCTACTCATGCTGCAAGTGCTCCGTGGTCATGCTCACAACTCCGTCTCGAATCGAAAAAACCGTGGGCATGACAATTCATGATCGATCCTGAAAACTGCCCGAACGCATTCGAAGCCGCACGCTCCCAGAGGACCTTGCGCGGAATGGTGAGCAGCGGCTCGCGCGAGTCTCGCCAGCGGCAGATGGTGTACGCGAACCGGTAGCCCGCCTTTCTGACGGCGTCGACAATCGCGGGATTACACCGGCCGTCGGGGTACGCGAAATGATGAACGGGCTTTTTCAGGTGGGCTTCGAGCGTCTGCTTCGACCCGGCGAGTTCACTCCGGACGCCTTCGCTCGTCTCGCTCGTGAGCAGCACGTGGCTGCTGGTGTGCGACCCGATCGTGATCCCCTCGCGCTCCATCTCTTCGATCATTCTCCACGTCATCGGGGCAAGCGCATCGATCTCGCGGCGGGTGGGTGGATGGTCCGCCTCCAGTTCGCTCACAATCGCGGCGAGCCGTTCCTGGGGATATCGCGTCAGCAGCAGCGTCAACAGTTGGAACGGATCCTCGGCCCGGGCCGGCAGCCCAAGCCGCTGCAGGACGCGGGTGACCAGGGTCTTGCGCGAAAGACACATGAAGAGCCGGTCGTAAAGCTGGGGCTGTGACGTTCCGGTCAGTCCGGTAACGACGAACACGGCCGCGGGAATCCCCTTGCGCCGGAGAATCGGAAAGGCGTGATGATAGACGTCGGCGTATCCATCGTCGAACGTCACCGCTGCGGCGGGCCGGCCGAAGCGCCGTCCCTGCTGAAGGTGCAGTCCGATGTCATCGAGAGACACCAGCGTGTACCGGCGGGCCAGCCACTCCAGATGCCTTTCGAACGTCGCCGCGCTGATCAGCATCGACGGGATCGTGCCGCGCGCCGACTCGACGAAGTCTTCAACCACGCGGTGGTAGCCGGCAATGAATGGGACCGCGGCGTCATCTTCGCGGCGAAACCACCGGTCCGCGCCGGAAACGGTGAAGGCACGCGCAACGGAGGTCTTGGCAAGGGCTCGCAACATCACGTTCGTACAAGCATCCTCCGTGCCATCCGAAAACCCCGCCAATCGAGGGTTTGAGGCGATCACCGTTCTCTTTCGGCGGAGTTCGGTGGAACCGGCGTTCTGTTCGGGGGCTTTGCACACCAACATTCCCTGAGGCGGGAAAAAACGTTGGGCGTTGCGGTCCGGTTATGACATGAAGCCATGGAGTCGCAGGACGAGGACTTTTCCCCGCCTTGGCCAAGGCGGGGTGCCGCGAAGCGGCGGGGCGGTTCGTTTAACAAAACCCATTTCTTGAACAGCACCACCCCGGCGCTTCGCGCCACCCCTCCTCGTCGAGGAGGGGAAAACGCTTTTCCTCGATTTCGCTTCATTGGGACAGCAGTGACTTTTTGCGCAAAGCCCCGTTCGGCAAAGCCATCATCCGCTTCACGATCAGCCGCGCAGCCCTGTTGAAGCTCACGCAGTGCCGATACAGCGTTCCTCCGGCATGGGGTGGGTAAAGTTCGAGGCGGCCCAGGTCCCGGACCTGACGGGCCCAGTGAAACTTGTATTCTTCGTCGCCGTGCAAAAGATCGAATTCGGTGGCGCCCGCTTCCAACGCGGTCTTGATCGCCAGTCCCATCATCACGAGCCCGACGCTCTGTTTGCTGAATGCGGTGTCGAAACCCGACTGGTAGAAATAGAACGTCGAGCCGTAATGAAGGCCGTACAGCGCCGCCGCCGGCCTGTCCTGAATCCAGATGGAAAGCAGGCGCAGCCATCCGTTGGCCCGCGCCTTTTCCACAAACTCGCGGTGGAAGGCGGCGATCGCGTCCGTTTGAAAGGCTTCGGAGAGGCCGCCGCGCGCCATCCAGCGTCTCTTGTGAAGATCGATTACCACGTCGAGGCCGGTATTGGTTTCGAAACGATAACCTTCCGTCCTCTGAAGACTGCGAAGCTTGCGCTGAAAGTTGTACCGCTGATTTGAACTGAGCGTCGCCAGGTACGACTCCCACGACTCGCCGGCCAGCGGAATGGCCGGACAGACGTTGATCTTCATATCCTGCACCGACCAGTTGCGCCGGCGCAGTCTGGCCGCGAGCCGGTCAGCGACACACGCGTTACGGCGAAGCTGGCTCAGTTGAATCATCAGGCCGGTGGTGGTGAGGTGGTGGGCCATGGCGTCCAGGGCTTCGTTCTCGCGATCCGGGTCGACGATCACGTCCAGATAATCCGAACCGATCGCACCGCTGCCCAGGAATTCCAGAACGCGCGGCATCATTCGGGCGATCTGCGGCCTGCGCAACGCGGCCGGCAGGATGCCGACCAGACGGCCTTCCTCCCGCACGGTGACGATATGAAGCGTTCGGCCTTCGGAAAGATGTGTCCACCAGGTGAAAAGCCACTCGTGCGTGAGGAACACGCAATCGGATGCGCTGCGGCGCAGCAGTTCGTTCCATTCCGAGTGGAGACTCGCGAATGCTTCAGCGGTGTTCAGTCGTTCGATTGAGAGCATTGCACCAGGCCCAGCAGACTGTTTGTGAGCTTTATCAGACGCGGACTCCGGCGGACGGCCGGAATCAGGTCGAATTTGGCGTGATAGACCATGCGCGCCAGCGGACGTTTCCTGAACAGAAAGAGCCAGCCGTGCAGCCGGGTTTCGCGGGTCCAGGCGAGTTTCCATTCGTCGGGATTGCCGAGGAAGTCGTACTCCAGACATCCGCGTTCGCAGGCCTCTTTGAGGAGGAGGCTGCGAAGCATGTTGCCGGGAGAGTAGGACTGGTAATCGGGGTCGTAACCGATTTTCAGGCCGTAGAGAACGCCGGCGACTTCCAGCACGTAGTTGAAGGCGATTCGCTTTCCTCCGACGCGCAGGAAGATCAGTTTCACCCAGCCGAGTTCGGCGGCCCGGGAAGCGAGCCGGGCATAGAACCTTTCAACCTGGGGGTCGCTGATGATTGCCGTGCCGGCAGTTCCTTTCCATGCGGCAGCCTCGATCCGAAAACCGTCCGCGATCGCCAATGGGATTTCGGACGGGTCGCTCACCGTTTCGATATCGACCGTGTCCACTTCCGCAAGCTTCGCCTGCCGCTTGCGAAGGTTCTGACGCATGTTGTGACTCAGCCGCTTCACCACGTCGTCGTAGGAACAGCCGAGTTCGATGTATGGCGACGGCGCCGCCGCCCAATCGCCGGCGAGCCAGCCGTTGCGGCCGGCCAGGCGGCGAAAGCGGGCAAGCGTCTGCGAATCCGAAAGAAACTGCTGCAAGACCACAGCGTCCCAGGGCGCGTCCTTACACGAAATGGCCTGCCACAGGCCTTCGTAGACATCGTCCGTTTGTTCCACAACCGGAAATTCGTTTCGAGGAACGTGGTAGTTGTAGATCGAATCCAGCCGTCGAACCGGGACGCCGTACATGTTCACCGTGTGCATCATCATCGGCGCCGCGCCCAACCAGTCCCGGCCGCGCCTGGCCACAAAGACCTGCAGGGTTTTTCCGGCTCCGAAATGTTCCCACCAGGTGGTGAGCCAGGCGTGGCTGGCGAATGGATGTCGAATCCCGGAATCCGCGACGAGCCTGTCCCATTTGTCCCCGTACTCCCTAAACGCGTCAGGATCCGAGATGACGTCGACGGTTACAGCCGGGACGGGGATCCTTTGTGGGAGTGAGCAAACCTGTTGTTGAGCCACACGTCCTTCCTTCCGGAAATAAAGTAGTAGAAGCCGACAACAGCGGCCCAGTTCATCAAGACGAAGGCATACGGCAGGGACAGAACCCGTTTCACGCTGCCCTCCGCTGCTCTTCAACCTGGAGGAGTTCCGGAACGATCACGCTTCGATTCGCCATTACATGACCCATCCACGCCGCCAGGTACAGCACAATCTGAGCGGCGAGCAGCCAGGTGTAGATCCCGCCGATCAAGAAAACGTTGCTGACCAGAATTCCAATAAGCAGGTGCGGTACCACGAGACGGCCCAGCTTGTGCGAACAGAACTGCCAGAAGACGGGATTCCGGAACGGGATCAGGAGTTCCGGCATCAAGGCCACCAATTGGTAGTTGCCGGTGAGCGTGCGTACTTTTCTGCCGAACTCCGCTCTCGGGCAGCAGGACACCGCGTCATAGGCTTTCGCCAGCGGCTCGAACACCACGCGCTTTCCGCCAAAGACGATCCGCATCGGCGTCATCACGTCATCGAGAATCGTCTCGTCCGGCAACTCGCGGTACAGCTCGCGCCGGATCGCATAAATGGCGCCGGTCGCTCCGGCGACCGAGTGGACATCGCTTTCCCGGGATCGAATCCACTTTTCGTATTTCCAGTACAAGCCCACACCCGACGCCGACTCGGAATGCGGCCCGCCGGTCAGAATCAGTTCCCCGCTCACGGCGCCGACTCCGGGATCCGCAAAGTTTTCCACCAGGCGGCGGATCGCATGGCGGTCGAACATCTGCCGGACATCGGCAAAGACAACAATGTCGCCGGCAGCCCTGCGGATTCCGGCGTTCAACGCCGAGGGTTTTCCTCGATGTTCCCTGGAATGGAGCATCTGGACGCCGCGGGCGGCGAATCGCCAGACAGCGAATTCGGTTCCGTCGGATGGGCCGTCCAGGGACACCAGAATCTGGAGTTTGTTCCGTGGATAGTCCAGCTCGATACAGTTGCGCAGTTTCCTCTCGATTCGTTCACGCTCGTTGTGCGCCGCGATCAGGATGGTGACGGTGGGTTCAATCGGCGCTTTCCACACCGGCTTGCGCGCCACCCGGCGCGCAAGCCCGAGAAGGACCGGATACCCCAGGTACACGTACACCACCGCCGCCACACTGACCCAGAAAAACACTTTCATAGAATAAACACCGTGACACGCGATGCGCGTCCTACAACCGGACCAGATTCCTCGCTTTCAGGCCGTTCGTCGCGTTTCGGGTGTCGAAAACGAGCGGAGCGCTGCGAACGATCCGTTCATAGTCGAAGGCGCTGTGATCCGTGACGATGATGGCGAGGTCCGAGCGGCCCAGCGCCTCGTCCGTGGGATCGATTGCCTCGAACGGATGCCCTTCCACGTTCAGGTTCGGCACAAACGGGTCGCTGTAGGCCACGTCGGCTCCGAGTTCAAGCAGCAGCTTGATCACTTCAAGCGCAGGGGACTCGCGGCTGTCGCCGATGTCTTTCTTGTAAGTCACACCGAGAACATGGACGCGCGCGCCCTTCATCGCTTTTCCGTGCCCGTTCAGCAATTCCATCGATCGCGTGACCACGACGCGCGGCATTCCACTGTTGATTTTGTCGGCCAGGCCGATGAACCGGGACTCAAATCCGTCGATTCTGGACTTCCATTCCAGATACAGCGGATCGATCGGAATGCAGTGGCCGCCAAGGCCGGGGCCGGGATAGAACGGCATGAAACCGAATGGCTTCGAGGACGCGCCCCGGATCACTTCCCAGACATCGATCTTCATGTGAGCGCACATCATCGCGATCTCGTTGACCAGCGCGATGTTCACGCTGCGAAACGTGTTCTCCAGCAGCTTGACCATTTCGGCGACGCGCGTTGACGAAACCGGAACGATGGTTTTCATCGCGCCCGCGTACAAAAGCTCCGCCAGCCCGGAACAGCGCGGCGTGATCCCGCCGATGACCTTCGGAATGTCTTTCGTGGCGAAACGGCCGTTTCCCGGATCCACTCGTTCCGGCGAGAACGCGAGAAAGAAGTCGACGCCGGCCTTCAGGCCTCCGGCTTCGAGGATCGGCAGCACCAGTTCGTCGGTGGTGCCCGGATAGGTGGTGCTCTCCAGGATGATCAACTGGCCGGGACGCAGTTCCTTCGCGATGGCGTCGGCAGCGGACACGATATAGGACATGTCCGGATCCTTGGTCTTGCGTAACGGTGTCGGGACGCAAATGCTGATCGCATCCAGCCCGCCGATCACCGAAAGATCGGCGGTGGCGCGGAATCGCCCGTCGCCGAGAGCTTTCTGCAGTTCCGCATCGCTGATGTCGGTAATGTAGGACCGGCCTTCCTGAATCGCGTTGACGCGGCGGGTATCGATGTCGATACCCGTCACATCAAAGCCTTTCCCGTGGAGCGTCAGTCCCAGAGGCAGTCCCACGTATCCCAGACCGATCACTCCGAATCGCGCCTGTCCGGTGCTGATCTTCTCCTTCAGATCCTCGAAGGCGGTGGCCCTGATGGTTCGTTCGGTTTCGACAATGGTCGTACTCATTCGGTTATGAACTCCTATTCGACGGTTACGCTTTTCGCCAGATTTCGGGGTTTGTCCACATCGCACCCGCGCTGCAGCGCCATGTAGTACGAGAACAACTGCAGCGGAACGGTGGTGAGAATCGGATAGATGAACGCGCTTGCTTCAGGGATGAACACGGTGTGATCCGCTTTCTCCTCGATTTCGTTGTCGCCTTCCGTCGCGACCGCAATGACGATGCCGTCGCGCACCTTCACTTCTTCGACATTTCCCATTGTCTTGCGGTACACGCTGTCGCGCGGCGCAAGCACGACAACGGGCATTTCTCCGTCGATCAGGGCGATGGGTCCGTGCTTCATCTCTCCGGCCGTGTACCCTTCCGCATGAATATAGGAGATCTCCTTCAGCTTCAGCGCGCCTTCCATCGCGATCGGATACTGAATGCCGCGGCCCAGATAAAGGAAACTCGGATATTTCGCGAAGCGCGCCGCCAGCGACTCGCACATGGGAGAGAGATCGAGCACCTGACGGATCTGATCCGGCGCCGCGCGCAGCGCTTGTCCGTGCCTCCGGATCTCATCCGGGGGAAGCGCGCCCCGTTCGCGCGCGATGTGCAGGGCGAGCAGGTAGAGGGCGGCCAGCTGCGTGGTGAACGCCTTCGTGGATGCCACGCCGATCTCCGGGCCGGCGTGCGTATAGATTGTCGCGTCGGAAACGCGCGACGCCTGGCTGCCGACCACGTTGCAGATCGACATCAGGAAGGCGCCGCGGTCCTTCGCCTCTTTCATGCCGGCAAGCGTGTCCGCGGTTTCGCCGGACTGGCTGATGCCGATGACAATGTCCTTCGGTCCGACCAGCGGTTCCCGGTAGCGGAACTCGGACGCGTAGTCCACATGAACCGGAATGCGCGCCAGGCGTTCAATCAGGAACTTCCCGATCAGTCCCGCATGCAGGGACGTTCCGCACGCCACAATATGGATCTGCTCTGCCGTCATGAACGCGGGCGTGGCGCCCAGTTCGTTCCGCAGCGTGACGTTGCCGGCCGCATCCAGCCGGCCCGCCAGCGTGTCGCGGATCGCGCGGGGCTGCTCGTGGATTTCCTTCAGCATGAAGTGCGGATAGCCTTCTTTCTCGGCCATCTCCGCGCTCCACGTAATCGTTTCGCTCCGGCGAGGAGTGCTCCGCCCGTGAAAATCCTTCAGCTCCACGTTGTCGTTGCTGATCAAGGCCATCTCGCCGTCCTTGAGAAAAACAACCTCTCTCGTATACGGCAACAGCGGCGGCACGTCGGACGCGATGAAGTTCTCGCCCGTTCCCAGGCCCAGCACAAGCGGCGCCCCTTTGCGGGCGGCGACAATGCTCCGGCCGCCAACGGCGGACATGGCGACAATGCCGAACACGCCCTCCACATCCTGGACCGCGCGCCGGACCGCCTGTTCGAAGTCGCCGTCGTAGTAAGTCTCGATGAGGTGCGGAATGACTTCCGTATCCGTCGCGGTCACGAAACGGTGCCCGGCCGCGATCAGTCCCTGCTTCAATGCGAGGTAGTTCTCGATAATGCCGTTATGAACGACGAAAAAGCGGCCCGTGCAGTCGCGATGCGGATGCGCATTGTCTTCGCTGGGCCTTCCGTGAGTGGCCCATCGCGTGTGGCCGATTCCGAATTGGCCGGTCTTCGCAATCCCGCGGAGTTTCTCTTCAAGATTGCCGATGCGTCCGACTGAACGGACGAGCGTCGGACCGTCCTCTTCCATGATCGCAACCCCGCACGAATCGTAGCCGCGATACTCCAGCCGCTTAAGCCCATCCACCAGCACGTTCGAAACTTCACGAGAACCGATATAGCCTACGATTCCGCACATAAAACCTCCCATTCCCTCCGCCGGCTTCCCAATGCAACGACCAATCGCGCCAGCGCCAACCCGTCATGCCGAATCTTTGTGTTGTTTTCCTGAAGCAGATCCGCGCGTTGCGGCACTGCGCCGAGTCTGCGGATTTCATCGTCGGAAGCAGTGACGAACTGCGCTCCCGATTGTGAATACCGTTTTTGAAGCAAGGGGCCTGCCGAACGTGTATTCACGACGCACACGTCGACGGCGCCGGACGGCAGGTACTGCGTCAGCGCGCGCAGATGATCCGCCGCCGTATACGTCCCGGTTTCGCCGGCCTGCGTCATGAGATTGCAGACGTGGATCTTCACGGCGGACGAGGCGTGGATTGCGTCCGCAACGCCGGCGACGAGAAGGCTGGGAATGACGCTCGTATAAAGGCTTCCAGGCCCGAAAACAATAGCGTCGGCCTCCGCAATCGCATCGAGAACGCCCGGCGCCGGCAGCGGGCGTTCCGGATCCAGCCACACCCGCCGGATGGGCATGCGCTTGAGGGGAATCGCCGATTCGCCTCGCACGATCGAGCCGTCGAAGAAATCGGCGCACAGGGTGACCGGAACGCTGGTGCCCGGCAGAACACGATCCTTCAGTTGAAAGAGATGATTGGCCAGACGGACCATTCCATCGAAGTCGCCGGCCATCTGATACAGAGCGCTGAGAATCAGGTTGCCCATCGAATGGCCGGAGAGGCCCTCGATCCCGTGGAAACGATGCCGGCACACCGCCTTCAGCACGGGAAGCGGCGAGCCGGCGAGCGCGATGAAGCAATTGCGCAAATCGCCCATCGCCGGAATGCCGAGCGCCGCGCGGAGGTTGCCGGTGGACCCGCCGCTGTCGGACACTGCGACGACGGCGGTGATCCGGATGTCGCATTCGCCGGACTGGCGAAGACGCTTCAAGCCGGAGAGCAGGACCGGCAGGCCCGTACCGCCGCCAATTCCGACGACCTTCATCGGCCTGCACCGGCGAAGACGACTCCGATCGTTTTCAGCAGGACGAGAAGGTCCAGCCGGAGCGAGACGTTCTTGGCGTAATACAGGTCGTACTGCAGCTTCTGATACGCGTCTTCCACCGATGCGCCGTACGGATACATGACCTGCGCCCAGCCTGTGATTCCGGGTTTCACATAATGCCGCAGGTCGTAGTACCGGATCCGTTCCTTCAGCATGTCCACGAAAAATGGACGCTCCGGCCTCGGTCCGACGAAGCTCATGTCGCCGCGGAGGACGTTGTAGATCTGAGGCAGTTCATCGATGCGGCAGGCGCGGATGAACCGGCCGGCGCGGGTGCACCGGTCGTCCTTTTCTTTCGCCCACGCGGGACCGTCCTTTTCGGCGTCCACACGCATCGAACGGAATTTGAAAACCGTGAAGCGTTTACCGTTGAGACCCACGCGCTCCTGCTGGAAGATGGCCGGCCCCGCGGATTCGAGTTTGATGGCGATCGCCGTCAGGATCATCAGCGGCGCGGATAAAAGCAGGAGGACGACCGAGCAGAAAACATCGAGAACGCGTTTGACGCGAAGGTACGCCGCCGAGGGGCTGAACCCGTTTGCAAGGATCAGCCATTCGGGTGAAAGGCCCTCGAGCCAGATCATCTGGCTCATCCTTTCATACGAGTCCACGATCGACTCGATCTTCACGCCACGGAATTTGTAGTCGATGAGAGCGTTGGTCAATTCCAGGTTCCCTTCGATCTCGCCGGCAATCACGATTTTCGAAATGCTGTCGCGCCCGGCAATCGTGTGCAGTTCGTTGCCGTTCACCAACCGGACTCGCTCCGGCCCTTCGCGCTTGCTCATCTCCTGGTAGTACCTGGAGGCCAGCGCCGCCGAGCCCAGAACGAGGGTGTTAGGCGGACTTTTTGTAGTACTCGTACGCATACGCATACCGGCTGCGTTGATAATCGACATCGTTTAGAACAGCTCCCATCACATTCACCGAATCGAAACTTTCAACCGCGTGCTGGAAAAGTTCGCGGGGTGTTTTCCTCGCACGCACCACGAAGAGGACTTTGTCGCATATGCCGGCCAGCAGGTGGCTGTCTGCCACCGGCAGCGTCGGGGGCGCGTCGACGACGATGTACCGGTAGTCCTGGCGAAGCTGATCGAACAGGTTCCGGGCTTTTGGCGAAGACAACACCGCGACCGGATTGCCGGTGGCCGGGCTTCCGGGAATGACGTGTATCTGGCGCGCTTTCACAACGTGCTTCGCATACCCGGCGCCGCCGTTTAACAGCAGTTGGTAGAAACCGCGGCCCTCGAACACTTTGAGGTTGAGATATTCGTGGATGCGCGGTTTGCGCATGTCGCCGTCAATGAGCAGCACCGGCCCGTCCGCCATGGAGGACAACGCCTGGGCCAGATTGACGGCGGTCGTCGATTTACCTTCGCCGCCGGCGGCGCTGGTCAACATCACGACGTTCGAGTTGGTTGCCGCGCAATGCTGCTGCACCTTCATTGCAAGAAGCCGGTACTGCTCCGCCGCAACGGAATCCGGATCGGTTGTCGTGATGAGCATTTCCGAAGCGGGCCCGTTTTTCAGGACCGGCACGGCCGGAACGGCGCCGATCACGGGAACGCCGGTGAAGCTCTGAAAATCGTCAACCGTGGAGAATGACGTGTCGTTCTGCTCCATCAGGAAGGCCAGACCCAGACCCAGTCCCAGTCCGGCAGCGATTCCCATCAGAATGAGGCGTTCGCGCTGCGGACTGAAAGGCGCGGCCGGAACGGAAGCCGGTTCGACAACGGCGAAGGCAATCCCGGTTTCGGACTTCTGCAGGGTCTGCGCAAGATTCGCGTCCAGTTGCTTGTCCAGCAGCGCGTGGAACTGCGACTCGCGGACGTGATACTCGCGCTGCATCTCGGCAAGAGCCTGCGCATGAGCGGGAGTGGCATCCACGCGCCGCTGGTACCCGTTAATCTGCGTGGAAAGCCGCGCCTGTTCGCGCCGGTAAGCGTCGATGCGTTGATCGGTGCTTTCCAGCTCGGACCTCAGCTCGGTGTATTTCATGTATGCCGGACTGGGATCCGAACGCTTCACCGGACCGTTCGCAATAGCCGCTTCCACGTTCCGGATCTCGCGCCGCGTCGCCCTCAACTCCGGGTGATCGGCCGTGTAGCCGCGGGCGAGGTACGCCCTTTCGGTGATTCTCAGCTCTTCGAGTTTGGCTTCCTGGGGCGTCTTTTCTTCGATCATGGGGCGCTTGAGAACGCCCTGGCTCTCGAGATCGGCGATCTGTTTTGCGATACGCGTTCGTTTGGCTTCCTCGTCCGCGATCTTGGACGTGCGGTCGTCGTATTGCGCCCGAAACGTTTCCACTTCCTTGATATTGCCGTCGATGTGTTCGGGAAGTTCGTTCACCGCGCGCTGTTTGTACTCGCGCATCTCCTTGTCCTGTTCCTCGAGACGCTGCTTCAGCGTCTCGATCTGCGCGTCGAAGGCGGATTTCGCGTCGGTGGTCTTTTGATCGCGCCGCTGGGACGCGCGTTCCGTAAAAAGGCCGGCCAGGCGGTTGGTGACGTTGGCCACTTCCTGAGGATCTTCTCCCTCGAAGCCGACATGGAAAGTGTGCTCGCTTTCGACCTTGATCGTGATCCGCGGTTTCACGGCGTCAATCGCCTCCTGCGGCAGCGGTCCCCGGACCGACTTGTACTCCTTCAGGTCATGGGCGGCCGCATCGAGCAGTTCATTGCTGAACAGAACTTCGCGCACGGTCCAGAGATGATGCTCAATGTCCAGCGGCTCCGGCGCCACGTGCTTCAGGTATTCCGGAGGCGTGAGGTTCTCCGCCGCAATAAGCGCCTGCGCTTTGTAACGGTCGGGCTGCCGGTAGGCATAGACCGAAAACCCGGCGGTCAGGACCAGCGCCGGAACGATGATCAGGAGCTTCCGGCGGCGGAAGGCCTCCAGCAGCGCGAAAATCGACAGGTTGTTTCCAGATCCTTTGGTCGCCATGATTCCTCCTACTGTGGTTTCGAGCGCAGCCGGCCGTGTTCGGTCAACGCCACGTTGTCCGCGTCGCGAACCAGGCGGCTGGTGCGGCGTTCGCTTTCGCTCGCGAGCGAAAATTCGATTCCGGCGAACACCCGATGACGCGATAGGGGAGTGGAGACGTAATCGTTCCGGTTCTGGTTGTAGCTTTCCGCGGTGACGAAACTGACGAGTCGGTCGCTCACGCGGTAGTCCAGGCGCGTTCGTCCAAGCAGCGTCTTGTTCTGTCCGAGCAGCGAGCCGTAGATCCCTCGCGACGCGGTGAGGCTCGTCTCAACGCCGACCCGCCGGAACGGCTGGCCGCGCAAATGGAAATTCAGGAGTTCATAGAACGAATTCGCCGCAAGGCCGCTCGGCAGACCCACGCGGCCCGCAAGCACGGAGAGCGAACGGGAATAGCCGCCGCCGGCCCATACTTCGCCGAAGCGCCGGTCGCCGTAGATTCCGTAGATGTAATTCATGCCGGTCGCGGTTCGCACGCCGCCGCCCGACAGCTCGATAACGGTTCTGGGGTTCAACGCGAACCGGTACTCCGCATTCACGCTTTGGGCCGGATGCTTGAACGCCACAAACCGGCTGTCCACGCGGTCATCCGCCGTTTTGCGCCGGTTCCACGGGTTCGCGCTGAACACCGCATAGGTCACGCGCACCCGATGGCTGCGGTTGAGCATGTGGCTGACGCCAAACGACGCGCCGCTCGAGAGCATGTCCAGCACGCGGCGCTGCAGCGGATCGTTGACGCCGAAGGTCGAGGCCGTATGGTCATACCGAAACGTGTACGCCGTCCGCGCAGACTGCGCGTAACTCAGGCTGCCGCGGAAATCGTTTTCGCGGTACTGGCTTCTGGGAAGCAGCAGAAGCACGTTCTGCAGCGTCCGGCTCGGATCCTTCGACGAACGATAGCCGTCGCCCAGATACATCTGCCAACGGCGATCGATCAGATAGGTGAAATCGACATTCGCGGTCGAATTCCAGGAGTTCTGATCGCGATTCCTCTGGAACACTTCGAACTCCGGCTGATACGAAATCGCGAATTCCCGCTTCCTGGTGTCCGAGAGAAAGGACAGCTCCGGAGCCTTAAAAAGATAGACCTTGTCATCGAGTTTCAACGGCCGGATGTCCGGCGCCGCCGGCAGCACGCTGGCGGGCATCGAAAGGACGAGCAGTTTCTGGTCGGGCGCGGTGCGGTCGACCAGGAAATTGTTATCGGTTCCGGCACTGAACTGGGCCGGGCTCGTCCACGCGAATCCCGTGTAGCCGTTTGTCGCGTGCTGCGCCGGCAGGGGATCGGCGCCGAGCGTTACCAGTAAAAGCAAAGCTGTTTTTTTCATGT
>JAHFTY010000109.1:0-15231 GCA_023265365.1 Acidobacteriota bacterium
CTTCGCTACAAATCAGTTCTTCCCGCTGCCGACGCTTTTCAAGACGAACTATTCCGAAAAGCACATGCCCATCCTGAGCAGCTTCGTCCCACGCCTGGCCTTTGTTTATGACGTTTTCGGCAACACGAAGACGGCCATCAAGGCAAGCTACGGCAGATACGGTGAAAACACGGGCACGTTCGCATCGACCATCAATCCGCAGGCTCGCCACACCAACACGTATCAGCTCTGCAATGCCACCACCGCCACGAACTGCGCCACCCTGCCGATCTCGGTCGCGAAGCTCGCGGCAATCACACCGTCGTCCACGACGAACCAGTCCGTGCTCCCGGCAGTCGATCCCAATCTGAAGAACGCTTATACCGACGAGTACACCGCCGGCCTCGAACAGGAAATCGTTCCCGATCTCGGCGTGTCCGTTCTCTATGTCCGGAAGATCGGCCACCGCGATCGCGGTACGCTGACCCGCACCTACGGGACCAGTGAGTACGCGCCGGTCCAGGCCATCGACCTGGGTCCGGACGGCCTGAAGGGAACAAGCGACGACAAGACCGTCACGATCTTCGAGCGTATTCCGGCAACCCGCGGCGAGAATACGCTGATCACCAACTTCGACTCCGGTTCGAACTACAGCACCGTCGAGTTCAACCTGACGAAGCGCATGACCAAGAAGTGGCAGATTCAGACCGGATGGGACTGGACGAAGCTGAACACGGCCGGTTCCAACTCTCAGGATCCGAACGTTCTGGCATTCCAGAACGGCCACTCTTCACAGTGGACCTACAAACTACTCGGCACCTACGCCGGACCATGGGGCATCGCGTTCTCCGGAACGTTCAACTCGCAGCAGGGCGCTCCTTACAACCGGACCCAGCAGTTCACGGGTTCGAATGGAACGCTTCTGAACGCGAACGGAACGGTCCGCACCACGAACCTTCGCCAGGGAACGGGCGCCATCACCCTTCAGAACAACGGCTACTACCTCCCGACCATGAGCCTGACCAGCATGCGCGCGGAGAAACACTTCCGAGTTCGCGAAGGCCACCGGCTCGATGCCATGTTCGACCTCTACAACTTCTTTAACTGGAACACGGAAGCCGGCCGCGATGCGGTTACCGGCACGAAGACCGTCAGCGGCAAGCAGATCGCCACTTTCGGTCTGGCCAACAACATCCTAGCGCCGAGAGTCTTCAAGCTCGGCGTCCGCTACATGTTCTAGCTCTCGTCTCCGCCGCGGATTTCACGGATTCGGCCAAGTCCGTGAAATCCGTGGACTCCGCGGCTTTCTCCTCACCTCGTCCTGCCCATTCCACTGCGATTGACTCCCTCTGATTGTCGATTGCGTATCCGTGCCACCGTCGTGTACTTTGTTACATGTAACGAAATGGAGGGTGTTCTTGAAGAGTACTGTGGCTCGCGTGAAGCAACATCGTGACGCATTGCGTTCTGCGGGATTGCGGCCGGTGCAAATATGGGTGCCGGACACAAGACGCCGGGGATTTGCGGAGGAGTGCCGCCGGCAATCCCGGAGTCTTCGCCGCGATCCGGACGAAAAAAAAGGTTTTGAACTGGCTGGCCAGGATTTCCGCCGACGAAGGTTGGAAGTGAAGCGGGGCGACATCGTCACCGTCGTCCTGCCCGGCGCTTACGGCAAACCGCGACCTGCGCTGATCGTTCAGTCCGATCTCTTCGATGAGCACCCCTCGGTGACGATACTGCCCGTTACCAGTGAACTGCGCGACACTCCGTTATTCCGCATCACCGTGCTCTCCACTGCGGAAAGTGGACTGCGGAAAACGTCTCAAGTCATGGTGGACAAGATTCATACCATTCCCCGCGACAAGATCGGCAAAACCATCGGGCGTCTCGACGGCGCGGCGATGCTTGCAGTCAACCGTGCCCTCGCCCTTTTCATCGGCTTCGCGTAGAGTTCCCTCCTTCGTATGGCCCTCGCCTCCGTACAATAGGGCCAATGCAGGATTTCCACGAGCCCGTGCGTGTCTGGTTCCGCGAGACCTTTGGCGAGCCGACAAAGGTTCAGAGCCTCGGCTGGCCCACCATTCAGGCCGGCGACAACGCACTGATGCTTGCGCCCACCGGTTCCGGTAAAACCCTCGCCGCGTTTCTTGCCGCCATCGACCACCTCATGTTCGAGCCGGTTCCCGGTAAGAAGGAACGGTGCCGCGTCCTCTATCTGTCGCCTCTGAAGGCTCTCGCCGTCGATATCGAGCGCAACCTTCGCGCTCCGATCGCCGGCGTTTCCGCTGCGGCCGAGCGACTCGGGAAACCGGCGCACACACCTGACATTGCGGTCCGGACCGGCGACACTCCCGCATCGCAGCGCGCGGCTTTCGGCCGCAAACCGGCCGATATTCTGATCACGACTCCGGAATCGTTTTATCTCCTGCTCACCGGCAACGCGCGCGAGGTGCTGCGGTCCATCCGGTATGTCATCGTCGACGAGATTCACGCGATGCTCGGCACCAAGCGCGGCGCGCACCTTGCGCTGTCGCTCGAGAGGCTGCAGGCCCTGAGCACCCACGGGTTTCAGCGGATCGGTCTGTCCGCAACGGTTCGTCCGGTCGATGAGGCGGCAAGGTTCCTGGGAGGAACCGATCGAAAAGTGACCGTCGTTGACGCGGGAGCCGCAAAGGACCTCGATATTCGGGTCGAGGTTCCGATCGAGGACATGAGCGAAGTCGGCAAGTCCGAAGAACGACCATCGGGCTCCGCGTCTCAGGGCTCCGGAAAGAAGAGTATCTGGCCTTTGGTGCATCCCCGGATCCTCGAACTCATCCGCCGGCATCGCACCACCCTGATCTTCGTGAATGCACGGCGTCTTGCCGAGCGCATGGCCGCCGCGCTGAACGAACTTGCCGGTGAAGAAATTGTCCGGGCGCATCACGGCTCCGTCGCGCGGGAGCAGCGCGCGCTCATCGAAGAGGACTTGAAGGCCGGCAGGCTTCCCGCCATCGTGGCGACCTCGTCGCTGGAGCTCGGCATCGACATGGGTTCGATCGACCTTGTGATTCAG
The DNA here is from genome assembly GCA_023265365.1 of Acidobacteriota bacterium. GTDB lineage: Bacteria > Acidobacteriota > Terriglobia > 20CM-2-55-15 > 20CM-2-55-15 > JAHFTY01. The sequence continues at coordinate 3,035 of JAHFTY010000109.1, forward strand.
ATCGAAGCGGCGCCCAGCGTGGCCGCCGGTCTGCAGCGTATCGGACGCGCCGGACATCGGATCGGCACGCCCAGCAAGGGCGTTTTCTTTCCAAAGTATCGCGGCGATCTGCTGGCGTCGGCCGCCTTGACCGCGCAGATGCTTTCCGGCTCCGTGGAACCTCAGCGGTATCCGCGCAACGCGCTCGACGTTCTCGCCCAGCAGATCGTGGCGATGGTCGCCGTTGAAAACTGGAAAGTGGAGAAGCTGCATGAAGTGATACGGGGAGCCGCGCCGTTCGCGGACATCAGCATCGGTATGCTGGAGAACACGCTCGACATGCTTTCCGGGCGATATCCGTCGAGCGACTTCGCCGAGCTGAAACCCAGGCTCGTTTGGGACCGCGTTCGCAATGTGCTGCGGGCCAGGGAAGGCGCGAAACGGATCGCGGTCGCGAATGGCGGCACCATTCCCGACCGCGGTTTGTTTGGCGTATTCATCGCGGGCGCCGAATCCGGTCATTCGAGAGTGGGAGAACTCGATGAAGAGATGGTGTTCGAAAGCCGCGTCGGCGACCGCTTTCTTTTGGGCGCGACGACGTGGCGCATCGACGACATCACGCCGCAGCGCGTCATTGTTTCTCCGGCGCCCGGGGAACCCGGAAAGATGCCGTTCTGGAAAGGCGACGCGGCGGGCCGGCCTCTGGAAATGGGCCGTGCGATCGGCAATCTTGTCCGGCGTCTTCAGAAAATGAAGCGCGGGGAGGCGATGCGCCTGCTGGTGGACGAACATCGGCTCGATAATCTCGCCGCCAAAAACCTGCTGGCCTACATTGACGATCAGATCGAAGCGGCCGGCGTCGCTCCGGATGATCAGACGATCGTGGTCGAACGCTACATGGACGACCTCGGCGACTGGCGCGTCTGCATCCTGTCGCCGTTCGGAGCCCAGGTCCACGCGCCGTGGACGCAGGCGATTCATGGATTGATCCACGCCGCCGGGAACATGAACGCCGAGACCATCTGGAGCGATGACGGCATTGTGATCCGCCTTCCGGAATCCGACGAGCCTCCTCCGCTGTCCTGGCTGTTTCCCGGCCCCGGCGAGGTCGAAGACCTCGTGATCCGCGAGACCGGCGGCAGCGCGATGTTCGCCTCGCGCTTCCGCGAAGCGGCGAGCCGCGCTCTTCTTCTGCCGCGGCGGTACCCGGGGCAGCGGACACCGCTCTGGCAGCAGCGCAAGCGCGCGTCGGATTTGCTGGCGGCGGCGTCGCAGTATCGGGATTTCCCGATCATCCTCGAAACGTTTCGCGAACTGCTGCGCGATGTCTACGACATGCCCGCGCTGGTTCAACTGCTCGGCGAGATTCAAAGCCGCGCGATACGGGTGGTCACCCTCGACACGCGCTCGCCTTCACCTTTCGCGTCCGCGCTGATGTTCGGTTACATCGGTAACTTTATCTATGACGGAGATGCGCCGCTGGCGGAACGCCGTGCGCAGGCGCTGTCCATCGATCAGTCGCAGCTTCGCGAACTCATGGGAGAAGCCGAATTGCGGGAACTGCTCGATGCGGGCATCATCGCGGCGTTCGAACTGCAGTTGCAAGGCCTCGACCATCCGAACCGCATCCGAAACGCGGATGCGCTGCACGATCTTCTTCGCAACCTCGGCGATCTCACCGGATCCGAAATCAAGGCGCGGGTGGCATCGCCAAAAAATGCGCGCGCCTGGCTGGAGCAGTTGGAAGCGGAACGCCGTGCGGTCCACGCCACGATTGCGAAGGAGAAGCGCTGGATCGCGGCCGAAGACGTGTCTCGATACCGCGACGCTCTCGGCGTGGCGCCTCCCGTGGGCGTGCCGTCCGTGTTTCTTGCGCCGGTTCAGGATCCGCTCGCCGACCTGATTTCGCGATTCGCGCGAACACACGGCCCGTTTGTGACTCCGGATGTGGCGAAACGCTACGGCCTGACCAACGATGTCGTTTACCGCGTTATGCGGCAGCTTGAACGGAATGGACGTGTTTTCGAAGGCGAGTTCCGGCCGGCCGGCATCGGCAAGGAATGGTGCGACGCGAATGTGTTGCGCATGATCCGGCAGAAGACGCTGGCGAAGTTGCGCCACCAGGTCGAGCCGGTCGAGCATGCCGCGTACGGACGGTTCCTTCCGGTGTGGCATCGCATCGGCGTGGAGCGTCAGGGACCGGAGGCGGTGCTCGAAGTGGTGGCGCAGATTCAGGGCTATCCGGTCCCGGCGTCCGTACTCGAAGATCAGATTCTTCGTGCGCGCATCCAGGACTACGATCCGCGAGATCTGGACGGTCTCATGTCTTCAGGAATGGTGGTGTGGGCGGGCCTTGAATCGCTCGGCGCGACAGATGGGCGAGTCGCGCTGTACCTCACCGAAAATGCGGGTCATCTGCTGGCCGAGCCGTCGACGGACTTCAAGGAACGCGAGATCCATCGGAAGATCCGCGACTACCTCTCGACTTCGGGCGCCTCGTTTTTCACGCAGATTCTAGCCGGCATCGGCGGCGGTTTCAAGGGCGAGACGCTCGATGCGTTATGGGACCTCGTCTGGTCGGGCGAAGTGACGAACGACACACTGATGCCGCTGCGCGCGTTGCTGATCCGCAAGGCGAACGGCCGCCGCCGGCAGGCCGGGCGGACGAATGCGCAGGTGCGCGCCACGGTCACGCCGGAGGCCGCTGGCCGCTGGTCCCTTCTTTCAAAAATGTTCGGCGCGCCGCCGCCGGCCCTGCGTGCCACGGCCATCGCCCGGCAGTTGCTGGATCGCCTGGGTGTCGTCACGCGGGAGGCGATGGCGGGCGAACGCGTCGCCGGCGGCTTCTCGTCGATTTATCCCGTGTTCAAGGCGATGGAGGAAGCGGGACGCATTCGCCGGGGATATTTCATTGCGGGCCGCGGCGCCGCGCAGTTTGCCGGTCCTGGAGCGATCGAGCGGTTGCGTGAATATCGGGAAGCCGCAGAGAATCCATCCATCGCGCTGCTTGCGGCAACAGATCCGGCGAACCCTTACGGCGCCACGCTGCCGTGGCCGGCGAGAGAAGACAACCGGCAGGCCGGGCGATTTGCCGGCGCGCAGGTGATCCTGGTGGATGGAGAACTCGCGGCGTATTTCAGCAAAACGGAACGTTCGATCGTGACCTTCTTCGAGACCGGAAACGATCGCATCGCCGATGCCGTGGTCCTGGCGATCTCGGGGCTCGTCACCTCCGGCCTGCGCCGCGCTCTGCTGATCACCGAAGTGGACGGCGTGGATCCCGCGCAATCGAAATTGTCGAACGCGCTGCGTGCGGCCGGATTCCGCGCCGGCACCCGCGGCTGGCAAAGAAAGTCCCGGCCCGTTCAAACAGGAAATGACTAACGAGGCTGCGCCTCCCGACCGGCACAGCATGTGGTGCTCTATCCGCGCGATTGCCCTATGTCGGTCTTTCGGATGTGCCGCGCTCGGGAAGCCCCTCAAGATGATATGGCGGTGGCACACCCGGAAATCGGTCGTGTGGCCGATCACGGCGTTCTTTCCGGGGCGTGGCCGAAAACGAAAACAGTAAGCGAGGTATAACAATGTCTGTGCGACATTATCGGAAGGACCCGCGCGAAGCAGCCGAAAAGCGCGCCGACGACAAAGTGCTGCAGCTATTCAGCCGAGGGAAATTCCTCGCAGTCGAGCCGGGGATCGAACGCGATGCCGTCGATCATGTTCAACGTCGCTACCAGGCACGACGTGAGACCGTCGCTTCCCTTGGCAAGGAACTCGGCGTCCTGCGGCGCGCCCACGGCTTGACACAAGAGCAGGTCGCTCTCGCGCTGGGTACCCAAAAGGGCAACATTAGTCGCCTCGAAAGCGGGGAATACGGAGGCCTCACTATCGAGTACTTCATCGCGGTTCTCGACGCTTTCCGCGTTCTCGGCGACGGTACGGTTAGGACCCGCACACGGCGTGGAGCGGTTGTTCCCGTCAAGAAGGCGCCGCCCAACAAATTGAGGATTCTCGCCGCGCGCGAACGTCAACAAACGAAGAGCCGAAAACCTACGATTCACGTTGCATCGATGATTTCGCGCGAACTGGCCGCTCTTTCGCTTCTATCCAATTGTTCGATGGTGGAAGTAACTTCTTCTGCGACGGACAACGGAAGGCTTTCAAGCTCTTTTCTAGCTGAGCGAGTGAAGACGAACGTGTAGTCCGCCAGCCACGGCTATGACGCGCCGACCCGGGCACAGCGAAAGGAAGTAGCTCACCGGCGCAAAGACACTTCTTCACGAAGCGACCCGCCGAGCGCGCAATGCCTGGATCGTCAGGATAATCGAGAACGCACCGGTCACTCCGAGGACATAGAGAGTCCAGATGAACAATAGGGCGCCGCTCTTCTCGAGAAACTCAGGGCGCAGTCCATTCCGCATGTGTAGAGGCAGCATTCCGGCGGCCATCACGCCGCCAAGTAGCAAGATCACCTTGCCCAATAGCCGTTCTCGCAGCAGCACCGCGCCGCAGACAATCACGAGCAGGATCGCGACGCCGACAAGATGATTGAGCCCCGCGCGGTCGAACCCGAAGACGATGTCCTGCGAGATATGCAGGGCAAGAAGAAGCACGGAGAGGATCGAGGTCACACTCAAGAGATCGTTCTGCTTCATGGGGAGCGCTCCGTTCGAGTCATATGGTATGCCAATGCACGACCTCTTTGGCCCCGTTTCCGCGGTTGGGCCTACGCTGACTGCCCAACAAGTATTCACCCGCTACCTCCCCCGAAGAATGCTCGCGTTCCCGAGCTAACGAATGGCTGCAAACTGTGCGGTGTGGCAGGCTTGGAAACACCGCTCCGCCTGACGGCGCGCTTGAAGATGCGCTGTAACGCGGATTCATGCTGATGGTGCCGGCGTTCAATTCCGGTCTCGGCTTCAACATATCGGCGCGATGCCGGAAATACCCATTGCCACGCCCATTCCCGGTCCGCATAGTCCTGGTCAGGCTGGATTTTCGTCACCCGGGCCGTGATATTCTCTCGGCACTATGGAAAACACAATCGGCAGGCGGGACTTCGTGAAACTGGCCGGCGCAACCGGCGCCGCCCTGGTGTTTGGCGGATGGGAAGAAGCGCTCGCGTGGCAGGCGCGGAATGCGCCCGGCCCGGACGCGGCCGAAAAAGAACTGGTGCTGCTGGCTCTGGACGCGGCGAAGGGCGCCGGCGCCAATTACGCGGACGTGCGCATCACGCGAGGCAACTCCGAGTCGATCAGCACGCGCGAGCGGCAGATCACCGGTGTGAGCAAAAGCGAGACGTACGGCATCGGGATCCGGGCCCTGGTTGGCGGGTCGTGGGGATTCGCGGCCACGCGCGATCTGCGCAGGGATGCCGTCGTGAAGACCGCGCGGGAGGCCGCCGCGATTGCGGCCGGCAATAACAAGGTCAATCCGGTGAAGACGACGCTGGCGCCGGTGAAGAAAGTGCCGGATGGGCGATGGATCACGCCGCACGAAATCGATCCGTTCACCATTCCCATTGAAGAAAAGGCGCAACTGCTGTTCAAGACCAACGAGGAAGCGCTTCGTGTCAAAGGCGTTCGTTTCGTCACGTCGAGCATCAACTCGATCAAGGAGAGCCGTCTGCTCGGCACCACGGACGGGTCGGTGATCCAGCAAACGTTCATGCGCCTCGGCCCGAGCGTCAACGTCACTGCCGTTCCGGCCGACAACGGCGACTTCCAGAGCCGCAATGCCACACTGGCGCCGATGGGCAAGGGATGGGAATACATTGTCGGCCTTCAGCTTTCCGAGAACGTGCTGCGATGGGCGGAAGAAGCCGTGATGAAGTTGTCCGCGCCGCCCGTCACGCCCGGCGTATGGGACCTGGTTCTTCACCCGTCACACCTTTGGCTCACGATTCATGAGTCGCTCGCGCACCCGACCGAACTGGATCGCGCGATGAACTACGAGGCCAATTACGCCGGCACGACTTTCCTCGCGCCGCCGGAAAGGGTTCTGAACAAAACCAAGGTCGGGCCGGAGTTCATGACCATCATGGGCAGCCGGTCGGAACCGGGCGGCTGCGCGACTTGCGGCTGGGACGACGAAGGGGTGCCGGCGCAGTCGTGGCCGATCATCAACAAAGGCATTTTTGTGAACTACCAGTCGACGCGGGAAATGGTCGACTGGATTTCGGATATCACGAAAGTGCGCGAGAGCCAGGGGTGCTCGTACGGCCAGGACTGGTCGTCGATTCCATTCCAGCGCATGCCGAACGTCAGTCTGATGCCGAACACCAAGGACGTCGGCGAAGAAGAGGTCATCGCCGCAACCCGGAAGGGCATTTTCATCGAAGGCGACGGCTCCTACTCGATCGATCAGCAGCGCTACAACTTTCAGTTCGGCGGCCAGGTCTTCTGGGAAATCAAGGACGGCAAGCGCGTCCGGATGATCCGCGACGTCGCATACCAGGCACGCACTCAGGAATTCTGGAACTCGATGGCGCTGATCGGCGGAAAGAGCACGTACAAACTGGGCTCGTCGTTCAGCGACGCGAAGGGACAGCCCATGCAATTGAATGCCGTGTCGCATGGATGTCCGGTCACGCTGTTCAAAAACGTCAACGTTATTTCCACTGCTTAGGAAGCGCGGTCGCGGACCGCGCCAAAAGAATATGCAAGACAACAATGGCGGCCGGAAAGGCCTTACCGCAGAAGAGTCCCGGGCCCTGTGCCGGAAGGTTTTGAGTTTCGCGAAGGCCGAGCACACGCGGGTCAATGTCGATTCGGGCGTTCACGGGTTCACACGCACGGCGATCAATCGGGTTACCACGGCAGGCGCAACCGAAGACGTGAACGTACGGATCACCAGCGTTTTCGGTAAACGGATCGCGTCGATCGATACGAACCGCCTTGACGACGCATCTCTCGAACGGTCGGTCCGCGAGTGCGAGGCCCTTGCCCGGATTTCTCCGGAGAATCCGGAGTACATGCCTGAACTCGGCGAGCAGAAGTTCGCGGAGACCGGCGGCTACTATGCGAGCACCGGCGACCTCACCACCGAGGCCCGGGCGCGCGCCGCGTCCTTCGCGGTGAAGGCCGCAGACGGGGCGAAACTGATGGCATCGGGTTTCATCGATGTCAACGCCGGATCGTCCGCGGTGGCCACGTCCAATCAACTTTTCGGACATTCGTCGGGGACCGGCGTGTCCTCCACACTGACGGTGCGGACACTCGACGGCTCCTCTTCCGGATGGGCCGGCGATGAAGGCGCGGACTGGAACACCATCGAATCGGAACGCATTGCCGAAGACGCCGTCCGCAAATGCCGGCAGTGGCGGAAAACGGCTCTCGATCCCGGCAAGTACGAAGTGATTCTGGAGCCGGCCGCCGCCGGGATGCTGATGCTCCGCATGATGAACGTTTTCGACGCACGTCAGGCCGAAGAGGGCCGGTCGTTCCTGTCCCGGCGCGGAGGCGGGACGCTCCTCGGCGAGAAGTTGTTCGACGAGCGCGTCAACATCATCAGCGATCCGTCCGAGAAAAACGCCGAGACGAATCCCTTTACGGGCGCGGGAATGCCGGTGGCGCGCGAGACGTGGGTGGAGCAAGGCGCGATCCGGACGCTTTCGTATTCGCGCTTCTGGGCGGACAAGAAAGGGGTCGCTGCGAAACCCGGGGCTTCCAACCTCGTGATGACGGGCGGCGCCGCTTCCGTCGACGACATGATCCGGGAGACGAAGCGCGGCGTCCTCATCACCCGTTTCTGGTACATCCGCGGACTCAACCCCCGGATCGTTTCGTTTACCGGACTCACGCGGGACGGCACGTTCCTGATCGAGAATGGGAAGATTTCGCGGCCCGTGACGAACTTCCGGTTCAATCAGTCGCTTTCCGAAATGCTGGCCAACGTTCAGATGCTCGGCACGCCCACCCGTGTCTGCTCCAGCGAGAACAGCTCGGTCGGTCCGCCTGTGATCGTGCCCGCGCTCAAGGTGAAGGATTTCTTTCTTTCAAGCGTGAGCGACGCCATCTGAAATCCAGGAATCCCCGGGTGTGAGAAGGCCGGAAATGAATCGGCGCGAAGCGCCGGGGTGGTGTCCGCCCATTCATTTACACATCGAAGTCGGCCCACAGAAACGTGTGGTCCGACGCGCGGGCCCCGCGGCGCGGTTCGACATCGACGTCGACGGCGCGGACCTTTTCCGCCAGAGGCCGTGTGGCCAGCATGTGATCGATTCGCCAGCCCTTGTTCTTCTCCAGCGAGCTTGGCCGCAGGTAATCCCAGAACGTGAACTGCTGCTTGTCCGGATAGAGATGGCGCAGCACGTCGACGAATCCCCACGACAGCGTTTCCTTGTAGGCCTTCCGAACGTCTTCATGAAAGCAGACGTGTTTCCGGTGTTTCTCGGGACTGTGCACGTCGATCGGTTCCGGAGCCACGTTCATGTCTCCGCACCAAACGGCAGGTTGGTCCGGTGAGAGGTGCTGTTCGAAATAGGAGCGCAGGCGCGCATACCATCGCAGCTTGTATTCGTATTGCGGTGTGCCGAGTTTGAATCCGTTGGGCACGTAGCTGTTGACGATCGGAATTCCCTGAATGACGGCGCGGATGAGCCGGGCATCGTCGGTCTCCGGCAGGTTGTCGTCGAAGCCGTAAAACACGGCTTCCGGCGCCACTCGGCTGAGAATCGCGACTCCGTTATAGGACTTCATGCCTCGGAAGTTCACGTGGTATCCGGTCGACCGCAGCACGAGCAGCGGAAACATCTCGTCCTGACACTTCGTTTCCTGGATGCAGAGAACATCGGGCCGGTGCCGGTCGAGCCAGGCAATGATGGTATCCAGGCGGATTCGGATCGAATTGACGTTATAGGTGGCGATCTTCATTCGGCGACAATTCCCGCCCGCAGCCGTCCATAAAGATATGGTTCCAATGCATGGGAGGTATAAATGGCTGATAACAATAGTAGCAGCAGCGTCGCGTCAGTTGCGATCGTCATTCTCGTCATTCTCGCGTTGTTTGCCGGGTACATGTTTTTCTTTGGCCGGGGCGTTTCGGCGCATCGCGGCATCGATGTCGACATCAACGTTCCGAAGCAGGTCGTTCCGAAATGAAGTATTCGGCATTACGCCTGCACTTCTTTTTGTTGAAGGAGGTGTGTGCATGAACCGAAAAACTCTGACCGGTCTCGCGGGCGCCGCCGTTGCCGGTGGCGCGGGCATCGCATTTGCACTGCCGGTGATCCGAAAGCGGGCGCTCCGCGCCACAACTATTCTCGAGAAAGATCATCGCATCGTCAGTGGACTGTTTTTTGAGATGAAACAAACGCCGAACGCATCCATCCGGAAGTCGATCTTCAACCAGATCCGGCACCAGTTGGATGTCCATTCCCAGGTGATGTCGAAGGAGGAACTCGACCGTCTCGGCAGCCGCATTCACGATCGCAAGCTCCAGTTCAGGGAGAGCATCGCGGCGTGAATCCCGGAAACCGGTGATTATGAAAACTTCGATCAGCGAGATCTTCTATGCCGAGTGTCTTCAGGTGGCCAAGCTCGCGAACGTGCCCTTCTGCGTTGGTGGAGGATACGCCGTGAACTTCCACACCGGGATCGATCGCTACACCAAGGACATCGACATCTTCTGCAAGCCGGGAGACTTTCCGGGGATCCTGAACAAGTTTGCCGAACTCGGTTATTCGACCCACGTCGAGGATGAGCGATGGCTGGCGAAGATCAAGCGGTGCGACGATTGTGTGGACGTTATTTTTGGCGCGTCCAACGCGGTCGCGCCGATTACGGACGATTGGATCCGGCGGGCGCATCCGGCGAAGATCCACGACGTTGAGGTGAACGTGCTTGGCGTGACCGAGCTCATCTGGTCGAAGGTTTTCATCCAATACCGCGAGCGCTATGACGGCGCGGACGTCGCCCACCTGGTTCTGAAGAAGTGGGAAGAGATCGACTGGGAACGGCTTCTTTCATACCTCGAGCAATATTGGGAAGTTCTGCTGATTCATGTCCTGAACTTCCGGTTCATCTATCCCTCCGAGCGCGAGAAAATCCCGCGCTGGCTGCTCGACGAACTGCTGTCGCGCCTTCAGCACCAGATCGCGCTTCCCACCCCGCGCATCAAGACATGCCGCGGACGGCTCTATTCGAAAACCGACTACGCGGTGGATGTCGTGGAGTGGGGGTTTGCGGACCTGGTCGGAGGCGAAAATGAGCGAAAACGAGCCTCGTAAACCCGTTCGAGTCGCGGCTGTGGGCGACCTTCATGTGCACGACAAGCCGGCCGGCACCTGCCGCTCCTTCTTCGAAAACGTTTCGCGCAACGCCGACATCCTGGCGTTGTGCGGCGATTTGACGACCATGGGTCTACCCACCGAGGCGGAGAATCTGGCGGCCGACCTCGCGCAGTGCACGATACCGGTGGTGGCGGTCCTGGGCAACCACGACCACGAGACCGGACACGTCGAGGAGATCAAAAAAATCCTTCAGAGCGTCCGCGTGAATTTCCTTGGAGACGAACCGTACGTTCATCAGGACGTCGGCTTTGCGGGGGTAAAAGGCTTTGGGGGCGGATTCGGGCGTCACATGCTGACGTCGTTCGGCGAGGAGGGCATCAAGAAGTTTGTATCCGAGGCGCTCCAGGAATCTCTCCGGCTGGAGAATTCACTTCGATCCCTGAACACACCGAAGACGGTGGTCATTCTGCACTACTCGCCCATCCCGGCAACCCTGGTGGGTGAGCCAACGGAAATCTATCCATTCCTCGGCTCGTCACGCCTTGCCGAAACGATCGACAATTTCGACGTGTCCGTCGTCTTTCACGGACACGCGCATCACGGGTCGTACGAAGGACACACGAACAGGGGCGTGCCGGTTTATAACGCCGCTCTGGACCTGATGCGTTCACGGAATCCGGAACAACCTTACGCGTTAATTGAAATGTGATGGAGCCTATGCCCGGCGCCACCGAACACTTTTCATTGTGCGGGAACGGTGATGTCGCCGCCCAGCCGCAGACGAAGCGTATCGCCGGCGCGCAGCCGGAGGTCGCGGCCGTAACGGTTCTTGTTCTCGAAAATAATCAGCCCCGCGATCGCGCCACCCAGGCCGGCGGCGACGCGTTTGTTATGGCCTCCGAGCAGGGCGCCGGCGGCTCCAAGGCTGATGACCGTCAGCAGTCGATCCCGTTTGGCCCTGGGCTTCTGCATCGAGAACGACGCGGATGCCAGTGCTGAAATGGTCCGGCCGTCCGGCAGATCGACGCGATTAAAGAGAAGACGAATCCAGCCGTCCTCAGTGGCGGATTTGCGTTGGACGAAGTCGACATGACCCTGAAGGCGGCTGCCGGCGGGCAGTACCGTGGACTTGGAGATCAACGCGGTGACCGAATCGCCGGCGCTGGCGGACTCTGTAGTGACGTCCCGTTCGAGTTTGGCGTCGATCATCTTGCCGGCGGGAATGGTTTGCCCCTCGACCGGGGACGGCGCGACGAACGCAAGGCAAAGAAACAGGGCAAAGGGTTGCCGCAAGTCCGCTCCTACACGACGTAATAGTGGTGGGGCCTGGTTTCGATCCACTGGCCGTCCTTCATATAGAGCAGACGTTCGGCAACATCAGGGATCATCTTGTTCATTCCGCAGACCGGGCAATCCACCGTGCTCATGGCGCCGGTGCGCGTGGGTTCGGCGAAATACTCGATGCGGATTCGTGTTGTGCAGCCCCGGCAGTCCCAGGACATCAGGGCGGGTTGTCTCACGGTCAACGTCAATTCCTCCTCGTCGTGCAGTTTAGCGCAAGTTCAACCACGGGAGCCTGTCCAGGTCGAGGTTTCCACCGCTGAAGATCACTCCCACTCTTTTGCCTCGAAACGCTTCCGGCTGCTTGAGGATCGCGGCCAGTGGCACGGCCCCGGAAGGTTCGACGACAATCTTCATGCGTTCCCAGATGGAGCGCGTGGTGGCGATGATTTCCCGTTCGCTCACCGTGATGATGTCGGTCACGTTTCGCCGAAGGATGGCGAACGTGCGATCGCTCAATGAGGCTTTCAGTCCGTCCGCGATGGTCTGGGTTTCCATCGCCGGTTGCAGCACTCCTTCGCGCAGCGAGCGGCATGCGTCATCCGCCAGTTCGGGCTCGGCGCCCCATACCTCGATGCTGGTGCGGTAACCTTTCGCCGCGATCGACGTTCCGCTCAGGAGTCCGCCTCCACTCACGGGTGCGATG
>JAHFTY010000109.1:15241-16254 GCA_023265365.1 Acidobacteriota bacterium
CTGACATTCACCAGAGTGACCCTGGCCCCATAGCCCTCGACGGCCTCCCGTTTTGCGGCGGGCGCGGTTTCCGGCATGACGACAAACGCCGGAATTCGACGCAATTTCGCCGCGAGCGCAACCGCCTGTCCATGGTTGCCGGACGACATCGTGATCACGCCTCTTCCGGCCTCGCCGGGTGTGAGCGAGAGAATCGCATTCGACGCTCCACGGAATTTGAATGCGCCGACTCTCTGGAAGTTCTCGCATTTGAAATAGAGGCTGGCGCCCGTCAGCGTATCGAAGTATCTCGAGGTGAGGACCGGCGTGCGATGCACATGTCCGCGAATGCGGGCGGCGGCTTCACGGACATCGATTGTCGGCATGAACATGAAGGACATCTCAGTGCCACCGGACCAGGTCGAGAAGACTGGAGTAGTCGTCGGTCCAGACGCGAACTCCGGGAGCCTGGCCGATGCGTTTCCATCCGGCAAGGTTCGGCAGGTCGGCCAGATCCTCTACGCGCCTCGCCGCGATCACGTGATTGGTGCTGCTCTTTCCTTCTTTCAAAAAGGCTCCCGGCGTATCCGACCGCTGAAACGCGACCAGCCCCGCATCCAGGACCAGTTGTTCGGCGAGCTTATCGACGTTCAGGTACCGGTTCGATACGTGAATCAGCAGAATGCCGTCGGGCGCGATCTTGGTGAGGTACATCCGGATGGCTTCGCGCGACATGAGGTGTGAAGGGATGGCGTCCGAGCTGAAGGCGTCGAGCATGAGCATGTCGAAACTGTTGTCCGGCATGCGCTGCACTTCGAGCCGCCCATCCCCGATCACCACGGTGCAGTCCCCGCTGCACTTCGGCAGGAAACCGAAGAACGACCGGGCGATGGTTTCCACCTGGGGGTCGATGTCGAAGAAAGTTATGTGACGTTCGGGCGTAACGAAACCCGCCATCGTCCCGATTCCGAGGCCGAGCACGCCAATGCGGGGCAGCGGCCTGCCGATCCGGTTCATGATATGGCCCATGGTTC
>JAHFTY010000110.1 GCA_023265365.1 Acidobacteriota bacterium
CTTATCGGCAAAATGCAGTCGGCTTCCGGGCGTATGCGTCAGCTGAACCGGTTTGCGCGGCGCAGCAAGGACATCGCCGATCCGGTATTTCATGGGATGGAGGATCCCTATTACGAATGGCATCGCACCACTGAAAACGCGCTGGACTTCGCCGTCACCTTCGACATCCGGCCCAGGTCGGGATACACGCCCCGCCGCAAGCTGTCCGCGCTGATGACCCCTTTCTCAGTCCTTGGAAAAGGCGGCCCGCACGACATGGAGTTCAAGGGCGAGTTCATGGAGTTTCGGATCTATCGGGACGGACAACTGATCCAGCCCATCATGCCGGGACGCCAGATCGTTGCCGGCAATTCGGAAGCGAAAAACAAGCGGTTCATCGATGAGGCCTATGCGGGCAGTTACACCTACTCGCCGGACGCATTCATGACTGGAAATCAATTCCGCGTGCAGGTGATCGATGCGCGACGGCCAAACGAAATTCACAAGGAAATGGTTTTCACGGGGGACTCCTCGTTGATCCGGCAGATCCGATCGGACTTTAGTTACTTTAGTTACTCGCCGGATTTCTTCTTTCTCCGGGTGCCGTGGTAAGATGGCCCGCGTCATGACCAACTCTTTCATCCACGCAGCGGCTTTTTCTCCGGCCGCGGGTCTCCCCGCCGGCCACCCTTCCGCAAGAATGTGAATTCCGCAGCCATTTTTTTGAATCCACGTATCGAGAGGTAAATAGAGGAAACGATGCCTGTTCGTTTATTTGTCGGGAACCTTCCCTATGACGCGAGCGAAGATGAAATTCGAGCGCACTTCGCGCCGGCGGGAAATCTGGCCAGCGTGTTCATACCGGTGGACCGCGAAACGGGAAGAAAACGCGGCTTTGCTTTCGTCGAGTTCATTGACGGCGCCGCAGCACAAGAGGCGATCCGGCTCTTCAACAATCAGCCATTCAAGGGACGTCCGTTGGCGGTCAACGAAGCAAGAGCCAAGGAGGCCGGAGCCCGTCCCGCGGGCCCGGGCGGAGGCGGAGGGTACAGTGGCGGCGGAGGATACCGTCCTGCCGGACCATCGATGGGACGGCCGTCGGGTCCGCCGGCGGGCAGACCGTTGGGACCTCCCATGCATCGCGGACCCGCTCCTGAATTCATGCCTCCGGAGGGCGACTCTGCTCGCGCCGATCGTACCCGTAAGTTTGGCCCCGACGCCAAGCCTGCCCGTAACCGCGCCAAGAGCTTCAAACCTGAGGGCGGCAAGAAAGCCTTCAAGGAAAAACTTGGAGGCCAGATCTTCGGCGACGCGACCGACGAAGACGATTCAGGCATCGAGCCCGAAATCGATAACTTCGCCATGGGCGTCGACGACGAAGACCAGCAGTAAGGACACCGTCTACCACTCAAAAAGTGTGAACGATCTTCGCGCCATCCCTCCTCGTCGAGGCACTGCTGTCCCAATGAAGCGAAATCGAGGAAAAGCGTTTTCCCCTCCTCGTCGAGGAGGGGTGGCGCGAAGCGCCGGGGTGGTGCTGTTCAGGAAATTGATTGTGTTGAACGAACCGCCCCGCCGCTCCGCGGCACCCCGCCTTGGCCAAGGCGGGGAAAAGTCCTCGTCCCGCGGAGTTTCCGGCTAGACCTTGTCCGAATCTTTTCTGTCTACATCGGCATGAAAGGCAGAACAGGCATTGCTTTCGCGCTGATTCTCATCTTGCTTCCGCCGGCGCACGCCGGCCTCGGGCTCGCCGCGCTTACCGACAACCAGCGCGTTCTCCACATCCTGAACCGGATTGGTTTCGGCCCCCGCCCGGGGGACATCGAGCGCGTGAAGAAAATGGGTCTGGACGCCTACATCGAGCAGCAGCTCCACCCCGAACGCATCGATGACAGCGCCACCGAAGCGCTGCTGGCACGCTTCCCTTCAATCCGGATGGACGGCGCGGAGATTGCGAAGATCTATGTGCCGGCAAAAGATATCGCACCCGGTCAAGGAGTCCATCCGCTGCAGAAACTGCTGCAGGAACTCCAGGGCCAGAAGCTTGTCCGCGCCGTGTCCAGCGAGCGCCAGCTCGATGAGGTGATGGTCGACTTCTGGTACAACCACTTCAATATTTTCTGGGGCAAAGGCCTCGACAAGAGCCTCACCACCGGCTACGAAATGAACGCGATCCGGCCCCATGCGCTCGGAAAGTTCAAAGACCTCGTCATGGCCACCGCCCAACACCCCGCCATGCTCTTCTACCTCGACAACGCACTGTCGTCATCGCCGGACACGCTCACGACCACGATGGAAAGGCTGGAGCAGCTCCAGCGCGAGCCTTTTTCTCCACGCCGCGAACAGCAGATCGATCGGATTCGAGAACGCCTCGAACAGCAGAAGAAGGGACGCCGGCCGGGGATCAACGAAAACTACGCGCGCGAGTTGATGGAACTGCACACCATGGGCGTCGACGGAGGCTACACCCAGAAAGATGTTCAGGAGGTGGCACGCGCCTTCACCGGCTGGACCATCGACCGCACCCGCGAAAACCCGGTATTCGTATTCCGCGCGGCGATGCACGATCCTGGAGAGAAGGTGGTCCTGGGCCGGCGGATCGGCGCCGAAGGAATGAAGGAGGGCGAACGCGTGATCGACATTCTCGTGCGCCATCCGAGCACGGCACGGTTCATCGCCACGAAGCTGGTGCGACGGTTCGTCAACGACGCCCCGCCCGGTTCGCTTGTCGACCGGGTGGCTTCCGTCTACACCCAAACGGACGGCGACATCCGCCAAATGCTCCGCGCGATCCTGACGTCCGGCGAATTCTTCTCCGCGGAAGCCTATCGAGCGAAAACCAAATCGCCTTTCGAACTGGCCGTCTCGTCCATTCGCGCGCTCGGCGCTTCGACAAACGGCGGACCGCGTCTGGCGCAGGCGGTGGCAACGATGGGACAGCCCCTGTATCGCTGTCAGGCCCCGACGGGCTTTCCGGATCGAGCGTCTCAGTGGAACAGCAGCGGCGCCCTGCTCGAACGAATCAATTTTGGAATCGCACTCGCGTCGAACCGGATTCCTGGGACTCCCGTCGAATTATCGCGGTTCGCGGATGAATCGGCGTCTGCCGATGTTCTCGTGCAACGTGCAGCCGACCTTGCCCTGGGCGGCGACATCTCCGAACGAACCAGAAAAGTCGTTGCCGGCCAGGTGGCGTCGCCGGCCGGGCTTTCGCCGGTCAAGGCTTTCTCGCTCGTCCTGGGATCGCCGGAATTTCAGAAGAGGTAACGGTAATGATCGGACGGCGTTTTTTCATCAAGTCGAGCGGCCTGGCTCTGGCGAGCTTTGCCGTAACACCTTCCTTCCTGGTTCGAGCGGCCATGACGGAAAGAGCGAAGGATCATCCGGTCCTGATCGCCGTTTTCCAGCGGGGAGCCGTGGATGGGATTTCGATGGTCGTTCCCTATGGCGACCCGAATTACCGGCCGGCGCGGCCGCAGATTGCAATCGATTCGCCGATGGATCTGGACGGCTTCTTCGGTCTTCATCCGGCGCTGGATTCTTTGAAGCCGATTTATGATGAGGGCCGGCTCGCGGTCGTCCATGCCGCCGGATCGCCCGACAACACGCGATCGCATTTCGATGCGCAGGACTACATGGAGTCCGGCGCGCCCGGCAACAAGAATATCGAGGACGGTTGGCTGAACCGATACCTTCGGGTCAAGCCCGATCGCTCCGCAACACCCTTCCGCGCGGTCGCATTCAGCCCGAACGTGCCTCGATCGCTGATGGGCCCGGCGCCTGTCGTGGCGATGAGCCGCATCGGCGATTTTGGCGTCCGCAGCGGGGCCGGCGCGTTTGAAGCGATGTACGGCGGGGAGACGTTTGAAGCCGTCCACGTTCTCGAAGGGGCCAGACCGCAGCAATACGGGCCGGAGAATGGCGCGCAGTATCCGGCCTCTCCCTACGGTCAGTCGTTACTGCAAATCGCGCAGCTCATTAAAGCGGGTGTCGGCCTCGAAACGGCTTTCACCGAAATCGGCGGATGGGACACGCATGCCAACCAGGGCAACGACCGCGGACAACTCGCCGGCCGGCTTCAGGAATTCGGTCAGGGCCTGTCCGCTCTCTACCGGGACCTCGGCGACCGGATGGAAAACGTCGTCGTCATCACCATGACGGAGTTTGGCCGCGCAATCCGTCAGAACGGCTCCGGGGGAACCGACCACGGACATGCCGGCGCCCTCCTGCTTCTGGGCGGCCCCATCAAGGGCGGACGCGTTTATGGCCGGTGGCCCGGCCTGGCTCCTGACCAGTTGCACGAAGGGCGCGATCTTTCGCTGACGACGGATTTCCGCGATGTTTTCAGCGAGGTCGTCCGCCAACATCTGGGAGCAGGCGATGTCAGTCGCGTGTTTCCCGGATATACGCCCGCCGTTCGTCTGGGCCTGCTCCCCTGATTCGGGGACAGAACTGTCCAGACATGTCCGGCCATCGACTCTCTTCACAACATGCTAGGCTCTAGGAATGGCTGACCATTCGCGAGTGCGCATCGTGATTCGCGGCGTTCGACCCGAAATCGAGTGTGGGCGTTTTCCGGTCAAACGCACTGTTGGCGAGGATGTGGAAGTGGAGGCGGACGTCTTCGCCGACGGGCACGATGCCATCATGTGTGTACTTCGGCACCGCCACGGCGACGAAGCGCAGTGGGAACAGACTCCCATGGAACCGCTCGTCAACGACCACTGGCAGGGCCGTTTCGTGGTCAGCCGCGCCGGATCCTACGTCTATACCCTCAGCGCATGGATCGATCACTTCGGCGCCTGGTCACGCGATCTCAAAAAAAGAGTGGCCGCCGGCCAGGACATTTCCATCGACCTGGCGATCGGCTCGAATCTGCTGAAACTCGCGGCCTCACGCGCATCCGGCGACGACGCGCGCGCGCTGAACGAAGCGGCGGGATCGCTGACGGCCGATCTGGCGCTTTCGGACTCGCTCGCGGCCATCGCGGGCCGCTATCCCATTCACGAACATCCCGCGAACTACAAGGTGCTCGTGGTCACCGTCGATCGTGAACGCGCCCGTTTCAGCGCGTGGTACGAGATGTTCCCGCGATCGGCTGCTGCCGAACCCGGCCGGCACGGGACGTTCAAAGACTGTGAGCGCTGGATTCCCCACATCGAAAAGATGGGCTTCAATGTCCTCTACTTTCCTCCCATCCATCCGATTGGAACAACGCATCGCAAAGGCCGCAACAATTCTCCCCGTGCGGAAGCGGGCGATCCGGGTAGTCCATGGGCCATCGGAGGAGCGGAGGGAGGCCACAAGTCGATCCATCCTGCGCTTGGAACCCTCGAGGACTTCCGGCGTCTCCTGCGCGTGGCGGGCGAAAGCGGAATCGAGATTGCATTGGACCTGGCTTACCAAAGTTCGCCCGACCATCCCTATCTGAAGGAGCATCCGGAGTGGTTTCGAGGGCGGCCGGACGGCACGGTTCAATACGCGGAGAATCCGCCCAAGAAATACGAAGACATTCATCCATTCGACTTTGAATCGGAGCATTGGCAGTCCTTGTGGAATGAACTGAAAAGCATCGTGGAATTCTGGATCGAGCAGGGCGTGCGCATCTTTCGTGTCGACAATCCGCACACAAAACCCTTCGCATTCTGGGAGTGGATGCTCGGAGACCTGAAGAAGAAGCACCCGGACCTGCTGTTCCTGTCCGAGGCGTTCACGCGCCCGAACATCATGTACCACCTTGCCCGGCTGGGCTTCACGCAGTCGTATACCTACTTCACGTGGCGGAATACGAAAACGGAACTCGAGGAGTACTTCACCGAACTGACGCGGCCCCCCGTCTCCGACTTCTTCCGGCCGAACGTCTGGCCGAACACGCCGGACATCCTCCACGCGTATCTTCAGGAGGGCGGCCGGCCCGCGTTCATGATCCGGTTGATTCTGGCGGCGACGCTGAGCGCCTCGTACGGCATCTACGGACCTGCATTCGAGCTGCAGGAAAACACTCCGAAAGGAGAGGACACCGAGGAGTATCTCGAGTCCGAAAAGTACGAAATCAAATACCGGAACATGTCCGATCCTTCGAGCCTCCGGGGATTGATTTCACGCGTCAACGCCATCCGGCTCGAGAACGCCTCGCTGCAGAGCAACCGCCGGCTGGAGTTTCACCGCGTCGACAATCCAGGCATCATCGGTTACAGCAAGAGGACCGCGGAAAACGAGAATGTCATCGTGACGGTCGTTAACCTCGACTGGCGGAACACACAGAGCGGTTTCATCGAGCTGCCGCTGGACGAGTTCGGCATCGACCCCGGTCATCCGTACACGGTGAAAGACCTGCTGACCGGCGCGAGTTACACGTGGCAGGGGCCGCGGAATTACATTGAGCTGCGGCCCGGCGAGATCCCGGCCCACATTCTCCGTTTGGATGACTGAAGACGCATGCGTGAAAACGACGGTTTCATTCTTGAAGACGATCCCACCTGGTACAAAGACGCCATTATTTATGAAGTTCACGTCCGGGCCTTCAATGACAGCAACGCCGACGGCATCGGCGATTTCCAGGGCCTGACCCGGAAACTGGACTATCTCCGGGACCTCGGCATCACGGCGGTATGGCTGCTGCCCTTCTATCCGTCGCCACTGAAAGACGACGGCTACGACATCGCCGACTACACCAACGTCCATCCGTCCTACGGAACGCTGGCCGACTTCAAGATCTTTCTCCGCGAGGCGCATCGCCGCGGCATTCGCGTGATCACGGAACTGGTTCTCAATCACACGTCCGACCAGCACGCCTGGTTTCAGCGCTCGAGGCGCGCAAAAACCGGCGGGGCGTGGCGCGACTATTACGTCTGGAGCGAGACGGCCGACAAGAACAGGGATGCGCGGATTATCTTCAAAGACTTTGAAGCCTCGAACTGGACCTGGGACCCGGTCGCGAACGAGTACTTCTGGCACCGTTTTTACCATCACCAGCCCGACCTGAATTTCGACAACCCCGAAGTCGGAAAGAGTCTCTTGCAGGTGGTGAATTTCTGGCTGGCCATGGGCGTCGACGGAATGCGGCTGGACGCGGTGCCGTACCTGTACGAACGCGAAGGGACGAACTGCGAGAATCTTCCCGAAACCCACGCGTTTCTGAAAGCGCTTCGGAAGCAGGTGGACCGGAAGTTTCGCAACCGCATGTTTCTGGCGGAAGCCAATCAATGGCCGGAGGATGCCGTCGCCTATTTCGGCAGCGGCGACGAATGCCAGATGGCCTTCCATTTTCCGGTCATGCCGCGAATGTTCATGGCGCTCCGGATGGAAGACCGCTTTCCCATCCTCGACATTCTTGCGCAGACTCCGCCGATCCCCGACACCTGCCAGTGGGCGATGTTTCTGCGCAATCACGACGAGCTCACGCTCGAAATGGTGACGGACGAGGAGCGCGACTACATGTATCGCGTTTATGCCCACGATCCCCAAATGCGCATCAACCTCGGCATCCGCCGGCGTCTGGCCACGCTGCTGGGACGGGACTGGCGTCAGATCGAGCTGATGAACGCGCTGCTGTTTTCGCTGCCGGGTACGCCGGTTCTGTACTACGGCGACGAAATCGGCATGGGCGACAACATCTATCTCGGCGACCGCAACTCCGTGCGCACGCCAATGCAATGGAGCGCCGACCGCAACGCCGGATTCTCGCGCGCGAGCCCGCACCGGCTTTTTTTGCCGATCGTCATCGACCCGGAATCGCACTACGAGGCGTATAACGTCGAGGCGCAGCAGAACAATCCGCACTCGATGCTGTGGTGGATGAAACGGTTGATCGCGATGCGCAAGCGATACAAGGCGTTTGGCCGCGGAACGATGGAGTTTTTGTTTCCAGACAACCATCGCGTCCTTGCCTTCATCCGCCGGTATCAGGACGAAACGATTCTCGTGGTCGCCAACCTCTCACGATTCGTCCAGCACGCGGGAATCGACCTGGCGGCATTCAAGGGCACGGCTCCCATCGAGCTGTTTGGACGCACAACGTTTCCGGCGATCGGCGAATCGCCGTACCCGCTCACGATCGGCGGCCACTCGTTCTACTGGTTCGTGCTTGCCGCAAAGGGATCGGCGGTCATGGACCGCCGCCGCAAACTCGAAACAACGAACTCGTGGATCAACGTGTTCAGCGGGAAGAATCGTTCGGCGCTTGAAGAGACGCTGATGACCTACCTGCCGGCTCGCCGCTGGTTCCGCGGAAAGAGCCGCGCGATCAAGTCCACCGCGTTCGTCGAAACGGCGCCGGTCGCGCAGGAGCGGGCAGAGTGGTGCATCGCTCAGGTCCTCGTCGAATACACGGAGGAAGAACCGGAAATCTACCTTCTACCCCTCGCTTTCGCGTGGGCCGATCGCGCGGACCAGGTCCGTCAAACAGCGGACGCCTCCATTCTTGCCGAGCTCGACGTGAAGACCGGAGACAAGGTGCGGCACGGCGTCATTTATGATGCAGTGCTGGACCGCGAGTTCTGCGCCATACTGTTCGACATGATTGTGCGGAAGAAACAACTTCGGGGGACCGGCGGAGACATTTCCGGCGTGCCTTACCGGGCCGCGAAAGACCTGCTGCTTAATGGCGTTCCACTCGAAGTGTCGTCGGTTCGCGCAGAGCAGACGAACTCGTCCATCGTCTACGGCGACAAGTTCATCCTGAAACTCTTCCGCCGGCTGGAAGACGGAATCAATCCCGATGTCGAGATCGGACGGTTCCTCACCGAACGCGCCGGGTTCGCCGCCTCTCCCTCCGTCGCAGGCGAAATCGAATACCGCCCGCGCGACCGGCGGCAGTTTTCCATGGGCATCCTGCAGGAGTACGTGCCCAACGAAGGCGACGCCTGGCGGCATACGCTCGACGCGTTGAGCCAGTACTTCGACCGCGCCATCATGCGCCAGCCTTCCGATCCCGGCGGCCCTCCGCGCGGCAAGGCGCTCGTCGACCTGCTTTTCGATCCCGGCATGCCGGCGCCGGCAACCGATCTGATCGGCCCCTATTATGAACACGTGAAACTCCTGGGACGCCGGACCGCGGAGCTTCATGTGGCGCTCGCGTCCGAGAGCGAAGATCCGGATTTCGCTCCCGAGCCTTTCTCGCTTCTGTACCAGCGGTCGCTGTACCAGTCGATGCGCAATCATGCCGGTCAGATGTTTCTTCTCTTGCGCAAACGTCTGAAGACGCTGTCGGGCGATGTTTTGAACGATGCGCTGAAGGTCGTGGATCGCGAACAACAGATCATGACCCGGTTCCGCTCGGTCGTGTCCCGGAAGATCGCGGCCAAACGCACGCGCAATCACGGCGACTTCCACCTGGGCCAGGTTCTCTACACAGGCAAGGACTACGTGATCATCGATTTCGAAGGAGAGCCGGCACGCCCGCTGACCGAACGACGAATCAAAAGGTCCGCGGTGCGGGACGTGGCCGGGATGCTTCGCTCGTTCCATTACGCCGCCTACACGTCGCTGTTCGGCCATCTCGGCAGCGCGAACGTCCGGCCGGAAGACATGGCCGCGCTCGAACCGTGGGCCCGGCTCTGGAATGTCTGGGTCGGCTCCGCGTTCCTCAAGTCGTATCTGGAACATGCGGCTCCGGCCGGATTCCTGCCGGCGAACGGCGAAGAACTGAAGATCCTGCTCAACGTGTATCTGCTCGAGAAAGCGTTATACGAGCTGGGTTATGAATTGAACAATCGTCCGGACTGGCTCCGCATTCCGCTCCTCGGGGTTTTACAGCTTCTCGAAGAGCCGGCGGCCTGATGACGACGATTCCACAGAAACTCGCGCACCTCGCCCGTCTTTACGGCGTCCAGACGTCCTACCGCGACATGAGGCGGCAACGGCAGGAGGCGCCGGTCGAGTCGCTGCTGGCGGTGCTCCGCCTCCTGGGCGCCGAGGTCAACGGCATGGACGACGTCGATGCCGCACTCGCGCTGCGGAACCGTGAGTTGTGGGAGCGCGTCGTCGAACCGGTGGTCGTCGCCTGGGACGGGAAGCTTCCTCCCATTCCGGTCCGTACTCCACAGTCGCTGCTCAACGCGACGCTGCGAAGCAGGCTCACCCTTGCCGGCGGTGAAACGCAGTCCACAAGTACGCCGCTGTCGAAACTGCTGATACGCAATCAGCAGGAGGTGGGCAAGACCAGGTATGTCGAACGCGAGTTGACGATCGGCCGCCCCCTCCCTTCCGGATACCACCGACTCACGGTCGAATTGAACGGACGGGGGCACGAGATAATGATCATCTCGGCGCCGATGAAGGCGTTCTTCCCGTTCGAACGAAAAGAATGGGGAGTGTTCGCTCCGGTATACGCGCTCCACTCCAAACGCAATCCTCACGCCGGCGACCTGACGGACTTCGAAACGATGGTCGACTGGATCGGCGTGCTCGGCGGGCGCGTGGCGGCGACGCTTCCGTTGCTGGCGTCCTACCTGGATGAGCCCTTCGAGCCGAGCCCCTATTCTCCGGCGAGCCGCCTTTTCTGGAACGAATTCTACGTGGACGTCGGCCAGACCCGTCGTGCGGCACAATCGGAATTCGTCGACTACCGGAAGGAGATGGCATTCCGGCGAAAAGTGCTGAGCAAAGACGCCGACGCCTTCTTCAAAGCAAAACGCACCGAAACGCGCGACCGATTCAACGAGTTCGTAAAGAGTGACGGCGAGCTCCAACAATACGCAAGGTTCCGCGCCGTGACGGACCGCTTTCGAAAAGGCTGGACGCTTTGGCCCGAGCGGCTTCGGGCGGGCCAGATCACCCCGGCAGACTTTGAAACCCGCGACGAGCGATACCATTTGTACGCGCAGTGGCGTATTCAGGATCAACTGCGCCAGCTCGGACAGAAAACGAAGCGAACCGGACAACTGTTGAATCTCGATCTTCCGCTCGGCCTTCATCCGGACAGCTACGATATCTGGCGGTTCCGCGATCAGTTTGTTTCCGGCGCAGACGGCGGCGCGCCTCCCGACCCGGTTTTCACCTCGGGTCAGAACTGGGCATTCCCGCCGATGCATCCGGACGTGGTGCGGCTCCGGCATCATCAATACACGATTGCGTACCTGCGGAACCATTTCCGGTATTCGAAAATGCTGCGCATCGACCACGTGATGGGTTTACATCGCCTCTTCTGGATTCCCCATGGGTTCACCGGCGACAAGGGCGTCTACGTGGACTATCCCGCGGACGAGCTATACGCCATTCTGTCGATCGAGTCCCATCGGTATCAGGCCGGAGTTGTCGGCGAAAACCTGGGAACCGTGCCGCCCGAGGTGAGCCAGGCGATGCAGCGGCACAACATCCAACAGATGTACGTCCTGCAGTACGAAGTGGCCGGCGACGATGCCAGGCGGGCGCTGCGTTCGGTTCCCGACGACGCCGCCGCCAGCCTGAACACGCACGACATGGCGCCTTTCCGCGCGTTTCTCGACGCCGCCGATGTCGACGACCGGCTCGAGCTGCAACTCCTCGACAAGAGCGCCGCAAAAGAAGAACGTCTGCAACGCGCGCGGATTCGCAAAGCCCTGATCGAATTTCTGCAGCACAAACATTTTCTGGATGCAGGAAGCCGTGTCGCTCCCGACGTCATTTTCAAAGCAGCCACCCAGTTTCTCGCCGCGAGCCTGGCAAACGTGGTGCTTGTCAACATTGAGGACCTGTGGGGGGAAACCCATCCTCAGAACGTGCCTTCGACTTCAAGGGAACGCCCGAACTGGAAACGCAAAACGAGGCTGAGCGTTGAGGAAATCGAAGGTTCAAAGGAGGCAGCGGAAATCTTGCGGATTGTGGAAAAGGGCCGCAGACTTCGTCGCTGAGCGGGGCTTCCCCTCCTTCATACAGGTGAAATTCGAACAAATGTCATTACTAACGGATCAGGATCTTTACCTCTTTAACGAAGGAAGCCATACCCGGCTCTTCGACAAAATGGGGTCGCACGAACACACCGTCGAAAGAAAACAGGGCACCACCTTTGCAGTGTGGGCGCCGGACGCGCAGTCGGTTGCGGTGACCGGCGCGTTCAACGGCTGGAACAAGTCGAGCCACCCGATGCGGCCGCGGGCGCACTCGGGAATCTGGGAACTCTTCGTCCCGGATGTGGGCCAGGGCGCCGCATACAAGTACCACGTGGTATCGCGATACCACAATTACAGCGTCGACAAGGCCGATCCCTTTGCCTTCCACGCCGAACTGCCGCCTCGCACCGCGTCGATCGTCTGGAATCTCGACTACGAATGGAACGACTCGGAATGGATGAAGACGCGAGGCCCGAAACAGTCGATTAACGCCCCGATGTCGATTTATGAAGTGCACCTCGGGTCATGGAGACGCGTGCCGCAAGACAACAACCGGTGGCTCAGTTATCGCGAAATGGCGCCGTTGCTGGCGGACTATGTGGAGGAGATGGGATTCACGCACATCGAGATGATGCCGGTCACGGAGCATCCTTTCTATGGATCGTGGGGATACCAGACGACCGGATACTTCGCGCCGACCAGCCGCTACGGCACGCCGCAGGACCTGATGTTCCTCATCGACTTCCTGCACGGCCGCGGAATCGGCGTGATCCTGGACTGGGTTCCATCCCACTTTCCCACCGACGAATGGGCGATCGGCTATTTCGACGGCACGCACCTTTACGAACATTCCGACCCGCGCAAGGGAATCCACAAAGACTGGGACAGCTACATCTTCAATTACGGCCGGCACGAAGTGCGGAGCTTCCTGTTGAGCAGCGCACTGTTCTGGCTCGATACCTATCACCTCGACGGGCTGCGCGTGGACGCAGTGGCTTCGATGCTCTACCTGGACTATTCGCGAAAGGAAGGAGAGTGGATTCCCAACGCATTCGGGGGACGAGAGAATCTGGAAGCCATCGATTTCCTGCGGCGCTTCAATTCCGAGGTCTACAGCCGGCATCCCGACGCGCAGACACTCGCCGAAGAATCCACCTCGTGGCCGATGGTGTCCCGGCCGAATTACGTCGGCGGACTCGGATTCGGATTCAAGTGGGATATGGGTTGGATGCACGACACGCTGAAATACATGGCCCATGATCCGATCCATCGCAAGTACCACCACAACCAACTCACGTTCCGGATGATCTACGCCTTTCACGAAAATTTCGTGCTGCCGCTCTCGCATGACGAAGTCGTTCACGGCAAGGGATCGCTCATCAACAAAATGCCCGGTGACCTCTGGCAGAAATTCGCGAACCTCCGGCTGCTCTTCGCGTACATGTTTGCCCAGCCTGCAAAGAAGCTGCTGTTCATGGGAGGGGAATTCGGCCAGTGGAAGGAATGGAACCACGACGACAGCCTGGAATGGCACCTGCTCCAGCACGACTCGCACCGCCAACTGAAGCGCTGGGTATCCGACGTCAACCACGCCTATCGTGCCGAGAAAGCGCTTCACGAACTCGATTGCGACCCGTCCGGATTCGAATGGATCGACGGCAGCGACTCGGAACAAAGCGTCCTGACCTTCATGCGCAAGTCCCGCAACGATCAGGACATCATCGCCGTTGCCTTCAATTTCACCCCGCTGCCGCGATACGACTACCGTGTCGGGGTCACCCGGCCGGGCTTCTGGCGCGAAATCCTGAACAGCGATTCCCGGAATTACGGTGGCGAAGACTTCGGGAATCTCGGCGGAAAACAAACCGACGAGTCTCCGATGCATGGGAAGCCGTTTTCGCTGAACCTGATTGTGCCCCCGCTCGGAGCCATCTTCCTGAAACACGAAGACCGTCAGACCTCGGAAATCGAAGCACTTAAATATTCCCCCTCCGCGAAGAGTGGTCATCGTCTTGCTACGTAGGCGGCATGCGAGATGTCGGAGCAGTGTGGCTGGACGGTGACCGGTGCCGGTTCCGGGTGTGGGCGCCGTCCACCGCACATGTCGATCTGCAGCTTCTTTCGCCGGACGAGCGCACGGTTCCCATGGAGAAGCAGGGCCGCGGGTATCATCAGGTAACTCTTGACGACGTTCAGCCCGGCACAACCTACCGGTACCGTCTCGACGCCCGTGAAGCGTTCGCCGATCCGGCTTCCGGCCATCAGCCCGATGGCGTTCATGGATCGAGCGCCGTGATGGAGCGCCACTTTCCGTGGTCCGATGAAACGTGGCACGGCATCCCGATCGAAACCTTCGTCATCTATGAACTCCACACTGGAACGTTCACTCCGGAAGGAACCTTCGATGCGATCGTCCCGCGGCTCGATGGACTGGCCGGGATCGGTATCACCGCGATCGAACTGATGCCGGTGGCCCAGTTCGCCGGTGAGCGTAACTGGGGCTATGACGGCGTCTATCCGTTCGCGGTGCAGAACAGCTATGGCGGCCCGCAGAAGCTGAAGCGCCTGGTGAACGAATGTCACCGGCGTGGACTGGCCGTGATTCTCGACGTCGTCTACAACCATCTTGGGCCCGAAGGAAACGACCTGCCTCGGTTCGGACCGTACTTCACCGACCGCTACAGAACGCCATGGGGTCCCGCCATCAACTTCGACGATGAGCAAAGCGACGAGGTGCGTCACTACTTTCTGCAGAACGCGCTCTACTGGGTCACCGAGTTCCACATCGATGCGCTGCGGCTGGATGCCGTGCACGCGATCCTCGATCATTCCGCCGAAACGTTTCTCGAGGAGCTTGCGGCGGCGCTCCACGCCCGGGGCACTTTGCTGAATCGCAGGATCTACGCCATTGCCGAAAGCGCATTGAACGACACGCGTCTCATCCGGCCGCCGGAGCTGGGTGGATATGGACTGGACGCGCAGTGGAACGACGACTTCCACCATTCCCTTCACACGCTGTTGACGAAGGAGTCGGGTGGCTACTACGTCGACTTCGGACGCTTCCAGCACATGGCCCAGGCCTTCTCCGAAGGTTACGTGTACGCCGGCCGGTTCTCGGTCACGCGCCAGCGGCGTCACGGCAATTCGTCGCGCGACATTCCTCCGGCAAAATTCGTGGTGTTCGCGCAAAACCACGACCAGATCGGCAATCGCATGATGGGAGAGCGCCTCAGCCGGCTGGTGACTCTCGAACAGTACAAGCTGGCGTCCGGCGCGGTTCTGCTCTCGCCGTTCGTTCCGCTGCTTTTCATGGGCGACGAGTACGCGGAGCCGGCGCCGTTCCAGTATTTCGTCAGTCACTCCGAACCGGACCTGATTGAAGCGGTCCGGCGGGGCAGAAAAGAAGAGTTCTCCGAATTCGAGTGGAAAGGCGAGCCCCCGGATCCTCAGGATGAGGCGACGTTCCTGCGTTCGAAACTGCAATACGAGTTGCGCGACGAACCGCCACACCGCGTGATGCTGGACTTCCATCGCCAATTGATTCATCTGCGCCGGACCATCCCTTCGCTTTGCGGTCTCAACAAGTCGAACATGGACGTCCTCAGTCTCGACGACGAACAGGTCCTGATCGTTCGGAGATGGGAGGCGTCGAACGAAATCGCCGCCATCCTGAACTTCAACGAGAAACCGGTGACGCTGAAGGACAGAATCCCGGCGAATCGTTGGCGCAAGCGCCTGGATTCGGCGGACCGGCAATGGCTCGGGCCCGGAAGCCGGCTTCCCCTCGAAGTCATGCCGCACACGGACATTGTGGTGGGAGCGGCATCGGTGGTGCTCCTGGAAAACCATGCGGAGGGCTGATTGGAAAGATACGTCTGCATTCACGGCCATTTCTACCAGCCGCCGCGCGAAAACGCGTGGCTGGAATTCGTCGAACTTCAGGACTCCGCCTATCCATTCCACGACTGGAACGAACGCATCACCGCCGAATGTTATGCGCCCAACGGAACGTCGCGCATTCTGGACGGGGAAAACAAGGTCGCCGAAATCGTGAACAACTACGCGCACATCAGCTTCAACTTCGGCCCGACCCTGCTCGCCTGGCTGGCGGAACGCGAGCCGGAGGTCTACCGGAACATTCTCGACGCGGACCGGGAAAGCCGGCAGCGCTACAGCGGCCACGGCTCCGCGATCGCGCAGGGTTACAATCACATGATCCTGCCTCTGGCCAGCCGCCGCGACAAACACACCCAGATCTTCTGGGGAATCCGGGACTTCGAATTCCGCTTCGGCCGCAGGCCCGAGGGTTTGTGGCTGCCCGAAACCGCCGTCGATATGGAAACGCTCGAGTTGATGGCCGATCTCGGATTGAAGTACACGATCCTTTCTCCCTA